>CAYNDS010000014.1:20470-30982 GCA_964395885.1 uncultured Solibacteraceae bacterium | reverse complement strand
CGCGTACTGATCGATCCAGCGTTGATAAGCATTCGATCTCGATCCGCGCTTCTTCAATTCCTTGCCGACTTCCGCGTAGATCCAGTAACAGGGCGCCACAGCGGCCAAGCCATCCGCGAACGAACCGGCGTAGACCGTTGCCAGCAGATGGTTGCAGTAGGCCACGTTGGTCGGCGACATCCGCGTCCGGCCCAGGTCGGCCTTTTCGAAATAAGTCTCGTGCAGCTTGCGTTCCGTCTTGATGCAGTTGATGGCGCCGTTGTTGAAGAACATCGCCAGATTCTCGTTCGGCGCCTTGGAGGCGAGCACGCTCAGCGCCTTGGCATACTTGCCCAGGTAGAGGGCATCCTGCAGCATGTAGAAGCGAAACTTCTCCATCGGCAAGCTCCCGTCGCCCAACCCGCGCAGAAAGGGATGCGCCAAAGTCTTTTCGTAGATCGGCTTGGCGAGAGACCAGAGACGGTCACGATGGCGCTGTCCGGCAAAAGCCAGTCCGAACGGCAGGCTGAGGACGACACGCCGGGTCACGCGAACACCTGCTCAATCACCTTGCCGCCGAAGTCCGTCAGCTTCTCGTGGCGGCCGTTATGCAGATACCAGAGCTTATGCTGGTCAAGGCCGACAGCTCGCAATACGGTGGCATGGAAGTCTCGCATGTGATACCGCTCACCCACGCCGTACAGGCCGAAATCGTCGGTCTGCCCGATGGTTTGGCCGCCCTTCACGCCGCCCCCCGCCATCCACATCGTGAACCCGTGAGCATTGTGGTCGCGCCCGTTGCCGGACTGTGACATCGGCAGCCGCCCAAATTCGCTGCCCCAGATCACCAGCGTGGAATCCAGCAGACCGCGCGCCTTCAAGTCCTGCAGCAACGCCGCGATCGGCTGATCCGTCATGCCCGCCATCTTGCGGTGATTCTGCACCAGATCCTTGTGCGCGTCCCACTGCACGCTGACCGGACCCCCGCCGGAATAGATCTGCACGAAGCGAACACCCCGCTCCACCATCCTGCGGGCCAGCAGACAGCGCGTGCCGAACTCCATCGTCTCCTTCTGATCCAAGCCGTACAGCTTCTTGGTCTCCGGAGACTCGCGCGTCAAGTCCACCGCTTCCGGGGCATGCGCCTGCATCCGGAAGGCGAGTTCATAGCTGGCAATGCGTGCCGCCATCTCCGTATCGGCCGGCTGCGTGTCGAGGTCATTCATCTTCTGCAACAGGTCGAGGGTCGCCCGCTGCCGCTCCCGGGACCGTTCCGACTGCAAGTGCAGAATCGGGTTGGCACCGCCTTTCAACAGCGTGCCCTGGTACACGGCAGGAAGAAACGCGGAGCCCCAACAGGGTGGCCCACCTTCCGGCGTGCCCTCCGGCTGCGGCATCACCACGTAGGCCGGCAGATTGTCTGACTCGGAACCCAGCCCGTACGTGATCCACGAGCCCATGCTCGGATAGCCCATCAGGATGCGCCCCGTGAAGGACTGATACATCGCTGGGGCGTGCACGACACTCTCGCTGTAAAAGCTGCGGATGAAGCAGATGTCGTCGACGTGTTTCGCCATGTGCGGAAACAGATCGCTGACCGGCGCCCCGCATTGCCCATGCTGGCGGAACTCGAACGGTGAAGCGAAGATCGGCTGCGAGCCGTCGGTGAACTGGCTCTGGATCTTGCCGAAACTGGCCGGCAACGGCTGCCCTTCGTACTTCTTCAGCGCCGGCTTCGGATCGAAGGTGTCCATCTGGCCCGGCGCGCCCACCATGAACAGGAAAATGACGGACTTGGCTTTCGCCGGCAGATGCGGCGCTTTCGCAGCCAGCGGATTCAGCCGGGGCGCCGCGTTTGCGTCACGCGAGAGAAGCCACTCCAGCGCCAGCGCGCCAAAGCCATGCGCCGATGCTCGCAGCACATCGCGGCGGCTGCTTTGCCGTCCGCAGCCCCGCGGGGCGTTAGGGGAGGTATACGAACTCATTGCGGTTCAGCAGGGCGAGAGCGAACTCGTCCAGCTTGCCTCCCTTCTCAAGAAAGTCCTTGGTCATGGCCCGCTCCTCGGCACTTGGCTCACGCGAAAGCGTCAGGCGATACGCGTGTCCCACAGGGTCAGACTTGTCCAGCCGCGCCGCGAACACCCGTGCGGATTCATTCATGAAGTCCGAATTCATCAGGCTCAGCGCCTGCAGAGCGTGCGTTGAGGCAGGCCGCTGCGGACACGAGGACATCGTGTCTGGTTGATCGAAGTTCGCCAGCATCGGCAGCCGCACGGTTCGCTTGTTCAGCAGGTAGATGGTGCGGCGATAGATCTCCGAACGGTCTTTCGGCAGCGGCCACAGATTGTCCGTTTCATACTCCGTGAAGATGATGTCGTAGACTTCCTGCTCGATGGGCACCCGTACCGGGCGGCCATACATCTTCGAGTTCAGTTGCCCGGACACCGACAGCACCGCATCGCGGATCATCTCGGCTTCCATCCGGCGGCGATGCGCCCGCCAGTACAGCTTGTTCTCCGGATCCATCTTCGCCTTGGCTTCGTCCAGCGCCGGAGATTGGCGGTAGGCGGAGGAGGTGAGAATCAGGCGGTCGATGGCCTTGATGTCGAAGCCGCTTGCGACGAACTCACTGGCGAGCCAGTCGAGAAGCTTTGGATTCGTCGGACGTTCACCGAGCGTACCGAAATCATTCGGCGTCCGCACCAGTCCGGCGCCCATGCGGAAATGCCACATCCGGTTCACGAACACGCGCGGGACGAGCGGATGATCGGGCGATGCCAGCCATTGCGCGAGTTCGGCGCGGCGCCCCTCCGGCTGAGTGGTCAACTCGCCACGTCCGCTTTCGCCCTTGGCGAGGGCAAGCACCAGCGGAACACCCGGCTCCACCTGCCCCAGTTTCATCTTGTGATCGCCGACCTTCAGGATGTGTGTGGGCGGCGGCTGCGGCGTATTGCGGACGCCGTAGGCGCGCGCCGGCGGCTCCGGCTCATCCAGCTCGATCTCGTGCAGACGAACGCGCAGCGCTTTTCGCTTCGCCGTATCTTCCGGCGTCAACGTGGCAAGCACCTCGTCCCACGCGGGATTGGACTGGTCCTCGGCATTCTTCGCCAGGATCTTCTGCTCCGGCGTGCGCTGGTTGGCAGGGATGGCCAACACCGCCTTCAGGTCCGGCGGCAACTGCTCACGCTTCAGCGCGCGCAGCCGTTCCCGATACGGCTTTTCGATGGCTTTGATCGCCGCCTCGATCGGACGGATGCGGCTTTCGTACTCGACGCGGTCCAGGGCGTGCGCCGCCTTTTCGAGAGGCGACGCCAGATCGACTTCCGCATCCTGCGCGGGCGAAAACACCGCCTGGAGCCGATAGTAGTCGGCTTGCAGAATCGGATCGAACTTGTGATTGTGGCAACGCGCGCAATTCACCGTCATTGCCAGAAGACCCGCGCCCACGGAGTGTGTCATCTCGATCAGCACTTCCTGGCGGTTCATCTCTTCGTCCTGGTTCCCGCCGACGATGTGCTGCGGACCCGCGCGCAGAAAACCGGTGGCGATGTGCGCCTCGGCGGCGCCGGGCCACAGTTCGTCGCCCGCCACCTGCTCCTTCACGAACTGATCGAAGCGCTTGTTCTGATTGAAGCTGCGGATCACATAGTCGCGATAGCGCCAGGCGTGCACACGCTCGGCATCCAACTCAAACCCGTTGGTATCGGCGTAGCGCACCACGTCCAGCCAGCGCTGCGCCCAACGCTCGCCATAGGCGGGAGAGGCCATGAGGCGGTCCACCAGGCGCTCATAGGCGTCCGGCGCGCGGTCAGCGACAAAGCGCGAAACCTCGTCCGGCGTAGGCGGAAGTCCCGTGACGTCCAGCGTGACGCGGCGGATGAGCGCGGCTTTCGCTAACTCCGGCGAGGGCGACAGTCCTTGCGCGTTCATCGCTTCGAGCAGGAATGCGTCGATCGGATTCTTCACCCAGCGGGATCCGGATTGCGGGACCTCCGGCCGTACGATCTTCTGGAACGCCCAGAAGCTCTTCCGCGCATTGACAGAGGCGAACTCCTTCGGCTGCACCCAAGCCCATTGGACCTGAGCGGTGACGAGCAACAGGGCAATGGCACGCATCTTAAGATTCCATCACAATCCGGCGGGCCGTCTGGAGCACCTGGGCAAACATCGCCTGTGTCAGCCGCCCTGTTTGCGTGTTCTGCTGGCTGACGTGATAGCTGCATACAATCGGGGGCGCGGTGTCGTGCCGCAAGCCGTGTGCGAAGGCCAGAGGCGGTAGCCCGCGGACGCGCCGGTACCCCTCCAGCGCGATTCGGCCCAAGACCAGCACGACGCGAATCTTCGGCAGCAGGAACAGTTCACGGTCCAGAAACGTGGCGCTGCAGGTGGCGATCTCTTCCGGCGTCGGCTTGTTGGCAGGCGGCGCGCAGCGGACCGGCGAGGTGATGTAGCAGTCCGTCAGTCGCAGCCCGTCGTCGCGATGCGTGCTGTCCGGCTGATTCGCAAACCCGGCTTCATACAGGGCTCGATAGAGAAACTCGCCGCTGCGATCACCGGTGAAGACGCGTCCGGTGCGATTCGCTCCGTGCGCCCCCGGCGCCAGGCCGACAATCAGTAACCTGGCGTTCGGGTCGCCGAAGCCGGGTACGGGACGGCCCCAGTATTCCTGGTCGCGATAGGCGCGCCGTTTGTCGCGTGCCACCGTTTCCCGATGCTCCACCAGACGTGGGCAACGGCGGCACTGGACGATCTCGGCATGCAGTGCGGACAGCGGCGCGGCGCGAGGCGATACCATGCATCACATGATCACCCGCCGCACGGCCGTTGCCGCGGCCGCCGCCGCCCCGCTTGCCGTTTCCGTGTCCGGAAAGCCCGCTTCTCTCGGCGGTGAGCCGGTCCGCAAGGAGAAATGGCCCGGCTGGCCGAAGATCAGCGAGTTGGAAGAGCGGGAGATTGTTGGCGTGCTCCGCTCCGGCCGATGGGGACGCGGCGGCGGCAAGATGGCCGAACAGTTTGAAGCGAAGTACGCCGCGCTGACCGGGGCCAAGCATTGCCTGGCGGTAGCCAATGGCACCAGCGCCCTGATCACGTCATTGAACGCCCTGGGTGTTGGTGCGGGCGACGAAGTGATCGTTCCGCCCTATACCTTCATCGCGACCGTGAACGCCGTGCTGCTGCAGCACGCCCTGCCGGTGTTCGTCGACAGCGACCTTGAGACGTTCCAGATGGACGTTTCAAAACTGGAAGCGGCGATCACACCTCAGACGGTCGCACTGATGCCGGTTCATTTGGGCGGCGCCTCCTTTGACCTGGACAAGGCGATGGATGTCGCCAAACGCCGCAATCTGCCCCTGGTGGAAGACGCCTGCCAGGCGCACCTGGGCGAATGGCGCGGCAAGAAGGTGGGCACGCTGGGCACCATGGGATGCTTCAGCTTCCAGGCGTCGAAGAATCTGAACTCCGGGGAAGGCGGCGCCGTCGTGACCAATGACGATGCCCTGATCGAGAAGCTGTTCACCTTCCACAACAACGGCCGCACCCGCAAGGTGATGACGGCCAGCTTCAGCTACGAACTGAACGGCGCCAACCTGCGGCTGACGGAGTTTCAGGCCGCGCTGCTTTTGGCGCAGATGACGCGTCTCGAAGATCAGGCCCGCCTGCGGGACGACAACGCGGCCAGGCTGACGGCGCTGTTGAAGGATATTCCCGGCATCGCCCCGCAGCGGATCACGGCCGGCTGTACACGAAACGCGTGGCACTTGTATATGTTTCGCTACGACGAGAAGGCCTTTGCCGGACTCTCGCGAGCGAAGTTCCTGAAGGCCCTGGCCGCCGAGGGCGTGCCCTGCTCCAGCGGCTATTCGCCCCTCAATCGGGAACCGTTCCTCAAGACCGTGATGCAGTCCCGCGGCTATCAACGCGTCTATGGCGCCAAGCGCCTGCGCGAGTGGGAGGAGCGCAATCGCTGCCCGGTCAACGACCGGCTCTGCCGGGAGGCGGTCTGGTTCACACAGACCATGCTGCTCGACACACCCCAGGGCATGGAGCAGATCGCCGCCGCGATTCGCAAGATCCAGACCCACGCGGCGGACCTGGCGCGCGCCTAAGCCGGCCTCGGCACACTACACTCAACTGCATGAAGCAAATCATCGCCACGGCGGAGGCGCCGGCTGCGATCGGGCCGTATTCGCAGGCCGTCGTTCACAACGGGCTTGCGTTCTTGAGCGGTCAGATCCCGCTCGACCCCGCCACCAACTCGCTTGTCGACGGCGACATCACCGTGCAGACGCGCCGCGTGCTGGAGAATTTGAAGGCCGTGCTGGCCGCCAGCGGATCCTCCTTCGCCCAGGTCCTGAAGACCACCGTGTACCTGGCCGACATGGGCGAGTTTGCGGCGATGAATGCCGTCTATGCCGAGTACTTCCCGGCCCACCCGCCCGCGCGCGCCACGGTGCAGGCAGCCCGTCTGCCGCGGGATGTCCGCGTCGAGATCGACTGCATCGCCGCCGTGGCCTGAAGCGCGTGGCCGCCTGGAAACTTATCCTCGAATACGACGGCACGCGCTACTCCGGCTGGCAGGAACAAAAGAACGCGCGCACGGTAATGGGAGAGTTGCGCCAAGCCGCCGAAGCCGTCCTGCGCACTCCGGTGGAGTTGAAGGGTGCGGGCCGGACCGACGCCGGTGTGCACGCGGCGGCGCAGGTGGCTCATCTCCGCTCCCCCACCCGCAAGCTGCCGAAACCGGCTGACCTGTTGGCTGCGCTCAACGATGCCCTGCCCGCCGACATCGCCATCCTGTCGCTGGAGCAGGCCACCGCCCGTTTCGACGCCCGGCACGACGCTGACCAGCGCACGTACCTCTATCAGATCGCCACCCGCAAGATGGCGTTCTCGAAGAAGTACGTCTGGTGGGTGAAAGCGCCGCTGGACGTCGAAGCGATGCAACGCGCCTGCGGATGGATCGCCGGCCGGCATGACTTTGCGGCCTTCTGCGCCAAGGATCCCGCGAAGCCAGGCGAATCCACGATCGTCGTTGTCGAGGCGGCCACCGTGGAGCGCGAAGAGGACCTGATCCTGTTTCGGATCGTTGCCTCGCACTATCTGTGGCGCATGGTCAGGCGGCTTGTCGGCACGCTGGTCAAGGTGGGGCTCGGCGAGATCACGGCCGAGAACTTTCGCGACTTGATTGACAATCGCGGCCGGCCGGAGTGGGATGTCCCCGCATGGACGGCTCCGGCCGCCGGACTGTTTCTCGAAGACGTCCGCTATCCCAGGAGCTAGGGCAGCGGCACCACGGGCAGAATGATCGCGGACGCGCGGTCCGCCGTATGGAAGACCGTGTTCCGCGCCACGCGGATCTTGGCCGAGTCCGGCCCCTCGCCCGTGTTCAGATTGCGATCGAACTGCGGAAAGTGGCTGGACGTCACGTCCACGCGGATGCGGTGCCCTTTGCCGAACACATTGGCTGTGCCCACCAGGTCCACCTCAAACTCGTAGGTTTCGTTGGCCTTCAACAGTTCCGGCTTGTCCAACCCCTTGCGGAAGCGCGCGCGGAGGATGCCCTCGGCGATATTCATGGCGTAGCCGTTCGGGTAGACGTCCACCAGCTTCACCACCCAATCCGTGTCCGGCCCGTCGGTGGCCGCATGCAGCTTCATCTTCACCGGACCGGCGATGGCCATGGGCTCGGTGAGGATCTCACTTGAATAAACAAGCACATCATCGCGCCGCTCCACCGGACGCTGATCGTACGGGCCAGCCAGCGTCGGCGTTCCGCAGCAATTGTTCCCGCCCAGCGAAAGCACGGGGTTCATGGGGTCATACCGGTAGCTGTCGGACGGCTTGCCGGAGGGCTTGCTCCAACTCAGCTGGCCGTCGCCGCGAAGACTGTTGGCCGCGCCTCCGCTGCCCAGGTACAGCGGCGTGAACTTCGTCCCCGGCACCGGCCAATCGTCATGCCCCTTCCACTTGTTCGCGCCCATGTAGAAGATCTCGACGGGCGGCTCCTTGTCGATGCCGTTGTCTTCGCCCTTCAGGTAGTGGTTGTACCAGCGAAGCTCCCGCTCCGCTAGGCTCCGGTTGGCAGTGGGGCCGAAGTCCACTTCGCCGAACTTCTGGCTCGGACCGTGCCCCCAGGCGCCCACCCACAACTTCACCGCCTTTTTCGCTTCGGGCGAGCCTTTCGCCCGCACGCCGGTGTAGCCATTGATCGTACCGGCAAGGAAGATGTCAAACCACCCGCCCTGCGTGTACAGCGGAACCTTCACCCGGTCAAAGTGCTCCTCATCGGAGATCTCTTTCCAGTAGTCGTCGTAGCTGGTGTGCTTCACCCAGTCGCGATAGTGTTTCACCGCGGTTCCGGAACTGGCCAGGTCCATGGTGGACAGCGGCAGCGTCCAGAGAATGTTCTCGTAGCGCAACTCCTCCGGGGCAACGTTGGAGGCGTGCCAGTACTGCGGCTGCATGATCCGGTGCGGCATCCGGACAACGCCCCAGCCGAAGTTGAAGCTCAGCCGGAAGGCGCCGCCGAAATAGGCCCAGTTGTGATAGATCGACGTCGAGGCGACCCGCGGAATCGCCGTCACCAGCGACGGCGGCTGCTGGCTGAGCGCGCCCCATTGCACGTGCCCCAGGTAGCTGCCGCCTTGACTGCCCACCTTGCCGTTGGACCAGGGCTGCTTGGCAGCCCACTCGATCGTGTCGTAGCCGTCGCGACCCTCGGTGCGGAATGGATCCCATTGCCCGTCAGACTCATAGCGGCCGCGATTGTCCTGCATCACGACAGCGAAGCCGTTCTGGGCAAACGGAATCATCTCCTCGTGCACGCCGTCGCGCTGAACACCATAAGGAGTCCGCACCACCAGCGTCGGGTAGCGCCCCGGCTTGGCGGGGAGGTAGATGTCCGCATAGAGCTTCACACCGTCGCGCATCGGCACGGCGACGTGGGACAGGATGCGGATCTTCTCCACAATCGGCTTACCGCCGGGTGCGGAAGCCCCGCCCCCCTGATAGTTCGGCTGCGCCCAGGCGCCGAGCGAAACCACGCAGATGAGGCTGCGCTGTAGACGAGACATCCTGAAATTGTATGCGAGAGTCCGGGCCGTTGCGTTCCCCTTAGGCACCGGCGGCGGCGGCAGCAGCAACAGGTTCTTCCACATCGGCCAGCGCCGCTACAAGCGCGCCCTTCGCCGTCGCGTGCAGCGGAGAGGCCGCCAGCCGCACATCGGACAGCTTCACCGGGAAGTCGCACTCCTTCAGCGCACGCTCAAACCGGTCGCGGAACCCCTTCGGCATCGCGCTCCCGCCGGCCACCACCAGCGGAATCGGACGGCCCAGCTTCGGCAGGTTCTTGGAGTTCAGGAACGCTTCCCGCAGCGCGGCCACCGTCGTCTTGATCATGTCGTCGTAGTAGACGGTCAGCACCTGACGCATCTTGTCGGTGGACCCGTTAAAGTAGAAGCCCGCTTCTTTGGCGATTCGCACGCGTGTCGCCAGTTCTCCGGTCACGGCTGCCGTCGATTGATCGACAAAGTCGCCGCCTTTCGGAATCGCGAACGTCACGACAGGCACGGAAAGATACGCCAGGCAGACATTCACCAGTCCGCCGCCGAACGACACGCCGATCCCGGAGTAGTTGGTGGCAGCCAGCTCTCCGTAGATCACCGCCAGACCCTCATTGATCGGAGTAGCTTCGTAGCCAAGTTCCGCCAGCATTTGCCGGATCGTCGCCTCGTGATAGGTCAGCGCGCTACCATCTTCGCCCGCAGGCGCCGCGGGAACCGAGTAGTACACGCGCCCTTGCGACCCGGCAGGAAGCAAGGTGCGGAACATCTGCCGCAGGCGCAGCCCGCTCTCCGGCTCCGCGTTGTTCAGGAATCCACGCGTCATCGGACGGCGCGATTCCAACTGCAGCAAATCCGCGAAGCGCGCCGACTCATTGCCGTGGATGATCAGTTCCGCGCCCTCAATCGAGTACGGCACGTGCTCATTCTTCAGTGCCACCTCCGTCATCTTGGCGTAGGGAATCGTCACAAACGCGTTCAACTGGCTCTCATAGAGAAAGTTGTCCGCGGTGCGGCGCGCCAGCACCAGGCGGCTGGTGCCCACATCTAATCCGAATACTTCTTTCATGGTGTCCTCGTCGTTTGGGTTTGAGTGAGTTGGGAGTAACGCGCGCGCAGCTTTTGCTTCAGCGCGGCGGAAGAAAGGCCGAGGCGCAAGGCCTCAGCGCGAACCTGATCTTCGGCGGCAACCACGCCCGCCCAGAGCTTCGTTCCCGTGGAGGCGAAGAAGACCGGGTCGTAGCCGAAGCCGAAGTGCGCGATGGCAGCTACCGGAAGCGCGTAGTTGTCCGGCAGCCCAATCTGTTCAAAAGGAAAGTTGGCGGCCCAATCCGTGTGCCATCCCACGCGGAAATTGGACGGATTCACCGAAACCTGCGCGTGGGTGACGCAGTTGCCCGTGGCAATGGAGTAGCGAGCCCGCAGCAGTTCCGTCAGCTCGGCCGGGGTCTTGTCCGCGGCCTCGTCAACC
>CAYNDS010000014.1:0-20460 GCA_964395885.1 uncultured Solibacteraceae bacterium | reverse complement strand
CGCGCGGCGTGCGTCTGCGCCGGCGTAACCACCGCCGCCTCATCACCGGGGCGGGTCTCGGTTTCAAACACCACGCCCAGGAACCACTCGTTCAGGCCGACGTACTCCTGTGAATCGTCGGCCCAGGCACTGTTGCCCGCATGGAAGGCGACGTCGCCCTCGGCGACGATCCGCGAGACCCGGCCAAAGCGGTCAATGGCGTAGTGGTAGGAGCGTTCCCGGGCCACGTAGTCGAGCAGTCCATCGCCCAGCAGCGAAAGCCGCCTTGTGTTGCCCGCAGCGAACTCCTCGATTTGGCTTTCCGACGTGTGATAGACAATCCCGCGCGGGCGATGCGTTCGCGGGCGGCTGGACACGGTCCGTTCCGTATGGATGGTCAGCCCGTTGGAGTACAGTTCAGAGCCGCTGCGGGACTCCACTCGCCAGACGCTCTCCGCCGCGGTTGTGGAAGCCATCACCGTCGCCGGCAGAATGGGCGCCCCTGCCGGCGAGGGGTTTGTGAGAAACAGGGCGGCGCTCGCCAGCACGGCGATTGGCCAGCGGCGTCGCGCCCGCCGGCTCAGCCCCGCTGCCTGCCGCAAATAGCGAAGGCGCGCAACCGGGTCTCGAATCCCCGCCGCGCGCCGTTCAGTCCAGGTCTCAGGCATAGCCGCTATCCCTTACGAGGGATAAGTGGCGCGGCCCGGATTCCTCTCTCAGAGAAGAAGTGGGATTATCGCTTCGACTGGACCGTTTCGGCCAGCAGCTTCTCCACCGTGTGCGTTATCTCCGCCTTCAGCCGTTCATGCAACTCGCCGGTCGCCTTGCCCGCAAACCCCGCATGCGTCGCGCGAACCCGCCCATCGCGGCCCAGAATGAAGCTCGCCGGCCAGGTATTCAGGTTCACCGCTTGCGGAAGAACACTGTGCACCTCGGCCTGTTCTCCCCCCAGAAGGACCGGATAGGAGATCCCATATTGTTGGATGAAGGCGCGAACCCGGGTCGGATTGGCCAGTTGTTCCGCTTCCTCGAAGCTCAGGCTCACCACCTGCAGGCCCCGCGCGCGGTACTTTCGGTCCAGTTCGACCAGAAACGGCGCTTCGTCATGGCAGTTCGGGCACCAGGTACCGCCGACGGCAACAATGACGACCTTACCCTGAAACCGCGCGTCCGTTTCGTTCACGACGTTTCCCTGTAAGTCCTTGCCGGAAAAGCGGAACACCTCCGTCGGGTCCTTCACGCCGGTGTGCCGCGACGGGTCCGCCGGTTCCGGCAGCCCTTTCGCCACCGCTTCGGTCGCACGCAAGGCGGTCAGTTTCGTCTTGCCATTCTGGACAATCTCGAGCGTCCCGTCGGGCAGCGCCTTGACCTCCAGCAGGCTGGGCCGCGCTCCGGAAAAGTGGCTCAACAGGAACCGGCCATCGCGGAACGTACCGCTCAGCGCACCCGTGTCTCCATCCACTCGTAGAATCGCCGCCGTCACCTCCGCGCCGGACTGTCGCACAATCAGCCGCCACGCATTCTCGCCCTTGCTGCTTTTGGTCGGAATTACCCAGTTGCCCGCAATCGCCGGAACGTCTTCTTTCGTCAGCGGCGACGGAACAAAGCGCTTGGCCTGGAACACGTACTGTCGCGACGGACGCCCGTAAGTGCCTGTCAAGACACCATTTTCGAGCTTCGCCTCCAGCTTTGTGGCGTAGTGATCGAAACGAAGGAGCAGAGTTGCGCCATCGAAGGTGCCGCCGGTCGATGGCACACGCTCCTCGCCGTTGAAGAAAGCGCCACTGGCCGCCTGGCCCGCGGATGCAATCTCGATCCGGAACGGGATCTCGACGTCGTTCACCTTTACCGTCGCGTCCCACAGTCCGGACAGCGGCGCGGTTTCGGCGGCGGCCACCACCGCCAGAAGAGTGCCAAGCAGAAGAGGTTTCATAGCCTACTAACTAGATTGACAATAGGGTCTTGTGGATTCCGTGTCAAGCGAAAATCGTGCCAGACGCCCGGCATCCGCTCGCGGTTTGCGTCGGCTGCATGTACGATATCCGGGTATGCGCCGACGTGAGTTCACCGCCGCCTCCGCGGCCGCGCCCCTTGCCATGGCTACCTCCACCACCCCTTTGGGAATTGATCTGTTCAGCATCCGGTCGTCCGGCTACTCACCATTCGAGTACCTGGACTACAGCGCCAGGCTCGGCGCCAAGGTGGTGCACTTCTCCGAGGCGCGCTTTCTCGGGAACGTGGATGACGCCGCCCACCTGCGCAAGGTGAAGGAGCATGCCGACAAGCTCGGCGTGGCGATCGAGGCGGGAATGTCGTCGATCTGCGAGACTTCCAAGCGCTTTGACCGGTCAAAGGGCAGCGCCGCGCAGCAGTTGGGACGGATGATCGGGGCAGCCCGGGCGCTGGGTTCGCCGATTGTGCGCTGCTTTCTTGGCGCGGCCGAAGACCGCCCGCCGGAGCGCCACTTCGACGGGATTGTCGCCACGCTGCGCTCCGTCCGTTCGCTCGCCACGGACAATCAGGTCAAAATCGCCATCGAAAACCACGCCGGCGATATGCAGGGCCGCGAACTGAAGCAGCTGATCGAGGCCGCCGGGAAGGAGTTTGTCGGCGCCGTTGTCGATTCCGGCAATCCGCTCTGGACGCTGGAAGATCC
Organism: uncultured Solibacteraceae bacterium; assembly: GCA_964395885.1. GTDB lineage: Bacteria > Acidobacteriota > Terriglobia > Bryobacterales > Bryobacteraceae > JAPKYZ01. The sequence continues at coordinate 17,825 of CAYNDS010000014.1, read as the reverse complement.
GCACGAGACGCTCGAAGTTCTCGCGCCGTACGTCCTGACGAGCCACGTGCGGGATTCCGCCGTGTGGCGCACGCCGAAGGGAATCGCCGTCGCCTGGACCCGCATGGGCGAAGGCAACGTCGGAATCGACCAGTGGGTGGCGCGCTACCGGCAACTCTGCCCGGGCAAGGCGCTGTCGATGGAGATCATCTGCATTCCGCCCCGGGAGTACGCCATCTACGATCCCGCGTTCTGGAACAACTACAAGGGCATTCCGGCCTGGAGCTTCGCGCGCTTCCTGGCCATTGCGGAACAGGGCAAGCCGTTCTCCTACCAGGCCTCGTCGAAAGAGGAGCAGGCTGCCCGGGAGCGCGCCGATCTGGAAGCGAGCGTGGCCTACACCAAGAGGCTCCTGGCGTGAGACTGCGCGATCAGATCGCCATCGTGACCGGCGCCAGCCGCGGCATTGGCAAGGCGATCGCCGCCGCGTTTGTGCGCGAAGGTGCCACTGCGGTGATCTGCGGGCGCAAGCAGGACACGCTCGACGCGGTGGCCGCGGAATTGGGCGAGCGGGTGATCCCGCACGCCTGCCACGTCGGCCGCGCCGAGGACATTGACCGGCTGGTTGCCGCGACCGAGTCCCGTTTCGGCCGCGTCGACATCCTGGTGAACAACGCCGCCACCAACATCGCCCAGGGACCCTGCCTGACCTTCGACGACGCCCAGTTCGACAAGATGGTGGACGTCAACCTGAAAAGCGTCTACCGGCTGACGCGCGGCGTGGCGGCAGGCATGTGCCGGCGCGGCCACGGCTCTGTGATCAACATCGCCTCCGTGGCGGGCATCCGGCCGCAGTATGAGAGCCTGCTGTACTCCATGACCAAGGCGGCGCTGATCATGATGACGAAGTCCTACGCGCTGGAGTTTGGGCCGAAGGGTGTCCGCGTGAATGCGATTGCGCCGGGCTTGATCCAAACGCAGCTGAGCGAGTTCTTCTGGAAGACGGACGAAGGCCAACAGCGCTTCCTCGCCCGGCAGCCCATCCAGCATCTGGGCCAGCCTTCCGAGATTGCCGAAGTCGCGGTCCTGCTCGCCAGTGGCGAGGCGTCCTACCTCACCGGCCAGACGGTCGTCGTGGACGGCGGATTTCTTTTGACCTGATCGAAACACCGCCGCCGGGTTCTCCATGTTGTCTCCGGAGCAACCCATGACCCTTACCAGACTCACCCTTTTGCTGGCCGCCGCAGCGAGCCTCGCATCCGCCGCCAAACTGCGCGAAGGAACCGAACTCCGGCTTCGCTTCGCTCAGGACATCAGTTCGAAAACCGCCACGGAAGGCGACCCGGTAGACCTGATCCTTGATGAAGACGTCACCGTCGATGGCGTCGTCGTCGCACGACGGGGCGACAAGGCGGTCGGCTCCGTCTCAAATGCGAAGCGCGCCGGAATGATGGGCCGTCCCGGCGAACTGAATATCCGCCTGGAGTACCTACGCGCCGGCGATCAGAAGATTCGCATTCGCGGCACACGCGGGCGCGAGGGCGAGTCGCGGACCGGCACGGCGGTCGTGCTGACGGTTCTGTTCGGACCGATCGGCCTGATCAAGAAGGGGAAGGAAATCAACGTCCCACGGAATACCGAGCTGAAGGCCTACGTTTCCGACGATGTGGAGTTGCCGGCCCTGGCGCGGTAGCCATCTGTTGCACTCGCCGGTCAATCCGCCGCAGGATGCGGCTTTGGCGCCGCTCCGTCTGCCGCATCCGGCGCAGAAACTGCGTCGAGAAGATCGCGACGAGGGCAAGATAGACGAGAAACAGCCACTCGTCTGCCAGTTGCGTCCCAATCGCCCGGAGGTCCAACGTCATCGTGCTCTGAAAAGGAAGGTGGCGACGGGCCTTCGGATTTCTCCCGGGTTGTCATCGTGAATGTGAGAATAGGGCATGCACTGCCTTGCCTTGCTGCTGTTGTCGCTCCCGCTGGCTGCCGCCTTGGTACCCGACGTCCGGGGCTTAGCCAACAAGGGCGAATTCGCCGCCGCGGAGAAACTGCTGGAGCAGGCCCGTGGGGGCGACCCCTCGGAGTGGCTGGAAGCGCATTCCTGGCTGGGCCGGGGCGCTTTGAACAACAAGCTGTATGACAAGGCGCTCGACTACGCTTCGAAGACGCGTGAAATGGCGTTAGCCGAGTTGAAAAAGCGGCCGATGGACCAGGAAAAGCGTTTGCCGATCGCCTTTGGCGCTTCCCAGGAGGTGCAGGCGCAAGCACTGGCCGCCACCGGACGCCGCAGCGAAGCCGTCGCGTTTCTCCAGGCGGAGTTTCAGACGTATGGGCAAACGTCCATCCGCACGCGGATGCAGAAGAACCTGAATCTCCTGACACTGGAAGGGCAGCCCGCGCCGCTGATTGCCGGCAAGAATCCGTTTATCGGAAAGATCACACTGGTGTTCCTCTGGGCCCACTGGTGCGGAGACTGCAAGGCGCAGGCGCCTATTCTGGCGCGGCTGCGCGAGGAGTTCGGCCAGGCGGGATTCCACGTGGTCGGACCCACCAAGCTCTACGGTTACGCCGCCCGTGGCGAAGACGCCACGCCCGCAGTGGAGCGCGGCTGGATTGATCAGGTGGTCAAGGAACACTACGCCATGCTCCCGGAGATGCCGGTCATCGTCGATGAGGCGACCTTCACCCGCTACGGCGCCTCCACCACGCCGACACTGGTCCTGGTGGACCGGAAAGGCATTGTGCGAAAGTACCATCCGGGCAAGCTGACCCACGAGGAGTTGTCCGCCGCCATCCGCAAGATCGCCGCCAGCTAACCCCTGCTTGCGATACTGGTAGACGGACGTGGAACGCCGCTATCAGTCTGGCTTCGGGAATGAGTTCGCCACTGAAGCGGTGCCCGGTGCACTGCCTGACGGGCAGAACTCTCCGCAACGCCATCCGCTAGGTCTCTACGCCGAGCAGCTTTCCGGAACGGCCTTCACGGCGCCGCGGACGGCCAACCGGCGGAGTTGGGCCTATCGCATTCGGCCCTCGGTGACGCATGAACCGTTTCAGCCGATCGACTCCGGACGAGTCCGCGGCGGACCCTTCGAGGAAGCGCCCACTCCTCCGAATCAGCTGCGTTGGGACCCTCTTCCTTTACCCGAAGCGCCGACGGACTGGTTAGCGGGCCTGGTCACCTACGGCGGCTGCGGCGATGCGGCGCAACAGTCCGGCGTGGCTATTCATTTGTACGCGGCCAACCGCTCGATGGACCGCTTCTTCTATAGCGCTGACGGCGAGCTGCTGCTGGTACCGCAGCAGGGTCGCATCGAGGTGGCAACAGAGTTAGGCCTGCTGGACCTGGCGCCCGGACACATTGGCGTTGTCCCGCGCGGCATCAAGTTTCGCGTCGCGCTGCCGGACGGTGCAGCCCGGGGCTACGTGCTGGAAAACTACGGTGCGGCGCTGCGTCTGCCGGACCTCGGTCCCATCGGCGCCAATGGACTCGCCAACCCGCGCGACTTTCTGACGCCCGTGGCCGAGTTTGAAGATCGCGACGGCGATTTCCGGATCGTGGCCAAGTTCCTGAACCGGCTCTGGGAGGCGCGCATCGACCATTCGCCGCTTGATGTCGTGGGCTGGCACGGCAACTATGCCCCCTATCAGTACGATCTGGCCCGGTTCAACACGATCAACACGGTCAGTTTCGATCATCCGGACCCGTCCATCTTCACCGTGCTGAGCTCACCGTCGGAGATCCCGGGCACGGCCAACGTCGATTTCGTTCTGTTTCCGCCCCGCTGGATGGTCGCCGAGCACACGTTCCGCCCGCCGTGGTTCCATCGCAACGTGATGAACGAGTTCATGGGGTTGATCCGCGGCGAGTACGACGCCAAGGCCGAAGGATTTCTCCCCGGCGGCGCCAGCCTGCACAATTGCATGTCGGGACACGGCCCGGACGCCGATACGTTTGAAAGGGCGACAGCCGCCGCGCTGGAGCCACGCTACATCGGGGACACGCTTGCTTTCATGTTCGAAACCCGCTGGATTGTCCGGCCCACCCGCTTTGCCCTGGAGACCCGCATTCTTCAGCAGGAGTACTTTACGTGCTGGCAGGGCCTCCGCAACCGGTTTCGGGATCGCCGGGAGTAGGTAGCGCTTGGCTGCTTCCGACACCGGTACGCCGACCGCACCGGCTCCACCGTCCCTCACCAGCCAAGTGGCGTGGCTGGCGATTGCGCGCGTGGTCGGCTTCGCGTTCAGCATCTTCCTTCCGCTGCTGATGGTCCGGCTGCTGTCGCCGGAGAGCCTGGGCCTCTACCGGCAGTCCTTTCTCATCGTGCAGACCGCAACCAACATGCTGCCGATGTCGTTTTCCTTCAGCGCGTACTACTTTCTGCCCCGGATGGCGGACCGTCCGGGCGCCGTCATCCAGAACGTCGTGCTGTTCTATGTGGCCGTCGGCATTCTCGGCGGCGGAGTGCTGGCGGCCTTCCCGGGCCTGGTGCGCTGGCTGGTGGGCAGCGAGCAACTGGTCGCCCATGCGGCGCTGGTCGGGCTGGTGACGGCGCTGACGATCGGAGCCAGCTTCCTGGAAACCATCGCCACCGCCGCGGCCGATGTGAAGTACTCGACGGTGTTCATCATCGGCGCGCAGATCAGCAAGGGAGCCTTCGCACTGAGCGCGGCCTATGTTTCGGGCGGCCGCTTCGAGGCCATTCTGGCCGCGGGTGCGATTCACGCTGCGATCCAGTTCGGCATTCTCCTCTGGTACGCGGAGCATCGCTTTGGCGGCGTGCTGCGGCGCCCGGACTGGAGACTGTTCGGCGATCAGGTCCGGAACGCTTTGCCGAACGGCCTGCGCTCCTGGCTCTACTTCCTGCAGACGGAAGCGCACGGCTTCTTCGTCTCGCGCCGGTTTGGCCCGGTGCAGTACGCGGTCTACTCGATCGGCGTGTTTCAGCTTCCCTTGGTAAACCTGTTGCGGGACGCCATCACCAGCCCGCTCATCCGGCGCGTCTGTGAGCTGGAGCAGGCCAACGACCGTGCCGAAGTCGTGCGGCTTCTGCTGGTCGGCAGCAGCCGCGTGGCGCTGTTTTATGCCCCGGCCTTCTTTCTTTCGATCACGGTCGCGCCGGATCTGATCCGGCTGATGTTCACGGAGCGCTACCTGGACAGCGTGCCGATCTTCCGCCTCAATCTGGTGATGCTTCTGATGAGCATCCCCATCATGGACCCGGCGCTGCGTGCCTACCAGCAGACCTACACACCCTCGCTGGTGGTGCGCGTCGGGCTGGTGGTGGCCATGTTTGCCCTCCTGCCCTTGTCTCTCGACCGCTTCGGCATGATCGGCGCGATCGGACTGATGCTGCTGATCCAGTTTCTGGAGCGCCTCTACCTGGCCCACCTGCTGGTCCGGCTGCTGCAGCCGCGTCGCGCGGAATGGCGCGAAGGCCGCGCCGTCCCGCTTGCGCTGACGATCTCGGCAGCGGCAGCTGTGCTGACACAGGCGTATCGGTGGGCGGTTCCGGATCAGGCGCCGGTGCTGCGGCTGCTGCTCGCCTCGGCCGTGTTTGCGGCGGTCTATCTGCCGCTGGCGCTCCGGGCTGGTCTGGTCCCCGTGCACCTGCTCGAAGGAAACCGCCGCCTCCGCCCGGTGGTCCGGCTGCTGCAGTGGGCGGGGGCTCGCTAAACTCGTCTCATCTGTGGTGGAAACGATAACAGTCCTGGGGGGAGGCTTGGCCGGCTGTGAGGCGGCTTGGCAGTTGGCCGAAGCCGGCTTCCGCGTCGAGCTCTGGGAGATGCGCCCGCGCCAATGGACGCCCGCGCACAAGACCGGGGATCTGGCGGAACTCGTCTGCTCCAACAGCCTCAAGAGCGAATCGGAATCGACCGCGCCCTGGCTGCTGAAGCAGGAACTGCGCCGGATGGGCTCCCTGCTGCTGCGCGTCGCCGCCGAGACGCGTGTTCCCGCCGGGCATGCGCTCACCGTCGACCGGCAGCGCTTTGCCGCGCGCGTCAGCGAGAGCATCTCTGCGCATCCGCGCATCGCAATCCGCCGCGAGGAAGCCCGGGCGATGCCGCCCTCGGGTCGCGTGGTCATCGCCACCGGTCCGTTGACCAGTGACGCTCTGGCACAGGATATTGGGCAGCGGACGGGCGCCTCGCGGCTCTTCTTCTACGACGCGATTTCGCCCATTGTCGACGCCTCGACGGTCAATCGCGACATTGCGTTCGCCGCCTCTCGTTACGGCAAATCGCTTGATGGCACCGACGACTACCTGAATTGTCCGCTGAACAAGCAGGAATACGATCAGTTCGTCGCCGCCCTCCTGGCCGGCGAAAGCGTTCCCGCGCATATCCCCGAGGACAGCCCCGCCTGTCCGTTCTTTGAAGCCTGCCTGCCCATCGAAGAACTCGCGCGGCGCGGACCACAGACCCTGCGCTTCGGCCCAATGAAGCCGATGGGATTGACCGATCCGCGCACGGGACGCCGTCCCTGGGCGGTGGTGCAGTTGCGCCAGGAGAACGTCCGCGCCGACAGCTATAACCTGGTTGGTTTCCAAAATCACCTGCGCTTCGGCGAGCAGCAGCGCATCTTCCGGCTGATTCCCGGCCTCGAACAGGCGGAGTTCCACCGCTACGGCCAGATTCACCGCAACACGTACATCAACGGGCCGGAGTTGCTGGACCGTGCGCTGCGCCTGAAATCCGATCCGCGCCTCTATTTCGCCGGGCAGGTCTGCGGTGTCGAAGGCTACGTGGAATCGATCGCCACCGGCTTTGCCGCAGCGCATCATATCGTCACCGGCACGACGCTTCCGCGCGAAACGGCAATCGGATCGTTGTGCCACTACGTGTCGCACGCCGACCCGAAGCACTACCAGCCGGCCAACATCACCTTTGACCTGCTGCCCAAAGTCGAAGGCTTCGCCAGGGACAAGAAAGCTCGTCATGCCGAGGTCTGCCGGCGGGCGCTGGAGGCACTGGATGCGCACGTCGCTCAGCCGGTGGGTTGACGAGTTTCTCGCCGAACGGCGCCGCGAAGGCGCTTCGCCGCACACGATTCGCAACTACGGCATCGATCTGGCACAGTTTCTCGAGTTTGCCGGGCGCGCCGAGCTTCCCGAACCGCAAGACGTCGACCTGCTGCTGCTGCGCGAGTGGCTCGCCGACCTGTTTGAGCGCGGTCTCGACCCCGTCTCCGTGCGCCGCAAAGTTGCCGCCCTCCGCGCCTTCTTTCAGCTTCTGGTGCGGCGCGGCGCCGTCGAACGCAACCCGGCGCGCCTGTTGCGGACGCCCCGCGCCCCGAAACGCCTGCCGCGCGTGCCCGCGGAGGAGGTCACCAACCGCCTGGTCGACGGAGTCGAGCAGAACCCGCTCGAGCGCAAGTTCCCGGAGCGCGATCTGGCGCTCTTCGAACTGCTCTATGGCTGCGGACTTCGCGTGAGCGAACTCTGCGGGCTGCGGCTCTCTGATCTCGACCTGGCCGAGGGCTGGATTCGCGTCAAGGGGAAGGGCAATAAGGAACGGCAGGTTCCGCTGCCGGAGCGTGCCGCCGCCGCCGTACGGCGCTACCTGGACGTCCGCCCGGCTGCCGCCAGCGATGCGTTTCTGCTGAGTGACCGGCGGCTGCCTCTCCGGGAACGGTCCGCGCGCGCCATCGTCAGCCTGTACGCGCGGTTTCTGGCCCAGGACAGCTCGATTCACCCGCACACCTTGCGCCACGCCTTCGCCACGCATCTGCTGGCGGCCGGGGCGGACCTGCGCTCCATCCAGGAACTGCTGGGTCACGCGCGGCTCTCGACAACACAGCGCTACACGCAGGTTTCACTCGCCGACTTGATGGCCGTCTACGACAAGGCGCACCCCCGCGCCTAGCGTCTCAAGTTGCGACACGGTTCGCGTCTCAAGCTGATCGATTTCTCAGACTGCAACACGAGATTCTAGGGTATTCGCTGTAGAAGTGGCGAGTTTTGAGCAACTTGGCAGGATTGTGTCGTATGGTCCACGCCGTGCCTTTCCGTTTGCATGGCCGCCAAAGCTGCTCTCGCAAAGATCCCCACCAAGCCCACTGATGCGCCGCCGTCGCCCAATTATGCGCGGCGCGACGCCGTGGTGCTGGAGCACTTGCCCCTGGTACGGGCAATCGCGATCCGTGTGCATGAAGGCTTGCCGGTGTATGTCGATCTTGACGACCTGATTCATGCCGGCATGATGGGGCTGATGGACGCGGCAATGAAGTTCGACCTCGACAAGAAGGTCGCTTTCTCGGCCTACGCCAAGCACCGGATCAAGGGCGCCATCCTGGACAGCTTGCGGCAGATGGACTGGGCGTCTCGCGACCTGCGGCGGCGCTACAAGCAGGTGGAGTCGATCATTCGCGACCTGGCGGGCGAACTGCATCGGCAGCCGACGGAAGAGGAAGTGGCGGAGCGGATGAACATCCCCGTGTCGCGCTGGAGGAAGATGTCGATGGAAATGCGCTCGGTGGGGCTGTTTTCCAGTTCAGCGCGGCATCAGGACGACGATATGCCGGCGCCCGATTTCCCAGCCAGTCCCCGCCTTCACCCGGACCGGGTGTGCGGCGAAGAGCAGTTGCGGACACGGCTTGCCGGCGCCATCGCGAAGCTTCCGGCTCGGTATCAGACCGTCGTCAAGCTCTACTACGTGAAGGACATGACCATGAAGGAGATCGGCGGCGTGCTGGGCATCAATGAAAGCCGCGTGTCCCAGATTCATAAGGCGCCGTTGGCAAACATGCAGAACTCGCTGCAACAGGCCGGGATCGGTTCGGCGGCGGCGTTCTCACACTAAAAGGAAGCGGACGCTGGCCAGTTCGCCTGCAGTTTCGACGAACTGGCTTGGCCCGGAAGGCACCCCTTAACGGACGGAAAGAGCCACTTCGCGGCGAAGCTGCTTGTCCCGCCCATAAACGCGGACGAAGTACTGGCCCTGGGAAAGCGGCTTGACCGTCCAATGGGTGGCTCCACCGGACACTTCGCCGCTGCCCTGCGCCACGGCTTGCCCGGTCTCATCGACCAGTTCGAGCAGGCAGCAGTTCTCAGTCGGAGCGCCCTTCAGATCCAACGTCAGGGTGACCGGCACACCTGCCCGTGCAGCCGGCGCCAGCTCCTCCCCGCGAAACGCACCGAGAGTCAGGCTCTGCGGCTCCGCGTCGGGACGGAGGTGGGGGCCGACGGTCAGAAAGGCCATCGCCAGGGCGAAGGCGCCGCCGAAGGCTGGCACAGCAAAGCGAGGACGCAGCCAGGCCTTCCACCACGGCTCGGACGGCTGCAGTTGATAGCGCTGCTCCTGCCGGAGTTCGAGTGCTGCTTGTTTGGCTGCGAAAAGAAATCGGTCAAGTTCGGCGGCTCTCTGCTGACAAGGCTCGCAGAACAAAAGGTGTTCCTCGATGGGCGCGGCTTCGCGCTCACCCAGGCGGTTGAGGCAAAACAACTCGAGCGCATCCTCCGAAGGATGCCCTCCGTTGTTGGTCTGATACTTCATGAGGCTCTCCGTGACAACTGTCTTGCGCTTTGAGGGAAGACCTCAGGCGCCGTTGACCAGTTAGTGGGCGGAGGCGGATTTTCCTCTCACGGGAATTTCCGAAGCTTTGGTGCGATCGACGCGCCGCTTTCCTAACTCGCCGAACCGGGCTTTCGCGCGCGACTTCAGCAAGCGGAACTGCGTATCCGTCAGATTCATGTCGGCGCAGATCCGTTCCTGGCTCTGCTCCTGAAGGTAAAAGCGGGTGAGGATCTCGCGGTCCCGGTCGGAAACGCCGCGCAGAACCGTCTTCATGATCTCCACCGATTGCTGGACAATCGCCGTCTGCTCCGGGCTGGCCTGCTCATCGGCCACGCGGGACCCTGCATCGAGATCGGTGTATTCTTTGCGGCTTTGGACGGCGTGCCCGATGTAGGCCGCCACCTGGCGCCGGACAACCGTCCGGACGAAGCCCATCAGGCGTTCCGGCTCCCGAATTTCACCCCTCCGAATGGCCTGCAAGACAATGAGGAACGTGTCGTGGACCTTGTCGTCCAACTCCTGCGCGCCCAATTGGCGGCACAGGTAGTACCGGATTCCCTTGGAGAAGAGATGGTACAGCTCCTCGACCGCGCGCTCTTCCCCTTGTTGGATACGGCGAACGAGCTCTCCCCATTGCCGTTCCTGTTCTGTCGGAGCGGGTGCGGTGGACTCCCGATCCGCTTCGAGTGGTGGCGTGATGCCGAGTGTGTGCTCCATCTGAGGCGGTTTTCGCTCCTTCGTGGTCTCCGTGGCGGCGGATTCGCGAACCATTCTCGTGGCGGCAAGCATGGAGAAACCTAACCTTTCGTCAAAACAAAGAACGAGGCCCAATACCGCGGCGCACTGCGCCAAGTGCCGCTGTGCGCCATTGCCCGCTGCGCCTCTCGGAGCGCCAGGGCGGCACTCGACGGCTCCGACGGGGCGTAGCGCTGGTAGAACGCGTCGAAAATCTCACCGGTATCATCCGGCGTCGGCCAGTAGGAGGCGGCAACCCCATCGGCACCGGCCAGCAGCCAGGAACGGGCCAGCCCCATCAACCCCGCCCCTGCGATCCGCTCTCCGCCGCCCGAGGCGCAGCCGCTCAGCACAACAAGGCCGACCCGGGGACGCCACGCCTCAATCTCCTCACTGCCGAGAAGCGCGGCACGACCCTGCTGATCATCAAGACTGAGCGCGATCAGCGCCCGGTTCTCGTCCGCGCGAGAGCGCACGACGTGGGTGGCAAAGTGAAGCACGGCCGCCGGTTGAGACAGTGCCTGGCGCAATGCAGTCCGCGTCGCGTCGTTGCCGGCCAACAGCGTCGGCTCCAGACGAGCGGCTTGGGCGCCCCGCGCGACCTCCGTCACACTCGACACCAGGCGCGGCAGCGGCAGTTCCGCCTTTAGCCGCCTCGGGAGACGTCCGTCGGCACCGTTGTAGATAGGGTCGGCCACGCCGACAAAACGGCTGCCCTCGGCGCGGTTGCGCCGGATTTGCGTCGGGACTGCTAACGCCATTTCCACCGCGTGCCGCTGCATCAGGAACTCCCCGTCCGGTGACGTCAAGGCGCTGAGCGGCGTCTCGAAAAGACCGTCATCCAGCACCAACTGCCAATAAGGGGCAGTGCGAGCAGCGGAAGATATTTCTCCAAAAAGTTTGGTGTATAGCTCTTTGCCGGCCGAAGAATAGCTCTTTCCGCCTATTACGTCGCGCCGAAACGCCGCAGCCAGGTCAAGAATCGCGGCGCGCCCGGCAAGGCGGGTGAGCCGGAGCCCGGCCGAGGAGATCTCCCACCGCAGCGAGTACGGCTCATCGAGATGAAAACGAAACACGGCCGAGCCGGCTTGTGTCAACTCAATCGGATTGGCGAGCGGTGCGGTGCGCGCCGCGCGACGGTCGAGCGCGCTGCCCAATTCGAGGTTGGTCAGTTCCCGGTCCAGAAACTGCAACGCAGAGGCGGCAGCCGGCGTGGGATGCGCCAGGTACTCGGCCTCAGCGCGCTCCCGCTGGGCGATCTTGTCAAAATAATCGGCTGAGCCGGTGCCTGAGGAGGTCTCGAGTGCCGCCTGCCGGCTCTCTTCGACCACGCGCAAGGTCTCGGAAGCCACATCCGCGCCAATGGCACCTTCACGGGCCGTGACCAGGCGCAGGAACGTTCGGCGCACGGCATCGTCGTTTGCTTCCCAGCGCGCCCGCAGAACGGTGGACGGCACGGTCGCGGTTCTCTGTTGGCGGATGGAGCGCAGCGCGAGGCGCAGGCTGTCGAGGGCCCGGTCCGGCTGTCCGGTTGCCATCTCACACTCGGCTCGGACGCGAAGCAGCGTTTGCACGGGCAGGTCGGAGCGTTCCGCAGCCGAAAGCGCGCGATTCAGCAGCGGCAGCGCTTCGGCAGGGCGATTCTGTGCGGCGCGCAAAAGTCCAAGGAATGGGATCGATTCGTGCAGTTTGCCCGGACCCAGCGAGAGTCGTACGCGATAGGCCTCGAGCAGCAATTGCTCGGCCTTCGCGACGTCGCCTTCGAGAAGACCCAGATCGCCCCAGCGGTCCAGAGTCCTCGCCAACAGGGCTCGATGGCCACTGGCGTCAGCCACGGCGGCGGCGCGGGCGTAGATTCGGCCTGCCTCCGCATAGTTGCCCAGACCCATCTCGGTCAGACCGAGATTCAGCAGCAGCGCCACGCGGGCTTCGGAAGACTGGTTCAACTGCCCATCGAGAAGCTTGCGAAGGCTGGCCCCCGCCTCCTGCAGGGCGCCCATTCTGCCGTAGACGAGCGAGATATTGGCATCGGCCAGCGCTTCGATGTCGCGCAGCCGGTTGTCCTGGGCCAGGCGGCGGACGCGCAGAAAGCTCTGCAGCGCTTTGCGATTATCGGGCAGGAACAGGTAGGCCGAAGCGCGTCCGGCGGCGCTGAGCGCTTCCAGACGAGCATCCTTGGCTTGCGCCGCCCCCGCAGCACTCTGCTCCAGCAGCGCAATCGCCTGCTGGTACTGCCTCTCCTGAATGAGGCGCAGCCCTTGGTTGTAGAGATGGGCGTAGGGAGGGAGATTCTTGCGGGCGGAAGGATCACCGGTTCCGCCAGCAGCTCGCGTTTCCAGGCGCGATCCCGACATCGCCATGCAAAGCACGGTGAGGATCACCACGCGAACACTGAAAAAACTGTGCAAAAGATGGCCTGTTTTTGTGGAAAGTCAGGCTCGCGGTAACAGGCGTTCCGGTGATACCACACGTTCTGGTAGTACCACCGGCAGTATAGCAAAGAGAATCGCGCAGCAGTGCGATTAAAAAATCTTAAGCGCCACTTTGTGGCGAACTTCGCCGTCATCGCCATACGTCGCAATTGCGGGGGTGCATCTGCGGATAGCTCGGGCGGAACTACCTAGAAGCCCACGGGCGGGGGGAGGATCGGCACGAAGTCCGGCATGGTTCCAGCTCCTTTTGCTCGATTGCGGTGTCGAACCGCTTCGGCATCAGCAGGCTAGAGCCGGGCGTGTCGCAGTTGCCGCCGCTGGATCAGTAAGTGATTGATTGCAGGGGAGAAAAGCCATCGACAAAGTTGTGACTGGCAGGAAACTGCTATACTGCGAATGCTGATGCGCCGGTGGGGGCCGTTACTTGCTGTAGCCGCGGCTGTGATTCTCGCCGGGATCGCCTGGACCTTTTCCTCCACCCGGCAAGCGCAGCGGGACGCCGCACCCAAGCCGCCGGAGCCGATTTCCACCGCCCTGAACGCCGCCGCCTCCAACTGGGAGTGGGCCTATTCGGACAAGGGCCGCCCGGTGGTCGAGATCAAGGCGGCGAGTTTCACTCAGGTCAAACAACCTCCCTCGATCGAGCTGACGGGTGTCGAGCTCAAAATTTTCCACACCTCGAAATCCGGCACCACCACGTTTGACCGCGTGACGAGCGGACAGGCGCGCTTCACGCCGGCGGAAGGAAAGCTCTACTCCGAGGGCGAAGTGGAGATTGAATTGGGGATCCCGGAAGACGCCTCACCGCCGGCAAAGCTGCTGAAGATCAAGTCGTCCGGCGTTTCGTTTGACAGCAAGACCGGCAAGGCCGAGACGCAACGTCGAGCGACGTTCACGCTGAATGTCGGCGAGGGCGAGGCCGAGGGGGCCTCCTACGACCCTCAACTGCGCGAGTTGAACCTGAACCGGAAAGTCCATCTGATCTGGCGCGGTGCCAACCCGAAGGCGGCGCCGATGCGGATTGAAGCCGGCGAGCTGCTGTACCGCGAGAACGATCAGCAGGTCTTCCTGAAGCCGACGGCGAGGTTCACCCGCGGGGGGTTGACGATGAATGGGGGCGCCACCACGGTCTTCGTGGACAACGGCGAGATCCGGCTGGTGGAAACAGCCGCGGCCAGCGGTGTGGACCAGCAGGCATCGCGCAAGGTGGAGTTCGGCGCCGACCAACTGCGCCTGCTCTTTCGCGAGCGCGGGGAGATGGACAACGTTCAGGGCCAGGGAAACGCGCGCGTGGCGAGCTATTCCGACATTTCGAGGACCTTGGTGCGCAGCCGTGTGCTGGACCTGAAGTTTGCCGCAGGCGACAAGGGCGACAGTGTCCTGACGCAGGCGACGGCGAATGGCTCCGCCACGGCCGAATCCCACCCGGTGGAGCGCAAAGGTGTACCGACGCCGGACACGCGGATCGTGAAGGCAGACGTGCTGGAAGTGAAGATGAAGACCGGCGGTCGCGAAATTGACCGTCTGGTGACGCATTCGCCGGGCACGCTGGACTTTTTGCCGAATCGTCCCGGATTGCGGAAACGGCATCTGGAGGCGGAGCGGATGGCGATGTCCTATGGCGCGGAGAATGTGATTCAGTCTTTTCGTGCCGTGAAGGTCACCACGCGGACGGAGGGTGACGCGCGCACCCAACAGCCGGCACAGGTGACCGCCAGCGAGAACATGGCCGCCGACTTTGAACCCAAGACGGGCGACCTGACCCGCATCGAGCAGTGGGACAACTTCCGCTACCAGCAGGGAGAGCGCCAGGCGAAGGCGGAGCGCGCCGTGCTGGTGCAGGCGACGAACCGGATGGAGCTGACGGGCGCGGCGCGAATCTGGGACCTGACCGGGTCGACGGATGCCGACCGGATCCAGATGGAGCAGAACACGGGCGCCATGACCGCGACCGGCAACGTGCGTACGGTGCGCGAGGCGGAGTCTCGAGGGGGGGCACCGGCGCCCGGCGGCGGCGACAATCGCATTCGAGCCACCGCGGCGCGGATGACCACGGCCGATCGGAACCTGAAGATCCGGTACGAGGGAGACGCTGTGCTCTGGCAGGGTGAGAGCCGCTTATCCGGCGCCTGGATCGACATCGACCGGCGCACGCGGGTACTGTCGGCGGGAGGCGGCATCGTCAACCGCATAGCCAATCAGGGTCAGATGACGGTCGTCGAAGCTGCCGCGATGCGGTACCTGGAAAGTGACAAGGTCGCTTTCTATGAAGGCAAGGTCTTGATGACCCGTCCGCAGTTGAAAGTGCGGTCGCAGCGGCTGCGCGCGTACCTGTCGCAGGCGAGCGAGGAGACCGGGGCGACGCTTCCCGACAGCGGCATCGACCGTGCCTTTGCCGAAGGCGCGGTGGAGATTGTCCAGACCGACGGGGCCCGCGGTCGCACCGGCATCGGAGAAACGGGAGACTACTACGCGGGTGACAATCGCGTGATCCTGGAGGGCGCGCAGGCCCAGCTGACCGAGACGCAGCCCGGGCTGCGGCCGCAGGTGACCCGAGGCCGGAAATTGACCTGGACCGGGAACGCCGATAAGCTGGTGGTCGATGGCGCGGAGAGCCGCCCTGCGGTGAGCAGTTTGCGGAGGAAGAAGTGATCGCGCGGCCCGTTGCGGCCACGAAGACGCTGAAGACCGTCGAGTTATCGAAGGCCTACTCCGGGCGGCGAGTGGTGGATGGCGTCTCCGTACAGGTGCAGCAGGGCGAGGTGGTGGGCCTGCTGGGCCCGAACGGCGCCGGCAAGACCACGTCCTTCTACATGATTGTCGGCCTGATCGGGCCTGATTCCGGCCGCGTCCTGCTGGATGATGAGGACGTCACGCCGCTGCCGATGTACTTGCGCGCGCGACAGGGCATCAGCTACCTGCCGCAGGAAGCCTCCGTGTTCCGCAAGCTGAGCGTTGAGGACAACCTGATGGCGATCCTGGAGACGCTGCCCCTCACCTCGCGCGAGCGGCGCGAACGTATGAACCGCTTGATCGAGCAACTGGGGCTGGAACAGGTGCGGCGCAGCAAGGGCTACATGCTGTCCGGCGGCGAGCGGCGGCGGGTCGAGATCGCCCGTTCGCTGGTGATCGGCCCGAGCTTTCTGCTTCTCGACGAGCCGTTCTCCGGCATCGACCCAATTCAGGTGATCGAGTTGCAGCACATCATTTCGGAGCTGAAGCGTTCTGGCATCGGCATTCTGGTGACGGATCACAACGTGCGCGAGACCCTGGCCGTGACGGACCGGGCCTACATCATCGCCAACGGCAAGATCTTCCGGTCCGGAACCCCGCAGGCACTGCAGCGCGACCCGGAGGTGCGCCGCGTGTACCTGGGCGACAACTTCCAGCTCAGCTTCGGCGAGCTGTCGGCTTAACGCAGCGCCGCGCGGAGGATCTTCTTGCGCAGGCGGATCGACTTCGGAGTGACTTCCACCAGCTCGTCTTCGTTGATGAACTCGAGCGCCAGTTCCAGGTTCAGCAGCTTGGGTGGAACCAGGCGGATCGCTTCGTCGGCGGAGGAAGCACGCATGTTGGTCAGCTTCTTTTCCTTGACGATGTTCACGTTCAGGTCCTGATCCTTGGCGTTTTCGCCGACGATCATCCCTTCGAAGACTTCCGTGCCCGGCTCAATGAAGAGCTCGCCGCGCTCCTGCAGGGCAAACATCGCGTAGCTGGTGGCGACGCCGGAACGGTCCGAAACCAGCGATCCGGTGGGCCGGAAGGCAATGTCCCCCTGCCATTCGATGTAGCCGTGGAACAGCGAGTTCATGATCGCCGTCCCGCGCGTGTCGGTGAGGATCTCACTGCGCAGGCCGATCAAGCCGCGGGAGGGGACGTGGAACTCCAGGCGCACGCGGCCCGACCCGTGATTGATCATCTTCGTCATCTTGCCCTTGCGCTGACCCATCTTCTCGATGACCACGCCGACGAACTGCTCGTTGACGTCGATGACCAGTAACTCCAGGGGCTCATGCAGCTTGCCGTCGATGGTGCGCGTCAGGATTTCCGGCTTGCCCACCTGCAATTCGTAGCCTTCGCGGCGCATCATTTCGATCAGAATGGCCAGTTGCAGTTCCCCGCGGCCCATCACCTTGAAGGCGTCCGGACCACCGGCTTCCTCCACCTTGATCGAGACGTTGGTGAGGAGTTCCTTGTCGAGCCGGTCCCTGAGATTGCGCGAGGTGACGTACTGGCCTTCCCGCCCGGCAAACGGCGAGTTGTTGACGCTGAACGTCATGGCGATCGTCGGCTCGTCGATCTGGATGCGGGGCAGAGGCTTCGGGTTCTCGGCGCCGGTCACCGTGTCGCCGATGGTGATCCCTTCGACACCGGCGATGGCCACGATGTCGCCGGCCTGGACGACGGTCTCGTCGATGCGCTTCAGCCCTTCAAACGAATAGAGCTTGGTGATGCGCGTTTTCTGCAGCCCGCCGTCGATCTTGGCGATGGCCACCTCGTCGCCGTGCTTCAGCGTCCCATTGAAGACGCGTCCGATGGCCAGGCGGCCCAGATAGTCCGAGTAGTCGAGGTTCGCCACGAGGAGTTGCAGCACTTCCTCCGGGTCGCCCTTCGGCGGCTGGATGTGGCTGATGATGGCGTCAAACAAGGGCCGCAGATCCTCGGAGGGGTCGTCGAGTGAGGTCTTGGCGATGCCGGTCTTGGCAATGGCATAGATGACCGGGAACTCCAGTTGATCCTCGGTTGCGTCCAGGTCGATAAACAGGTCGTAGACCTCGTTCAACACCTCCTGCGCGCGCGCATCGGCACGGTCGATCTTGTTGATGACGACGATGGGCGTCAGGCGCGCCTCCAGGGCCTTCATCAGCACGTAGCGCGTCTGCGGCAGCGGACCTTCGCTGGCGTCGACGAGCAGCATGACGCCATCGACGATTTTGAGGGCGCGCTCCACCTCGCCGCCGAAGTCGGAGTGGCCGGGAGTGTCGACGATGTTGATCTTCGAGCCCTGATAGTGGACGCCGGTGATTTTGGCCAGGATGGTGATGCCGCGTTCCCGCTCCAGTTCATTGGAGTCCATGACGCGGTCGGCGACGGCCTCGTTGGCGCGGAAGATGCCGCTCTGCTTCAGCATCGCGTCGACGAGCGTGGTCTTGCCGTGGTCGACGT
>CAYNDS010000013.1:939-31084 GCA_964395885.1 uncultured Solibacteraceae bacterium | reverse complement strand
GGGGACAGAGTCGGCTCGCCGCCGGAGAACTGAACCGACATCTGGCGCCGCGGCTTAATGGAAATCGCGTTGTCGAGCAGCGTCTTGATGTCGTCCCACGTCAACTCATGGACGAAGCCCACCTGATTGGCGTCCATGAAGCACGGATCGCACATCATGTTGCAGCGATTCGTCAGATCGATCGTCAGCACCGAGCCGCGGCCGTGCTTGATCGTCGACGATCCATGGTTGTGCAGGTCCTCGTCGTTGTGCGCGCGAATGTCGCGTCCCGGGAACACGCGTTCCAGGTGCGCGAAGAACGCCGGGTCGATCGCCATCACGTCCTCGAACTTGCCGTGGACCGGGCACTCCTTCACCATCAGGATCTTGCCGTCGCGCTCGATGATCTGCGCCTTGATCTCGCCCACCTTCTCGTTGCGCAGAATGTCCACCGGCAGTTCGCCGTTCAGGATCTTGTTCCGCGCCTCCGGCACGCACTTCGGGCACAGAGAATCGGTGGTGCGAGGCCAGCCCAGGGGCGGCTTCGACTTCTGGTACGACTTGAGCAGCGGCTTATCCGACCACTTCGGGGTGAACGAAGGGTTCGGATTGATCCGGTTCACACGGTCGAAGACCTGCCAAAGGCCCGCCGCGACGGTGGTGGCCGCTTTCTCTACGTACTTGATCGGCTTATGCATGTTTCTCCTGGATCTCCCAGACGGATGACAGCGTTTGTCATCATCACCTTAGCCCAGTACCTAGGCAATGGCCAGAAGAGTGCATTCGACGGTTCATTTCTCTCCGTTAACGGTCGAATGACGGGCTGAACGGTGTCAGCGTGGGGTCATCTACCTTTCATGATAGAGTTCTACCAAGGTAGAATGCCGATCAGCATCAAGAACGCCGAAACCGAAACCCTCCTTCGCCAGTTGAGCCGTCTGACCGGTGAATCGTTAACCGACACCGTGCACCGTTCGCTCGAGGAGCGCTACCAGACGATCCTGCGGGAGCGGGGTGGTCGCACGCTCGCCGACGAACTGCTGGAAATTGGGCGCCGTTGCGGGGAACTGCCGATCGTTTCGAATCTGCCCGGTGGCGGCATCCTCGGTTCTGAGGAACCGGCGCGGTGACGATCGACCGATCGGCCGTTCTGGCCATCCTGCGGAGCGAACCGGAAGACGAAGAGTTCGCGGGCTTGATCGCGCACGCGCATCGCCGCCTGATTTCCGCGGCATCGGTCCTGGAAGTCAGTCTCGTGTTGGAGGGGAGCCGGGGAAAGCCCGCGTCGAGGGCGCTGGACGAGTTCCTGAGCCGCGCAAGGATGGAAGTCGTCCCGCTTGACGCCGCGCAACTCAGTATCGCCAGGCGCGCGTTCACCCTGTTCGGCAAGGGTCGCCACGAGGCCTGCCTCAACTACGGTGACTGTGTCTCCTATGCGCTCAGCCAATGGTCGGGCGAGCCGCTTCTTTACAAAGGCAGCAATCTCGCCCGTACCGATGTCGCTTCCGTACGCTAGTGCTACGGACGCTGCACCGGCAGCCACAACTGCTGGGCCGTCGCCGTGTTGTTGATCAGCGTCGTCAACTGCACATCACCGGAGGGCAGATCCGCCGGCAGCGTCACGTTGAACTGGTACAGGCCGATCGCGCCCGCCACCAGCCCGGCGAAAGCGGGACGAATGGCCGTCGTCGATTCGCCGAAGCGGAACGTCACCGGATTGTTCAGGCTGGTTCCGGCCGGTGCCGGACGTCCCCCGATCACCGTACCCAGGGGCGACACCGAACCGAATCCCACGCCGTAGAGCACAATCGTCTCGCCCGGCGCCGCAGGCCGTCCCGGGATGCCGGCGATCTGTCCGTTCGTGATGAACGTGTTGTCTCCGCGCAGCGCCGTCACATACTGGCGGCCATTGACATTGAATTGGGGAACGGCAAGCAAGCCCGGCGCCGTGGGCCGGATCTGCACAAATCCGGAAGCGCTGGTGACGCCCTTGTAGCTCACCACCACGCGCGCCGCGCCCGATTGCGGCACGCCCGCACCGGTCGGAACCTGCACGTTCACCTGATTGTTGCTGGCATAGGAAACGAACGCGGGCACATCGGCCACGGTCACGCTCGTTTCGTCCAGCACGGAGGGCGCCAGCCCATTGTTCGCGTCAAAGTCCGCCTGCGTCCAGCCGCGCCCCGCGCCGCCGAGACCGCTGCCGTAGATCTCCAGCCAGCCGCCCGGGGCGGCCTGCGCCAGCCCGCCAAAGCCGCTCGGCGCAATGATGTTCGTGATCGCCGGGAGGTTCGTCTGGACGAAGCCGGTGATCCGGATGACGGACTCGTTGTTAAACGAAGTTTGGCCGGCCAGCAGCGGTGCATCCGGCTGTGCCGCCCCGGCGCCCGCAAGCTGCAGGCTCGCGATCCGGTCCATTGTCGCCAAACTTGCCTGATTCGCCACGCGCGCAAAGACCGTAAAGCCGCCATCGACTGCGTCTAAGTTGGTTCCGCTATCGTTGTTCTCAAGGGAGTTATTCCGAAGGTTGAAGAAGAACTGATTGGTCGCGCTGTTCGGCTGGCCGCCAATGCGTGCCATGGCCAGGGTGCCGCGCGTGTTCGAAACCCGGAACTCATTGGGTACAGCGGCATCCTGCCGAATCGCCTGAACCTGATTGTTGTTGAAGCGGAAGCCGCCACCCTGCAACACGAAGCCCGGCACCAGCCGGTGGAAGAACGTGTTGGTATAGTCGCCCCGGTTCACGTACGTGAGAAAGTTCTGGACGGTCCGCGGCGCGGCATCGGGCAACAGAATGATGTCGATGTCGCCAAGGTTCGTCTGCATGCGGATCGACGGACCAGTGATGTTGGTTGTCTGAGCAGATACGCACACGGCCAGCAGTGCCGCGGCAGGCAATCGGAAAAACTTCACGAGTGTTAGTTTATCGTGACCGGCTCAGTCAACCAAAGACGCCGCCGCCATCGTGGCAAACGCGCTCGCGGCAAAGCCACCGTCCGGACCACCGCTGGACTGGATCAGGAAGACGCCCACCATATCCTTGGTCTTGTCCACCCAGCCCTGCGTGCCGAACGCGCCACCGTGTCCATAGGTCCCGATTGACTTCAACGCCATTGTGCCCTTCGGATCATCGACCACATCCCAGGACAGCCCGTAGCCGGAGCCCATTCCCGCGCGCGTCGTGCCGCTCTGGACCGTCGTTGCCGCCGCAATCGCCGCCGGCGACAGAATCCGCTTGCCGTTGTAGACGCCGCCGGCGCGCATCATTTCGTAGAACGCCGCCAGGTCCGACGCCGTCGAGTACAGCCCGTAAGACGGCGCCGAGAACTTCGCGCCCTTGCGGTAGTTTGCCGAATCGCCGCCGTAGAACAGCTTCGGGTCACGGATTAACTTGCCGTTCTCATACCGGTGCACCAGCGCGATCCGGGCGATCTTGTCGGCGGGCGGGAACAGGAAGCTGTCCTTCATCCCCAGCGGCTTGAAGAAGCGCTCTTCGAGGAAGCGCTCAAACGGCATGTCGCTCACCACCTCGATGATGCGGCCCAGCGTATCGATGCCCATGTTGGAGTACTGCCACTTGGCGCCCGGCTCGAAGTCGAGCGGCTGCTGCGAGAAGATCTTCACCGCCTCGTTCAGCGTCAGGTCCATCCGCGCATACAAGTCGGCGATGCCCGTCGGCGGCTGCGTCGGCATCCCGGAGGTATGCGTCAGCAGGTCGCGAATCGTGATCGGACGCGAAGGCTTCTTCAGAGTGCGGGACTTGTCGGCGTTCTCCACCGCCAGCATCTGCCCGCGATACTCCGGCAGATAGCGCTCCACCGGATCGCCCACGGCCAGTTTGCCCTCTTCCGCCAGCAGCATGATGCCCATGCCCACTACCGGCTTTGTCATCGACATGATCTGGAAGATCGTGTCCTTCTGCATCGGCTTCCTGGTCTCGACGTCGGTGATGCCCACGGCCTCGTGATGCACAATCTGGCCGCGCCGCGCCACCAGCGTCACGACGCCGGCCAGCGTTCCCTTGTCGGTGAACTGCTTCATGCGCGGCGCAATGCGCGCCAGACGCTCCGGGTCGACGCCGGGCTTGGGAAGGTCTGCCGCAGTCAGTGCCGCGGCAAACAGGCTAATGGAGAGAAGCGTTGACGATGTTCTGAAATGCATTCCGAATCTCCTCGACCGGCGCGCCGATCTTCTGCACCATGAACACGCGCACAATGCCGGTGGAGCGCTCCGCCCAGCCGTGCGTTCCGAAGGCGCCGCCGTGTCCAAATCCTTTCTTGGCCGGGTCAATGGCGAAGCCCAAGCCCTGCGTCCACCAGTTCTTTACCGCACCGGTCTGATCCGCCGTCATCACTTCGAGCATGGCCGGGGAGATCAGCGGCTTCCCGCCGGTCGACAGCGCCCGCAGAAACTTGGCGTAATCCGCCGCGGTTGAGAACAGACCGCCCTCCGGCATCGGGTACTTCGATCCTTTGCGATAAATCAGGTCACCCGCCGGCGCCCCCTTCGGTGCCCGCTCGCCATACTGATAGACCATGGCGATACGCGGCAGTTTATCCGGAACGCGGTCCGGGAAGAAAAACGTATCGGCCATGCCCAAAGGCCGGAAGATCCGCTCTTCGCAGAACTGCTCATAGGGCATGCCGGAGACGACCTCGACGATGCGCCCCAAGGTGGCCATTCCCGGGTTGGAGTACTGCCACTTTTCGCCCGGCGCAAACAGCG
This sequence comes from uncultured Solibacteraceae bacterium, assembly GCA_964395885.1. Classification (GTDB taxonomy): domain Bacteria; phylum Acidobacteriota; class Terriglobia; order Bryobacterales; family Bryobacteraceae; genus JAPKYZ01. The sequence goes on along the minus strand of CAYNDS010000013.1, from coordinate 26,380 downwards.
ACGGCTGCTGCGAATAGAGAGCCACCGCCTCGGCCAGCGTCCGGTTGTAGGCCAGATAGATCTCGCGCGTTGCTTCCGGCCCGTACTCGGGCATGCCGGAGGTGTGCGTCAGCAGGTCGCGAATCGTCTCGCGGCGGCCGCGAAATTCGCTGAGGTGCCGCTCCACCTTGTCAGTCAGGGTGAGTTTGCCTTCCTCGGCCAGCATGGCGATCGCAACGCTGGTCACCGGCTTGGTCATCGACATGATCTCGAAGATCGTGTCGGGCTTCATCGGGATCTTCTTTTCCCGATCCTGCCAGCCCACGGCTTCCAGGTGCTTCAACTCCCCGTTGTGCTCCACCAGCGTGACCACGCCGGGAACATCGCCCTTGTCGACGAAACTCTGCATGCGAGGCTTGATCTGCGCCAGGCGGGCAGCGTCCAGATCCGCTGCGAGAAGAACGAGCGTGAGAAGCGTCATAGTTTGCGCAAGGAGACCTCGGCATTATAGTCCGGCTCTCCGGAGCGCGGCTCATAGGCGCGTGAAATGAGGACGTTCGCCTCCGGCCAGTGCGCCTGAATCGACCCCGGCGTGACGTCGCCAAACTGCACCCGGGCCCGCATCGTCCCAAGCGAACTCTTCAACTCCACCCAGTCGTTTCGCTCAAGCCCCAGCCTCGCTGCGTCCTCAGCATGCACCAGAATGTCTTCCCGCGCGCACCCGGTAAGCGCATCGACGTCCTTGTGGATCATCGAGTTGAACTGCGATCCGCGTCGCGTGATCACGAAGAACTTGCCTTCGGCGCGGCGCGGCGGCAAGGGAATGGAGGTGAAGTGCCCACGAAAGCCATCCTGCTCACAGAGGCGTTCTCCACCGTATTGGATCGCATCCCCTTCCTTCTTCAACGTCGCAATCCCGCGATACAGCGGCATCACGCGATCCATCTCGGCCCGAATCTCGTCGGCGCTTTGGAACTGCATCGGCAGTCCCAACAGCGCTGCGAGATCGCAGAAGATACGCCATTCCGCGCGCGCCTCGCCGATCGGTTCGCGTGGGATCTCCGGCGAGTAGCGAATCTTGCGCTCGGTCGAAGTCTGGGTCCCGCCGCCATCCTGTTCATAGCGCGTCTTTGCCGGAAGCAGCACCGTCAACTCCCCGGCATCGGCCAGCATGGAGGAGTTCAGCAGGATGTCCTGATGCACGCGCATCGGCACTCGGGACAAGGACGACACCATGCGCTCCGGGTCCGGCATGGTTTCCAGAAAGTTGCCGCCCACGGCATACAACAGGTCCAGGTGGCCTTCGGCCGCGGCTTCCAGCATCGCGCCGCAATGCATTCCCTTCCAGGACGGAACCGGGGCACCCCAGAACTTCGCGAACTTCGCCGCGTTCTCTTCATTCACCGCGTAGCCACCCGGAAAGAAGTCCGGCACGGAACCGCACTCGCCGCCACCTTGCACGCCGGAATGGCCTCGAATCGGCACTACACCCGCATTCGGCTTCCGCAGCATCCCGCGCGCCAGCGCCAGATTCACGATCGACTTCACGTTCTCGACACCCTGCGGATGTTGCGTCAGCCCCATCGACCAGATAAAGATCGCCTTGCTGACACCCGCATAAATTGTGGCGAAGCGCTCCATCTCCGCCCGCGGAAGCCCGGTGATGGCTTCGATATCGTCCCAGCTTTGCGCTTCCACCGTTCGCTGTAACTCCTGCCAGCCGTCGGTGTACTGATCGATGAACGCGCGGTCGATTGCGTGCTTGGCAATCAGGCACTTCAAGACGCCGTTCGAAAACGCGATGTCCCCGCCCGGCTTTACCGGAAAGAACTCGTCGCGGAAGCGGGTACCGAACAGCGCACTGTCAAAGATCGACGGAATCCAGTACCGCTCCAGTCCCGGCTCTCGGAACGGGTTGATCACCACGATTCGGGCGCCGTTTCGTTTGGCCTGATACAGGTACTTCATCGAGACCGGCTGATTGTTGGCCAGGTTTGTCCCGGAAAGAACAATCAGCTCCGTATTCAGCCAGTCCTTGAAGGAAACGGTGGAAGCCGCGATACCCAGGGTCTCCTTCAGCGCCACGCTCGAAGCCGCATGGCAGAGCCGCGCGGCGTTGTCGATATGGTTGGTGCCGATCAGCCGCGCCAGCTTTGCCGCCGTGTAGTAGACCTCGTTCGTCAGCCCGCGTGACGTCGTAAAGAAGGCCAGCCGCTGCGGGTCGCTCGCGCGGATGCGTTCGGCCACCAGCGCCAGAGCCTCCTCCCAGGTCACCCGTGTGAAGCCGCGGTCACCCGGCCGCCGGATCATCGGGAAGGGCAGGCGGCCCAGCTTCCGTAAGGTGCGGCTGTCCATCTTTCGCAGTCGCGGAACGTCGCGGAACGTCTCTTCCCGCGCTGCCGGCATCGTATTCAGGCGCAGCAAGCGCAGCCGCGTCAGACAGAGATGGGCGCCCTTGAGGACGTCGTCGCGCAGCCCGCGTGGCCCGAGCGAACAGCCGTCACAGACGCCGTGGTTCAGCACCTGCCAGGCATAGCCGAGATTGTCCCGGTTCTCCCAAAGCACTCTGCCCATTTCCCAGTAGTGGTGCGGCTTCTGGTAACCCAGGCCGAAGGGCGACAAGCTGACGATTGCCATGCGGTACGATTCTATTCCGAAGAGAATGACTGTCACGCGCCGAGAGATGCTCGCGGCCGCCGCGAGTTCTTCCTCGCTGCTGGCCCAAACCGCCGAATACTTGCCTGCCGTTGTCGACCGCCACGATGCCGCCGTCGACTACTACCTGAAGAACCAGGTCACCGACCCCAATAGCCGGTGGCGCGGCGGCCTGACCGACGCCTACGGCCTGCACTCGCCCGGATCGAGCGTCGGGCTATGGGACGCCTTCACCGCGGCATTCGTCTGTCAGCAGTCCCGCCACTATCGCCGCGCGGAACTGATCGAACGGATTCGGCTGGCGGCGGGCTTCGTCGAGCGCTCCCTGTCGCCGAACGGCAACATTTATCTGCCGATCACGAACTTTGATTCCCCACCTGACACCGCCTTCGCTACCAAGACCGCCGCGGGAACCTACAAAATCGCGCAGCAGGCCGGAGTGCGCGAGATTGTCGCCACGATTGAGCCGCTGCTGAAACGCTTCGTCGAAGCACTGATTGTCGGCGGCATCCACACACCCAATCACCGCTGGGTTCTCTCGGCCGCCCTCGCCAAAGTGAACGAATTCTGGCCGGACCCACGCCTGGTGAAACGCATCGACCAGTGGCTGGCCGAAGGAATCGATATCGATGCCGACGGGCAGTTCTCCGAACGCTCGACGGCCACCTACAACGCCGTATGCTGCGAGAGCTTCACCATCATGGCCGACAAGCTGAAGCGGCCAGAACTGCTGGAACCCGTGCGGCGCAATCTCGACGCCATGCTTTACCTGCTGCATCCCTACGGCGAGGTGGAGACGGGCTTTTCCCGGCGCCAGGACCTGAACACGCGCGGCACCATGGTGGGCTACTGGCTGGCGATCCAATACTTGGCCGCGAAACTGGGCGAGCGCAAGTACGGCGCGCTTGCGAATGACCTGTTTCCCAAAGCCGCGCCGCTGTCGCAGCTCATGCAGTGGCCGGAACTGAATCGGCCGTCTGTCCCGGCGGACCCGCTCCCCGACAACTACGTCCGCGGGTTCTTGCACAACCATGTCATGCGCCTGCGCCGCGGCATGGGCTCCGTCACGATTCACTCTCAGGGGCGCAGCCGGTTTCTTTCCGTCCGCGGAGGAGACTGCGTCATCGAGGGCATCCGCTTCGCTTCCGCATTCTTCGGGAAAGGGCAGTTTGTCCCATCGCGCTTCGAACACGAGCCGGGCACGGTCCGGCTGATACAGCAGTTGGAGGGTCCCTACTATCAACCCTTCACGCCGACCCGGAAGATCGATGCCGATTCCTGGGACCAGACCCAGAAGCAACGCCCCCAAACGGAGGTGTGCCGGCTGCAGCAGTCCGCCACGATTCGCGAGATCCCCGGTGGTCTGGAAGTGACCCTGGAAGCGCAAGGGACCGACAACGTTCCGCTGGCCGTCGAGTTCAGCTTGCGCGAAGGCACGAAAATCGAGGGCTGCGAGGGCAAGCTGTGGACCGTCAAGGAAGCGCGCCTGTCGACGGACCGGCATCACCTCTCGCTGACTGGCGGCGGCTGCGAGCACAAGTATTTGGAGGTCCGCGGGGCGGAACCGCATCTACCCGGCCCCGCCATCTTCGTCACCGGCTACACGCCGTTCCGCCGCACAATCACGATCCGCTGGGGGTAAAGGCTGGCAGAACTTCAGGTGGCAGGGGCCCGCTTAGTTGCCCGAGCTCAATCGTTCCGCCAGCAGCGGCGGCAGACCGGCTGCCAGGATCTGGCGCTGGGCGGCGGCGATGTCATACGCCACCCGGCGATAGGTCAGCTCCCGTTCGGCGGAGTCGTAAAGGATATAGGCCGCCCGGGGGTCGCCATCGCGCGGCTGCCCAACGGACCCTGGATTCACCAGGTACCGCGCGTCGTGCTCGAAGGCGAGGACCTGCTCCCGACTGCCTAACCCGGTCTTGGGGATCCGGATCACGCCGTTCCGCACGATGAGAAACCCTCCCTGGAGATGCGTGTGCCCAAAGAAGGACAACTCCGTCTCAAGGAGGTGGCGAATCTGCTTCACTTCCTCCACCGCGACCAGGTAATCGTCTTCATCGGCGGGAGACCCATGCAGAATTGAGTAGCCGTTGACGGCGGCCGGTCCGATGGGCATTTGTCGCAGAAACGCCAGATTCTCGGGGCTCAGTTCTCGCATCGTCCAAAGTGCCGAGAGCTGCGCCACCGGATTGAACCACTCCAGCCCTTCCAGACCACAGCACGCCTTGTCGTGATTGCCACGGACGTAGGCCTTCACATGCCCCCGCACCCAGTCCACCACCGGATTGGGATCCGCGCAGTAGCCCACCAGATCGCCACAGCAGACAATCTCGTCGTAGCCACCCGCGGCGTCGGCAAGCACGGCCTCCAGCGCTTGCCAGTTCGCGTGGATGTCGCTGAGAATCAGGTAGCGCAAAGCCGTACCACCGCCACCTCCGGCGGAGAGCCGAAGCGCACCGGTACCCCAATGGTGCCCAACCCCGCCGAAACATAGATCGAGGCGTCGCCTTCCCGATAGAGGCCTTTCGTATAGGGCGTGAAGACCCGGCTGATGTTCCAGTGCCGGTGCAGGATCTCAAAGTTAATCTGCCCGCCGTGCGTGTGCCCGCTCAAGGTCAAAGCATACCCCTTGCTGGCAGCCACCGGAAAGACGTCCGGGTTGTGCGACAGTAACACGTTCACGGCGTCGGGACGCGTCAGTTTCTCGGCGCCCACAAGGTAAGGATTCTGCCAGCGCTGATAATCAAACCCGACCAGGTTCAGCTTCGCCGCGCCAAATGACAGGGGCGCACTGCGCCGGCGCAAATACGTCATGCCCAGCCGCTTTCCCTGCCGCGACACATACTCCTCGGCCCCGGCATAGATCTCATGGTTCCCATGGCAGCCGAAGACGCCCGCATCGGACTTCAAGCGAGCCAGCTCACGCAGCGCGTCGTCCAGCGGATCTCCCTCAAAAGAAAGAAGATCTCCAGTCAAGACAGTCACATGCGGTTTGGCTTCGTTCGCCATGGCCACGGCCCTCGCCAGGTCACGGGCCGTATAGAACGGCCCGATGTGCACGTCCGATAACTGTGCGATCCGAAGCCCGTTCAAGTCCGGCGGCAGGTTCGGAATGGCCACGTCCACTTCGCGCAACGTCAGACTGGTCCGCCCGATTGCTGTTCCGGTTGCCGTGAGCAGCAGGGGCGCCGCCACGGAGGCTCTCGCCGCTGACGTCAGCAGCAGCCTTCGCCCGCGATCGACCGGCTGCGCCGGCGGGTCCGCCGGAGAGCGTCCGCCCGGCCATGCCCAGAGCGCCGCTACGGTCGAGGCGCCGGAAATCGTCAGCGCCCAGGCGAAGCCCCAACCGCGCAGCCATACTCCCACCGTCGTCATCGGCGGAATCGACCCAAGATGCGGCAAATAGACCACCAGGGCAGCCACCAACGAAGCCGTACTGGCGGCCAGCAGCAGCCTCGCCGGCGCGGATCGCCGCCAATTCGAACCGAAGCAGACGTACGCCAGAAAACACTGCAGCCCCAGCGCAAGCACCAGGAATGTCACGTCGGGGCTATGGCGAATGCCGAAGAACACGACTCTTCTCAGTCTATCGTCGGCAGGAGTTCACAACTTTATACTTGAGGCCGCGCCTCCAGTGGCGTAACGTCTCCCATCAGCCGGTGGAAGATCAGTAACCCGGTCAAGTGGAACGCGCCCAGAACCAGAAAGACCGGCGTGTAGCCGAAATTCTGGACAACGTAGCCCGGTACCAGAGCCGAGAACAGGATCCCTCCGACTCCGCCGGCAAAGCCGCCGATTCCCGTGACGCTCGCAACGGCACCCGCCGGGAAGACGTCGGACGTCGTGGCATACAGGTTCGCGGACCAGCCCTGGTGCGCCGCCGCCGCAACGCTGATCAGGGCGATCGCCAACAGCGGACTGGCGGCCAGCACGCTCAACGCCCCCAGCGGCATGAGCACCGCAAACACTGCCATGCCCATCTTTCTGGCCTTACCCGGCGCCCACCCGCGGCGAATCAGCGCGCCGGACAGCCAGCCGCCCGCCACACTACCCACGGCCGCCGTCGTATAGATCACCGGCAACGCCCAGCCGATCTGCTTCAGGTCCATTTGCCGCGCACTCGAAAAGTATGGCGGCAACCAGTACAGGTAAAACCACCACACCGGATCACTGAAGAACTTTGCCATCGCAAAGCCCCAGGTCTGCTTCAGCCGGATCGCCTGCGACCACGGCAGCAAACGGGCATCCGCCTCCTTCGTCGCCAAGGGCTTGGGCGCCGCCCACCAAAATACGATCCAGACGAACCCGATCGCCGCGGTCAGCAGAAAGCAGGCGCGCCAGCCGACGGCCAGCGCCATCCAGGCAAACAGCGGGGGTCCTAGAATCGATGCCGCTGTCGTACCCGCATTGAACACGCCCACGGCGAAGGCGCGGTCCTGCTTCGGAAACCACTCGCCGACACTCTTGATTGCCGCCGGAAAGTTACCACCCTCGCCGATGCCGAGCATCGCGCGCCAGAAGCTCATCGACCAGGCTCCCGTTGCGAGCACGTGCCCGGCAGCCGCCAGCGACCACAAGCCCGTCGAGAACGCATAGCCGAGCCGCGTCCCCACACGATCAATCAACGGTCCGGCCAGCAAAAACCCAATCGTGTAGAGCGTCTGAAACGCCGCGTTGATATAGCCGTACTGCTGATCCGTAAAGCCCATCTCGGCGCGGATGACCGGCACCAGCACCGAAAACACGATCCGGTCCAGATAATTGATCGTCGTCGCCGCAAACAGCAGGGCCAGAATGGTCCAGCGCGCGCGCATAAGCGGCGGCTCCGCCCCGGCGGCTTGCCCGGCTGCGCGAAGATCAGAAGAGTGGGTCACAAGGCTGTCATTCTAGCCGCTGGTCGAGGCAAGCGCATGGGTACGCTGACCGACGACACGCCGAAACCGATGCTTCCTGTCGCCGGAAGGCCCTTGCTGGCGCATGTGGTCGAGCGCCTGCGCGCCGCCGGAATTGAGGATTTGGCAATCGTCATTGGCTACCGTGGAGACCTAATTCGAAGCCACTTCGAAGGCCAGCCCGGCATCCACTTCCTGGAGCAGACCGTTCTGAACGGCACCGGCGCCGCCGCGCTGCTGGCACGCGACTTTGTCGGCACGGACGATTTCCTGTTCACCTTCGGCGACATCCTCACGGAGTCCACTGACTACCAGGCCATGATTTCGCAGCTGTCAGCAGACCCGACAGCCGACGCGGTTGCGGCGGTCCGATGGGTCGATGATCCGTTTCAGGGTGCAGCCGTATATGTTGACCCGCACCGGACAGTGACGCGCATCGTCGAGAAGCCGGCCCGCGGCACCTCCACCACGCATTGGAACAGCGCCGGAGTCTATGCGTTCCGTCCCGGCGTGTTCGCGGAGTTGGACCGCATCCCACTCTCGCCGCGCGGCGAGTACGAAGTGACCAGCGCCGTCGAGTCACTGGTCTCACACGGCAAAGTTGTGGCGCATGTGCTCGAGGGGTTGTGGCGCGATGTCGGCCGTCCCGAGGACCTGGCCGCGGCGCAGGCGGAACTCGCATCATGAAGAACCGTTTCTGGGCCGCCATGGTCTGCTATGCGGCTCTTGCTCTGATGGCCGGCTTGCAGTTGGACGGGCCCTTCCGCTTGGCCGTTTGGGTCTTTCTCGCCGGCCTGGCTCTCAAGACCTGGATCGCCGTCTACCGTCCGCACCCTTAGTGGTGCTTGCCGCCGAAGGTCCGGGCGACTTCGATCATGAATGCGGGCTTGCCGCTTGCTGCGTTGTTCGCCACCTTGTAGCCGAAGATGATGAGCGTTCGCCGGTCCCTCTGGTACGAAAGCGCGAAGATCGCCGCCCCGAGGTCATTCGTTCCGGAGAACCAGTCCGAAACGACACTCCATTTCTTTGTCAACGGCTGCTCGATGCCCACCATCGTGGAGTATGCACGGCGCCCGAAGATCTGGCTCGTGCCGAAGCTCGGCCCCACGGTAAGCCTGGTCCGCGCCTTCGGCAGGCGCACGCTGCCATTTCCGTAAAGCCAGTAGCCCGTGCCTCTTCCATCCAGCGAAACCGGGATCATGAACCCACCGGTCAGCTTCGCCTCCCAACGGCGCGCCACAGAACCGCCCAACAGCTTGACGGACTTCAATCCAAAGCCGATCGATCGGTTGTTGGACGCCGGTGAGCTGACCCCATACATGCTGGATGCCAACTCCGTGTGCTTTCCAATGCCGTATGTGGCGAAGGTGAAACTATTCCAATAGGGACCGGCCTGAAAGCGCTGAAACTGCGTCTCGTGCGCCAGGGCAAACTCGCCTTTCGGCGTGACATCGGCGTTGGGAATGCCCACGATGAGCGACTGCGCGGACACCAAGCCGCAGAAGAAACCACAGAATAGAAATCGACTCACACAAAGCCTTTCGCACCGCAAACACCCCGCGGCGCAAAGGCGACACGGGGATCAGACGAGGGTCGAGAAAGGCAGGGACGGGGGAGCGCGCCCCGAAGACGCTTGCCAAACTTGCCGAACCGACCCGCCGAGAGACACTGGCGGGGCAGGTTCGCTCGTTACTTCGCATGCGGCCACGCCGGACGTCAGATGCGCGTCAATTGGGCCACCGCGGCCGTCCCACGCGCCAAAGCACGAGGGCAGCCTCGGGGAGTCGTCGTGGAGTTCGTCCTCGGCATCCGCATCGGCCTCGAGACTTGCTTCGGTGGGCTCGAAGTGGCCATGTCCGTCGTTGAGGAAGAGCGTCAGGTTCGCCCGGGTGAGATCGTCGCGAAGGATCAGGTCCAGGTCAGCGTCGTGGTCGACGTCTCGCGCCAGGAGGCGCAGCGGTTGGAAGGGATTGCCGAAGCCGGGTTCGGCCGAATCGTCCATGCGATACGCCCCGCCACGGTAGGCGACAGCTCGCCGGTCCAACTGATGATCGCCATCGAAATCGGCGTAGACGAACGCCTCCGACGCCGAGGCTCGCAAAGGGGTCGCCCCGTAGCAAGACGCCAAGGCAGACAGCCAAAGCGCGTGGAGAACGACCTTCATCCGTGAAACTATTTTAATCTGAGTATGGCTGGTTGTCTAGCAGCTCCGGTTCGATGTCAGTGCGCCGGTGAGGTGGACTTCGCCGCGCCCTTCCAGACAGCCGATGCCAGCCGGCGAACCGAGTCCGCCGCGTCCCGCTTGCCTTGCGCAGACAGGCACTCCGCCAATCCGAGCAACGAGCGCGGGTTGCGCGGGTAGATCTCCAGGTTGGCCCGGTACTCCGTTTCCGCAGCGGCGAACTGCCCATCGCGAAACAGGGTCGCCGCCAGGGCCTCTCGCACGGGAAAGTACCAAGCCGGCGGCTCATCATAGTTCAGACGGTCGTTTTGTTGCGCGGCGCGCCGCCATGCTGCGATCGCCAACGTGCGGTCGCCAGAGGCTTCGGCGATCCGCGCCTCCATCTCCGCAGAGGCGACCTCCGCCGCGTCGCTCAGCAGGTTCACCGATCCCCAGGGAGTATCTTTGGGCGTGTCGCGGACGGCCTGCAGGAAGGTAGCCCGCGTGGCGCGCGCCTCGTCCAGTTTGCCGGTTTGCGCCAGTGCCAGCGCACGCGCCCACAGCCACAGAATGCCCTGCACATCGCGACCCTTGGGCGCCGGCTCCGCCAGAATGTCCTTCCAGCGTTCAAACCGCGCCAGAACGAAGTAAGGCATCGCGGCATACGCGCCCAGCATGGGCATCGCGTGCAAGTGAGGCCGCACAGAGTTGGCGATGGCGCGCGCGGCGGCGATTGCCTCCGGAAAGAGGCCCTGTTCGGAGCGCGCATAGGCGACGAAGTGCCGGTTGTGATTGAAGTACATCAGCGAGTAGATGCCCGGCGAGGGCTTGGGGCCCAGGTAGCGCTGGTCGGCCGCCACGGCGGCGATGTTCGTCTTTGCCGCGGCTTCGTAGTCCCCGACCCGCAGATAGATGTGGCCGGGCATGTGCACCAGGTGGCCAGCTGCCGGGACGAGAGCGGCCAAACGGTTCGCGCTTGGCAGTGCGCGTTCCGGAGTGGGTGAAGCTTCCACCGCGTGGATGTAGTAGTGGTTCGCGCCAGGATGATCGGGATCGCGCCGCAACACGGACTCCAGCATGGCAACGATCTCCGGTGTACCCTCGGCGGGTTTGCCGTCCGGCGTCCAGAGCTTCCAGGGGTTGAGATTCATCCGCGCTTCCGCCGCCAGCGTCCGTGCATCGAGATCATCGGGATACTTCTCTGCCAGCGCGGCCATCGCCTGCGCGTAGGCCACGGCCCTCGCCCGCGCCTCTGGCGACCCGGGCACTCGCCGGTCCGCTGAATAGCGGGTCGCCAGCGCCTGGACATAATCACGCTCCCGCGGCGCCGCATCGGAGACGAGTAACAGAGCCTTATGGATGGAATCGTAGGCCAACTTCTCGCGAGGCTCGTCGCCCGGGTCGTTATAGTTCGCGCCGACGGCGAGCGCCACACCCCAGAGCGGCATCGCCGCCTTCGGATCCAACTCGGCGGCACGCGCGAAGGAGGCTCGCGCTTCCTCGTGATTGAAGCCGTACAGCATCGCCAAGCCCTGGTCGAAGAACTTCTGCGCCTGCGGGCTTCCCGTGCGGATGGGAAAGTGGTGAGTTCCCATACCTGGGCGCAGGACGGCTGTCTGGGCCGGCGCGGGCGAATGGCCATGCTGCGCTGCCAGACCGAGCAACAGGACAAGCGGCGTCATGAGGTTCGATCCGCCAGCAGCCGGAAGTTGGGGTCGCCGTAGTGCTGATACGCAGCCCAGGAGGGCGTCGTCCGGATCGCCCGCCGTGCCTCGCGCATGGCCCGCCACATCGGTTCCGCAAAGCCCGTCTGCAAGCCGAGCAGGTTCTCGTACAACACCCCCGCAAAGTCGATTGCCGGCTTGTCCAGTACCGGCCAGGCAGTACAGACAAAGTTCGCCACGCCGCGCGCGAAGAAAGCTTCCGCAAAGGAAGCGGCCAGCCCGCTGTGTGCACGATCCAGACGCGACGGCAGTACGCCGCTTTCACATGCGTTGGCGAAGACGAAGCGCGGCACCCGACCGATGCGCTGCAGGTCATCGGCGGTCACGATGTCCGGCTTGCCGCCGCGCGAGAAGATGAAGCCCGAAGACGCCGGATCGGCGGCGGTGTAGAAGCAGTGCCCGGCATAGTGCAGGACGTCGAAGCGCTCCGTCTGCTGCAAGGCCATCAGGAAATCGAGGCTGTTGGCCTGTGACGGCCCGATCAACGAGACGCACTCAATGCGGCGCGGGCTGCCCGCCTGCTGCTCTCGGGCGTTGAACTGCTGGAAGAGTTCCTCAACCGCCCGGCCCTCTTTCGCCGCGTTCGCCAGCGGCTGCTCCTTGCTCGGATCGGCGACGATGAGCACCCGCAGAACGTTTCGCCGCGACGCGGTTGACGTCGGCCCTGCTCCGGATGCGAACACCGTGGAAAGCTGCCGGCTGAGACCGCGCGCCAAAGCCAGGTAGCGGTCATTCTCCTGCAAGCCGGAGCCGTCTTCCAGCACGGCTTGGGCCGCCAACTCCCAATGGATGCGCGCCGCCGCGTTGTTCAGCGACAGGAGGATCGGCGCACTGCCCACCAGTTCCGCCTGAAACTCGCGCGGGAACAGGAAGCTGAGCAGGAATCGGCCAATCGCATACCGCTCGTCCTGGATTCTCCTTGCCTCGTCCGTGGTGATCGGCACACGGCTGTGAAGCGACAGAATCCGCGCGCTCAGGTCTTCAATGCGCTGCGGACTCAGACGGTACTCACTCACCGGAATCGACGCCTCTGAGCCGATCGCGCTGAAGCTGAACCGGCTGCCGTCGAACTCAATCGAGATGCGCGTGGGCGGAACAATCCGTTCCACCCGCACCGGCGACGCTTTGGCTGGATTCTTCAGCCGGATCGAACTCACGTCCAGATCGACCTTGGCGAAGCGTGCAATGGCTTCCTTCTCGCGAAAGATCGCCGCCGCCACTTCATCATGAGACGTGCGGACCACAAAGGTCAGGCTGGTGATGCCCTTGCCTCCGGCGCTGACCAAGGCGCGGCTCAGCCCGACGAACCAGCCGTGGACGGATTCTGTGTTCGACACGCTCCGCCGTCCGATCAACACCGAAACGACGTGTTTCTTTCGAATCTGCGCGGCGGACCACAGCAGTTCCCGAATGGTGGAAGCCAGTTCCGGGAAGCCGAATTTCTCGCGCTCGCCCATTCCGACCAGCGCCACGACCGCGTCCTCGCGACCGGCGCGCGGGTCCGGCAGATAGGAAATCGCACATTGCTCCGTCGAAAAGATCTTGCGTTGCCGCGCGGCCGAAAGAAAGTGATTCGCTCCCCACTCCTCGCTCAGGCGCTCGTCCAGAGCAAGGAACGCTCCGTAGGGCTCCAGCCCGGCGTAGTGGCCGACGGCCACCACATCCACCGGAGTGGGATCATCGCCCACCAAGAGCGGCACGTCTTCCAGAGAGCCTTCAAACAGATTGATGCGGACGCGGGGACGCGCCTCCTGGACCGCCTCCCGCTGCTCTTTCTCAATCTCGGCAAACGGATCGGCGGAAGCCATCGAAGGCAGCGCCGGCGGCGGCGGGTTCAGCAGCAGCATCAGGTCGGCGACATGCTGCTCTTCCGGGCTGGTGGCATCGCCTCCGTTCTGCGTCTCGCCGCGCACGGCAAGGGCTGCCCGGATCGTTTCCACCTGCGCCTCCTTCTGCGCGGTAGCGGCTTGATCGCTCGCCCGCAGCCCGGTCGGGTCGGCAGCTTCGCGGGTGGCCAGTTGCATGTCGCGCGTCAAGAGACTCCCCGGTTGCGGAGAACCCGTCTCGAGGATCGACGTCATTGCTCGCCGGACCTCCCGGTTGTTCGGCAGTTTCTGGTGCTCTTCCGGGTGGAAGAAGGTCGGCACGCCGTCGATGAGACCCAGATTGTGCGGCACGGTTCCATCGCCCAGCAGCGTGTAGTCGTAGCCGTCGGCCGAGTGCAGTTCTTTCCAGTCACTGATGCGGTTCGGCGTGCGCTGGTTGTAACCGGCAACGTAGACAAGGCGCGACGGATCGGTCACGCCCGCAATCTCATCGTGAAACCGCTGTGCATCCTCCAGACGCACGGACTCGACGGAGGTCCGAGTATAGGTGCGCACGTCAAACAGACGCCGGTCGGAGACCTCGCGGGAGAGCGCGGGCAGCATGTGATACACGCTCAAGAAGCTTTTGGCGACACCCAGCAACTCCCCCAACCCTGCGCGCAGGTCCAGCTTGTCCACCAGGCTGAGCACGTCGTTCTTGCCGAACAGGAATTGCACAGAGCCGAACGAGCCGTAGTTGGGCGTTCCCAACATCACCAGGCGCCCGCCGCGCTTCAGACCGGCCGGATCTGCCATGGATTTCCAAAGATCGGGATGCCGGGCAATCATCGCGCGCGAGATCAGTCCGCCCATGGAATGCGCCACCAGATGCACGGGCTGATTCGGGAACCAGCGCCGGATGCAATCTGCAAGGCGGTCGGCTTCCTGCCGCAAGTCGATGCGCCAGTCGTAGTAAAACGGACGGACATCCCAGCCTTCGGCGGCGAGCGAGACCTGCTGCGCCCCGTAGAAGCGTTGATACATGCCGGTTGCGCGAATGTCGGCAATCGTCGAGCCGTCCGGATGCAGGCCCAAACGCCGAAACGCTCCGCCGATCAAGCGGAAGAGGTTCACCCACAGCAGATCCTGATCGCTCGGCTGCACGTGGGCGAGTTCGCTGCCCATGATGCCCGGCAGCACGACGACGTTGCCGCGCGAGGCGTCACGGGTGGCGCCCCGCTGCGCAAGAGCCTCGATCTCCTGCAACTGCTCTGAGCCGAGGTAGATCTCAAGGACGCGGCGTTCGGAGGCGTCGGCGCGAGTCACGATCTCGCGCAACTCCGCCGGGCCAGCCGCTGCGACCCGCGCCAGATACTCTCGTTCGTTCACGCTTACTCTCCTCCTGAGGATGCCTGTCGCCGGTTTTTGCCGGAGTCAGAGAAAACCGGGGCAGGGATTGCGTCCCCGCCCGTCGCGCCCGTTAGTTCACCGCACCTCTCGCGCGGAGACCGGACTCCACAACGTCGGTGAAGATGCCGTCGACTGTGATCAGTTCCGGCTGTCCGCCCGCTTGGAGGCCGAACTGCCGCACCGCCGCGTCGCCCGCCTTCACGGGTTGGAAGGTTGTGAAGTCGCCCTCGTCGTTGAAGAACAGCTTGATTGCCTGAGCGCCAAAGGTGACGGGTTTCGCCCCTTCGTACGCGATCTTCGTGTTACTTGCGTTCGCGGACGCGACGGCGACCTTTCCGCCCACCGCGCCCTGGATCACTGGAACCGATAGGCCCAGTTCCGATCCATTCTCCCGCTGGGCCGAGACCAGATACTTCCTGGTGCGCGCCACGGCGGTGATCACCCCGCACTTCCCTTCGATCATCGCTTCCCGTACCGAACCCGCATCCGGGTGGATGTCGGCGCGGTTGATGTAGCGGTCCAGCAGGATGATGTCGATCTTCTCCACCGTGACGTCGGCAAACTCAAACGTCAGCGTCGCGGCGTTCTCGAAGCCGGCAGTGAGCGACATCTGCTCTCCGGTCAGAGCCCGAATGATGGAACCCAGCACGTTGATTCCGATCGAAAACTTCACCTTCGACGTCCGCGTGCCTTGGATACTGTTGGCGGACTGAATGTCCGACACAATGGGGGGCAGTGGCTCCGAGCCCGGCTGCATCGCGTTGGCGAGGTCGCCGAGTAAGTTCAAGTCCTTTCCGTCCTGCCGCACCAATTGCAGCGGGCGAACATCTTCCCGGGGGAGGCGCAGCGGCAGAAAGCCGATGTCCTTGAGTAGGTTGAGAAAGGGGTCCGGTTTAGCCATGACGGAATCTCTCCTTCGGTCACTATACGCGCTTGCTTCGCGCATACAATAGCTTCGTGCCTTTTTCCCGACGTTCGTTTCTGGGCGGCGCCTCAGCGGCTGCCGGCTCTTTGGCCCTTTCTCCTTCGGCGGTAACCGCCGCTCCGGGAGACATTCGGCTGGGCATCGCCAGCTACTCTTTCCGCGAATTCAGCCGCGGTCTGGCGATCAAGATGACCCGAAAGCTCGGCGTGAACTTCATCAATATCAAGGAGTTCCACCTGCTCTACAAGTCGACGCCGGAAGAGCGCGCCCGCGGTCGCCAACAGTTTGAGAACGCCGGACTCACCATCACCGGCGGCGGCACCGTCTACATGGTGAAGAACGACCCGGCGGACGTCGATTTTTATTTTCAGTACGCACGTGACTGCGGCATGCCTCTGATGGTGATCGGTGCCACAACCGAGACTTTGCCGCTGATTGAAAAGGCCGTTCAGAAATACAACATTAAGGTCGCCGTTCACAATCACGGCCCCGAGGACAAGTGGTTTCCCCGCCCGTCGGACGCCCTGAAAGCGATCAAGAATATGGACCCGCGCGTGGGGCTCTGCGTGGACGTCGGGCACACCACGCGCATGGGTGCCGACATTCTGGAAGAGATTGAAGCCGCCGGCCCGCGCCTGCTCGACCTGCACATCAAGGATCTGCGGGACCTGAAAGACGGCAAGACTCAAGTGCCGGTGGGTGAAGGCTCCATGCCGATTCCGAAGATCTTCCGGTTGCTGAAAAAGATGAACTACACCGGCGCCGTCATGCTGGAGTACGAAATCGAGATGGACGACCCGTTCCTCGGGATGTCGAAATCGTTCTCGTACATGCGCGGCGTCCTTGCCGGCATGGCGAGCTAGCAGCAGAGTTTCCTTCTGCAACGCGCCCCGGACTGTAACGTACGGGGCGCGCGCGGACACTACTCGCCGTGAAGGATCGCCTGCTGGTTGTCGCGTTTGTCGTCACCGCGCTCGGCGTGTCCTATAACCGAGGAACCTCCGTCACTCCGGCCACGGGACCATTGGTCACCACGCCGTTGTCGAACGCTTCGGACCCTGCTCGTCAGATCTCCGCCGTCCTGGATCCCCCGGGCTGGATGACCGCACCGGAGAAGGTGATCTTCGCTTCCGTTCCGGATCCCGACACCACCAGCCTGCGTCTGCTCACGGACCGCGCCATCGAGAATATTCTGCTGGCCGCTTTTCGCGAGGGCTACGTGCTGCAGGCAAGTTGGCTGCCGTGGCGAACGGAGGCGGACAAGGATACGCCCGAGGGGATCGCCGCCTGGAAGTTGCGACGGCAGTACCCAGGCGCACTGAGTCTTCTCTCGGGCGGTCGCCGCCTGGTGTTCTTCCTGATTCCCGAAACACCCACGGCGGGAGTGGATACGAAGGTGCTGGACAAGGCGGTGGAGTTACTCGACGGCAGCAGTCCCGGGCGAAACGACGTCGATTACCTTGGTCCCGCCTTCACGGGAGGCGTCACCGGACTGGACCGCTGGCGCACGGCCAACACGCAGAAGCTTCGCCTGAACAATGTCTACTCCGGAACGGTCACCGGTGTTCATCAAACCCGTTCCATGCGGCTGCCGCTGAAGACGGTTCAGTTTCCACAAAAGTTGGCGCAGGAAAAGTTCGCCGCCTTTTGGAAGGAGCACCGCGGCAACCGCCAGCCGGAAATCATCTCCGTATCCGAGGATTCCACCACCTTTGGACGGGAAGTTGGTGAGCAGGCGATCACCTATCCCTGGCAGCTCTCGCGTCTTCGCAACCTCGCCGCGACGGGACAGTCGGAGGCTGCCCCGGCTGGACGCATTCTGAACACTCCCTTGCAACTGCGCGACAGCCGCGTTCCTTTCGACGCCCTGCCCAGCTATGCGCCGTCGCAACTTGCCGTATCGCAGGAAGTGGCGCTCTCGCAGATCTCCGAGATGATCGACCAGCGCTCCGGCGTGCTGATCTCGCTCAGCTACACGGACGTGCTGGATGCCGTCTTCCTCACTCGCTTCCTGCGCGCGGCCAATCCCGACCACCGGCTGCTGTACTTTGATGCCGATCTCTTGACGCTGAAGGCCCAGGACGGAGCGCCCTATCCCGGCTCCTTATCCGTGGCCACCAATGGCCTTTCACCGTCCCTGCGCATGTTCGGCGATACCCAGACGCAGTTCGACAGTGAGTGGTCCCACGGCTACTATGAGGCCGCGCGGGCCCTGATTGCCGGCCGCGCGCTACCGAAGCATCCCTTGCTGCTGATGACCACCGGGCGCGACGGCTACTGGCCCGTCGCCTTGCTGGAGCCGGGTCCGGAGCGGCTCAACACGGTCAGCCCGTCGCTGATCTGGCGCGGCGTGTTCTGGGCCGCCACCGGCGTCGTGTGGACGTGGATTCTGGTGGTCGCAGTTGCCTGGCATGGCCGGCAGCAAGGCCTGGAAGACTACACCGTGCCGCCGGATTGGGAAGACGGGCGACTCCGCGCGCACGCTCAAATGCGTGCGTTGACGATGCTGTGGACCACCGTAGCGTTTGCCCTGCTGTATGCCATTCAGGGCGCACCCGTGTGGATGGGAAGCCAGCTCAGCCTTTACCCGCGGCTGCCTTGGATGTTCTGGGGAGCGATGGTGGGCCTTGCCGCCGTCGGCATCGCCATCGCGCGAGACCTGCGGCCTGCGCGGTGGACTTATCTCCCGCCGATTGCAATCCTGGCCGCACCGCTGGCCATCCGGATTCTCTCTGCCGACGATCCCCACCTGGTGGGCACCTTTGCCCTGCTGCGATCCCAGAGCTACACGAACGGAGTCAGCCCGTCGCTCCCACTGCTTCTTCTGGCCCTGGGCATTTGGGCCATTTTCTATAACGCGTTCCGGCGCGCTTCGCTGACGCGAGATGAGGCGCCGACGGTTTGGCTGGGCTCCGGGAGTGCCCAGGCAAAGCTGCTCCTGTTGCTGGCGGAGAGTGCGCGGGCCGTGCGCCGTTGGAATCCCAAGGGGATGCCGGCAATGGTTTTCTTTGGACCTTTCCTCGTCATCGCCGTAGTCGTGAACGGCGCCTACCTGACGTTCCATACGGTGGAGTCGTGGCGCTTCGACGTTCTTTACATCGGGTTGCTGGCGCTGTTGTCGGCCCTGATTTCGTTTCTGGTCTGCCAGATGCTTCTGCACTGGACGGCTCTACGCAAGCTGCTGGAAGCTCTCGCGGGTCATCCACTGCGGCACGCGCTAGCCGGGCTGCCCCAGGAAAACGTCGTGTCGCCGCTCTGGGTCTCGGAACGCGGACGCCGCATCGGCTTGGCGCGGCTGGCGGAATGCCTGGAGCGCTATCGCGCCTCAACCTCTTCGCCGTCCTTTGACGCCGAGATCGCGGAGATCCGCTCCTACCTGGCGCTCGCCGCGGATGAGCGGTCCAACCTCGGCACGGTCATGCTGCGCCGCAGGCTTCTCGACGAGCGTCTGGCAAAGCTCGCCTCCGCCATCACTGCGGATCTGGAAGACGGCGCGTGGAGCGAAGGCGGGTCGCACGGCGATCCCAGGAAGGACGCTGCCTCACCGGACCGCGCGCTCGAAGAGTATCTGGCGCTTCGCTGGACCGACTTCATCCGCTACGAACTGCTGCACCTGCGCTATCGGCTCACCTCGACAACACTCGGCTTCGTGGCGATTGTGTTGTCGTTGAACTCCTATCCGTTCGGGCAGGAGCGCGTGATTGCCGGCTTTCTGGGCGTGATGCTCCTGATCATCGGGATCGTGATGGTGAAGATCCTGTCCGAGACTCATCGGGACGCCACGCTGAGCCTGCTGACCAATACCAAAGCGGGCGAACTCGACGCAGGCTTCTACTGGCGGCTGGTGACGGCGAGTGCGCTACCAGCACTGTCGCTGCTCGCCTCCTACTCGCCTTCGATCGGGCGCATTCTTCGCTCCTGGCTGCAGCCCGCCATGGAGGCGCTGAAATAGAAAGGCCGGCGAGGGGATCGCCGGCCAGATCGGTTGCGAACGAGGTGAAAGCTACTCTTTCGGAGCCTTCTCCGCCTTCAGCTTTTCGCGCTGCTCCTTCAGAATCGCTTTGCGGGAGAGCTTGATTTTGTTGCCTTCGATGCCAAGCACCTTCACCATGATCTGATCGCCTTCGTTCAGCTCATCGCGAACCTGCTTCACGCGGCTCTCCGAGATCTCGGAGATGTGCAGCAGTCCGTCGGTGCCAGGGAAGATCTCGACGAAGGCGCCGAAATCGGCGATCCGCACCACCTTGCCCAGGTAGGTCTTGCCGACTTCGGCGACGGCGCACAGTTCGGTGATCATCTGGATCGCCTTTTGTGCGCTGATGCCGTCCACGGCGAAGATCTTCACGGAGCCGTCGTCCTCGACGTCGATCTTGACGCCCGTCGAATCCGTGATGCCACGAATGTTCTTGCCGCCCGGTCCAATCAGGTCCCGGATCTTGTCGACGGGAATGTTCATCTGGTGGATGCGCGGCGCGTACTTCGACAATTCCGGCTTGGGCTCGGCGAGTACCGGGTCCATCTTGTCGAGCAGGTAGAGACGGCCCTCGAGAGCCTGCGCCAGCGCCTGCTTCATGATGTCCACGGTCACGTTGGTGACCTTGATGTCCATCTGCAGAGCGGTGATGCCCTTGCGCGTACCGGCGACCTTAAAGTCCATGTCGCCGTAGTGGTCCTCGGCACCGGCAATGTCGGTGAGAACGCCGTAGTCCTTGCCCTCGATCACCAGACCCATCGCCACGCCGGCAACGGCGGCGGAGACCGGAACACCGGCATCCATCAACGCCAGAGAGCCCCCGCAGACGGACGCCATGGAACTGGAGCCGTTGGATTCGAGGATGTCCGACACGATGCGGATCGTATAGGGGAAGTCCTTCTCCGAGGGCAGAACGTTGGCCAAAGCCCGCTCCGCCAACGCGCCATGGCCGATCTCGCGGCGCCCCGGCGCTCCCATGCGGCCCGTCTCACCCACCGAGAAGGGCGGGAAGTTGTAGTGCAGCATGAAGCGCTTGGAGGTGATCTCACGGTCGAGCAGTTCAATGCGCTGCTCGTCGTCTTTCGTGCCCAGCGTGCAGGTGACCAGGGCCTGCGTTTCGCCGCGGGTGAACAGGGCCGAACCGTGTGTGCGCGGCAGAACCGAGGCTTCGATCGTGATCTTGCGGATTTCGTTGAAGGCGCGGCCATCCGGACGGCGGCGGCTCTTCAGGATCTCGTCGCGGAAGATGCGCTCCTTGAGCCGGTCGAACAGGTCGCCCGCTTCCTTCTGCGCAGCCTCGTCGCCACCCTCGGCGGCGACCATCTCCACCGCCTTCTCGTGCAGCGCATCGACCTTCGCGTAGCTTTCCAGCTTGCCGTACTTCTTGGTGTCCAGCGCGTCGGTGAGGTCGGCGCGGAAGCTCTTGTCGAGACGCGCCAGCAGCGCCTCATTCAGCGGCGGCGCCACGTAGGCGCGCTTGGGCTTTCCGGCCAGTTCCCGCAGTTTCTCGATGCCCGCAATCAGCGTCCGGCAGCAGTTGTGGCCGAACTCGATTGCGCCCAGCACTTCCTCTTCAGTGGCCTGTTGCGCGCCGGCTTCCACCATCACGATGCCTTCCTTGGTTCCGGCAACGATGATGTTCAGCTTGCTCTGCTTGCCTTCGGCGTAATTCGGATTGGCGATATAGGCGCCATCGACCATGCCGACGCGAACCGCGGCGATCACATGATGGAACGGGACATCGGAGATCGCGAGAGCGGCGCCCGCACCGGTCATGGCCAGCGTATCGGGGTCGCGCTCATCGTCAGCCGAAAGCACCAGCGCGATCACCTGCGTTTCGCACATGTAGCCTTCGGGGAACAACGGCCGGATGGGCCGGTCGATCATGCGGCTGGTCAGGATCTCTTTCTCCGACGGCCGGCCTTCGCGCTTGACGAAGCCGCCCGGAAAGCGTCCCGCCGAGTACGTGTACTCGCGGTAGTCGACAGTCAGGGGGAAAAACGATTGACCCGCTTTGGGGTTTTCGGCGGCGCAGGCAGTGACGAGAACCACGGAATCGCCGTGGCGGACAACGACGGAACCGGCGGCCTGCTTGGCCATCTTCCCGGTTTCCAGGGTGATCTTCTTTCCTTGAAGATCAATCTCAACGGTATGCATTCGAACTATAACCTCCTTGCCCCCGGCCTTCGGACCGGAAGGGACAACATGAGCGATGACCCGGCGAGGGGCCGGGCCGAAGCTCGATCAAGGAGAAGAGTGCGCGCCCGTTTCGCCCGACAAAGGTTGAAACGGCGGGTGCGGAAGCGCCTAGCGGCGAATTCCGAGGCTCGCGATGAGCGTCTTGTAACGCTCCGGGCTGCTGGCCTTGAGGTACTTCAAAAGACGGCGGCGCTGAGCCACCATCTGCAGCAGACCACGACGGGAGCTGTGATCCTTCTTATGAGTCTTAAAGTGCTCCGTGAGCAGCAGGATCCGCTGGCTCAAGAGCGCGACCTGCACCTCTGGCGAGCCCGTATCCGCCTTCGCGCGACGGAACTTCGTGATGACATCCTTCTTTACTTCACTCGCCAGTGCCATTCGAGAACAGGTACCCTCTCGTCTTTCCTCAATCTAACTTTTTCGTCGGTAACCAGAATAACACACAGGGGCGAGAACAGCCAGCCTTTACTTCGCCTTCGGCTTAATCAGATCCAGGCCCTTCTGTTCCGCGCCCTTGATCCCGCACGCCCCAATCACGTCGTAGCCCTTCGCCTTCAGCATGGCCGCCGCACGGGCAGCCCGTCCTCCCGCGTTTCAAGCCGTGATGATGCGCTTGTTTTTCGGCACCTCACTCATCCGCTTTTCCAACTCGTCAATCGGGATATTGACGTAGCCCTTCATCGTGCCGAAATCCTCAATCTCCTTCGGTGTCCGGACGTCCAGGAAGAAGACCTTCTCGCCCATGAGTTCCTTCAACTCCTCGGGAGAGATCCGCTTCACATCGTCCTGCGCGACAGCCGACAGCGCCAGTGCCGCCAGCGAAAGCAGTCGTTTCATGCCTTCAGTCTATCTCCAGGACGCGAAGCGGCGTCGGATTCGGCCGTTGCGGCGTTCACCCCACCTTTCTGCCCCTCGCCCCTTTTCCGGAACTTCGGCGTGTTTGACCTGAAGCGGCGCGCGTTCCAGCCGCACAAATGGGACGTAAGGAGATCATCCCAATGCGATTCTCAAGCCTGATCCTGACGCTCTCGACCGTTGCCGCGGGCTTCGCGCAACCGGCCTCGCAGGCCTTCCAAAGCCGCGTGATGCAGAACCTGCGCTCCTTGCCGGCGCTCACTGTCCACGACGATGTTCGCTTCATCGCGGACGCGCAAGGCAATGTGACGCTGATGGGCGCGACACCCAACGCGCGCCTGAAGCAGGATGCGGAGCAGGCGGTGGCCAAGGTTCCCGGTGCGCGCATTGCGGCCAATCGCATTGAGGTTGTGCCCGGCGGCGCCACTGACGCGGAAATCCGCTTGGCAACCGCCCGCGCCATCTACGGTGACCCGGTGATCAGCCGCTACGGCACAGCGTTGCGCCCGGCAATCCGCATCCTGGTGCGGAACGGCCATGTGACGCTTGCCGGCGACGTCCCGTCCACGCTCGACCGACAGGTGGCCGCCGCCCGTGCCGCCGCCGTCCCGGGAGTCACCCGCGTCGTCAATGAACTGAATGTCAGCGGCCGTCCGGTCAGCGGCCATTGATCGGAGGGGAGGCGACACCCGCCCCTCGCCTCACTCCCCGGGTCGCGGCTCCGCCCAGGCCGCACACCCGCATCCGACTAGCGCTTCTCGAGGCTCGCGGCGCGATCGCCCGTCCTCCCGAAGCGCTTTTCGGACTTTGGGGATGTTCTCCGGGATTCCCCGCCGTATGGCTTACGCCGCAGCAGCACTCCGCTTGGCGAGAAACTTCTCGATCGCTGCCGCCGCTTCCCGCCCCTCCCGAATCGCCCAGACCACCAGCGATTGGCCGCGCCGTGCGTCGCCCGCGACAAAGATGCCCGCCTCCGTGGTGGCATAGGTGGAATCCGCCACATTGCCCTTCGCCGTAACCTCGACGCCGAGCGCTTCGAGCAGTCCCGTGCGGACCGGCCCGGTGAAGCCCATGGCCAGCAGCACCAGATCGGCATCGACCGTGAAGCTCTCTCCCGTATCCAGCCGCACCGCTTCAATCTGCGCGACGCGTCCGGACGAGTCCCCGATGAGACGCTCCGTGCGCACGGCATAGCGGCGCGGATCCGGAGTCCACTCCTCATGAGCGCTCTCGACGCGCAGACGCCGCGGATACAGCGGCCAAGGCTGGCTTGCCGGACGGTCCAGCGTCGGCGCCTCCAGCAGTTCCCACATCTCGACACTGGCGCAGCGCTGCCGAATGGCGGTTCCCAGACAGTCCGCCCCGGTATCGCCGCCGCCGATAATGATCACCCGGCGGCCCGTTGCCAGAATCTGCTCGGTTTCCAGCTTGTCGCCGACGGCGGTCTTGTTCGCCTGGGGCAGGTACTCCATCGCGAAGTGGACACCGTCCAAGTGGCGGCCGGGAACGTTCAAGTCACGCGGCTGCTCAGCGCCAATCGCCACCAGCACCGCGTCATAGTCCCGCCGCAATTGCGCGGCGTCGATGTTGCCGCCCACATGCGCATTGACGCGGAACTCCACCCCTTCGGCTTCCATCTGCTTCAGGCGCCGGTCGACGTACTTCTTCTCGAGCTTGAACTCCGGGATGCCGTAGCGCAGCAAGCCGCCGATCTTGTCGGCCTTTTCGAACACCGTGACGTGATGCCCCGCGCGGTTCAACTGCTGCGCCGCTGCCAGCCCGGCCGGTCCGGACCCGATCACCGCCACGCGCTTGCCCGTGCGGCGCTGCGGCGGCTCCGGCTTGATCCAGCCCTCGGCAAAGGCGTGCTCGACGATTGACTTCTCCACCTGCTTGATGGCCACCGCCGGCTCATTGATGCCCAGCACGCAGCTCTCTTCACAGGGCGCCGGACAGATCCGGCCGGTCCATTCCGGGAAGTTGTTCGTCGCATGCAACTGGCGGATGGCTTCCTTCCACCGGCCGCGATACACCAGATCGTTCCAGTCCGGGATGAGGTTGTTTACCGGACAGCCGACCGTTCCGTGGCCGGTGTGACAGAAGGGGACGCCGCAATCCATACACCGCGCCGCCTGCGTCTGGACGTTGGTCTCCGCCCACGGCTGATAGACCTCGAACCAGTCATTGATGCGCTCCGCAACCGGCCGGCGCGGAGCCGTCTCGCGCGCGTATTCCTTGAATCCTGTGGTTTTGCCCATCGTCCGCCGCTCCTACGCCGCCACTGCCTTCGACCCGCGCGGGATCCCCAGTACGCGCTTCATGTCATGCGGGAACACCTTGACGAACTTCCCGCTCATCGCCTCCCAGTTGTCGAGAATCCAGGTGCCGCGCGGCGACTGCGTCTCCGCTACATGGCGCTCCACCAGGCTTCGCACCCGCGACAGGTCCTCGCTGTCCAGCGGATCGAGATCGACGCTCGTCCGATTGCAGAGCGTCGAGGCGAAGTCTCCCGTCTCATCGAGCACATACGCGATCCCGCCCGACATGCCTGCCGCGAAATTGCGCCCGGTGGATCCCAACACCAGCACCGTTCCCTTGGTCATGTACTCGCAGCCATGGTCGCCGACGCCTTCCACCACGGCCGTGGCGCCGGAGTTGCGCACGCAGAACCGCTCGCCGGCACGCCCGTTGAAGAACGCCTCGCCGGATGTGGCCCCGTAAAGCACCACGTTGCCCACCAGAATATTGGCCTCCGGCGCGAAACTGGAGGCCCGCGGCGGATAGATCACCAGCTTGCCGCCGGACAGTCCCTTGCCGACATAGTCATTCGCGTCGCCTTCGAGCGTCAGCGTCACGCCGTGCG
>CAYNDS010000013.1:0-929 GCA_964395885.1 uncultured Solibacteraceae bacterium | reverse complement strand
AAAGCTCTGTCCGGCAGACCCCGTGAACGTGAAGCGAATCGTGCCGTCCGGCAACCCGGCACTGCCATACCGCTTGGCAATCTCACCCGACAGCATCGCACCCACGGTCCGGTGGACGTTCCGGATCGGCAGCTTGAACTCCACCGGGAGCGCATTGTCCAGCGCATCCCGCGCGTGGTCAATCAGCTTGTAGTCCAGCGCCTCCGCCAAGCCATGATCCTGCGCAATGAGGCAGCGGCGGCCCACCGAGGTGGGTACGGCCGGCTTGTGCAGAATCGCCGAAAGGTCCAGCCCGCGCGCCTTCCAGTGATCGATCGCCCGCCGCGTGTCCAGCTTATCGACACGGCCGATCATCTCGTCCATCGTCCGGAAGCCCAGTTGCGCCATCAGCTTCCGCACCTGCTCGGCGACGAAGAAGAAGTAGTTGATGACGTGCTCCGGCTGGCCCGTAAACTTCGCCCGCAGCGCCGGATCCTGCGTCGCGATGCCCACCGGGCACGTGTTCAGGTGGCACTTTCGCATCATGATGCAACCGATGGCCACCAGCGGCGCGGTGGAGAAGCCGAACTCCTCGGCGCCGAGCAACGCCGCGATCACCACGTCGCGCCCGGTCTGCAGTTTGCCGTCCGTCTGCAAGCGCGTTCGGGAGCGCAAATCGTTCAGCACCAGGATCTGCTGCGTCTCGGCCAATCCCAGTTCCCAGGGTATGCCCGCATGCTTGATCGAGGTCAGCCGCGAGGCCCCCGTCCCCCCGGAATCGCCGGAGATCAGGATGACGTCGGCGTGCGCCTTGGCCACTCCCGCCGCAATCGTCCCCACGCCGACCTCGGCCACCAACTTCACCGAGATACGCGCCTGCGGATTGACATTCTTCAGGTCGTAGATCAGCTGCGCCAGATCCTCGATCGAATAGATGTCGTGGTGCGGCG
>CAYNDS010000012.1:10370-31869 GCA_964395885.1 uncultured Solibacteraceae bacterium | reverse complement strand
GGCCAGTTCCTCCTCCGGTGCCTCCCGCTTCACCCGGTTCAGGTCCGGCAGATTGGCTTCCCACCAGCCGGCGGCCGCGTCGCGGCAGAACCGTGGGACGTCGGTCAATCCCTCCAGCAGCCGCGCCAGATCCTGTGCCGAGCGAGGCCGGTTCTCCGGGTCCTTCTCCAGGCACTGCATGATCACCGCCTCAAGACCCGCGGGAATCGGCAGGTCGGTCCGGCTGGACAGCGGCGGCGGAGCTTTCTGCACGTGGGCGACCGCCATTGCCGTCGCCGAGGGCTCGTTGAAGACCAGGTCCCCGGTGAGCATGAAGTAGGCAACGCATCCGAGTGAGTAGAGATCGGCTCTCCCGTCAATCCGGCTGTTGCCGAGCGCGCTCTCCGGTGCCATGTAGGCCGGTGTTCCCATCGCGGTGCCGTCCAGAGTCATCAACGTCTCTTCTTCCTGGAACATCGACTTCACCAGGCCGAAGTCCAGCACCTTGGCAAAATCGTGCTGCCAGCCCACGCGCGAGATGAAAATGTTGCGCGGCTTGATGTCGCGGTGAGCCATGTTCAGCCGGTGCGCTTCCTCCAGCGACTCGCAGATCTGAATGAGGATGTTGCGTACCCGCCCCGGATGCATCGGGCCGTAGCGCTCCACCATCGTCTGCAGGTCGATGCCTTCGAGTAGTTCCATCACGTAATAGAACAGGCCGTCGCGGGAGACGCCGAAGTCAAACAGCGCGACGGTGTGCGGATTGCGCAGCGCGGCAGTGGCTTGCGCCTCGCGTTCAAAACGCTTCCGGATCAGCGACTCCGTCTGCATCGTCTGTCCGGCCAGCAGCTGCGGGCGGATGAGCTTGATCGCCGCATCGCGCGCCAGCATCCGGTGCCGAGCCACCCACACCTCGCCCATGCCGCCAGTGGCGATCTTGCGGACCAGGTTATAGGCGCCGAGACTTTCGGCCTTCTGCGACTTCAGCCGCATCGTGTAGAGCATGCCGTTCACGAAGTACAGCCAGAAGCCGGACAGCGCCAGCGGCATCATCCACATCGCGATCCGATTCCAGCCGATGAACGGACTACCGACCACGTGATAGCAGACGAAGTAGGCTGCCGGCCAAGCCAGGATGGACCCGATGCTCAAGGCAACGGCCGTCCGGCGCGGCGTTGGAATGAACAGCCCGCAGTAGACCATCCAGAGAGCGGCCGACGTAGAGCCCACCACCGGCAGCTCCGGTCCCGGGATCATCGCGCATTCGATCAGGGCGATGGCGAAGGCCACGAACAGCTGGTAGCCGTAGCCCAGGGCCATGATGCCACTGCGGGACAACCATCCGCTGCGATGCAGCCCGAACATCGCCGCCGAAGTCAGAATCAGTGACACGTTGGTCAGCTGCAGCAGAGTGTAGCCCTGCGTCCGGGCAGCTTCCGGCTGCAGCAGCGAGCAGGCGACAAAGTAGGCAACCGTCGAGACCGCACCGACCATCGCCAGAACGCAGAAGCGGGGAACCGCTTGTTCCAGAACCTCAGACGGAATCCCGGTGTCGCCGGCGGAGAGGGCCGGCGTCGCGGAGGCTTCACGGACGAGTTTCAAGGCCTTGATCCTCCCGGAGCGGAATTCGGTGTCACGGTTCTCCTATTCTGATCGACCTTAGATCGACGGAACAGACGCTTCAACTCGGGCAGAAACTCCCGCAGCAGATCGGTCACGCCTCCAAACACGATCTGCTCGTTCGCACTTTGGATCCCGTACGCCGACCACTTTCGGCCCGGCGTGTAGGTCGCGGAGATCAACTCCGAGCCATAAACGGCCGCAAATCGAGGCCAGTTCACTACAGGTTTGCCCTCCCGGTTCAAGGTACGAAAATCCCACGTCAGCGCATGAAGCGCCCGCAAAAGCGGGTTCGAACGGGTGCTGGCCACATATCGCAAATCGTATTGTGCCGCCGCGGCAAGCCCGTGCCGGATGGAGGTGGACATGGCACTGCGCGAGTAACGGGAACCGAAGCGCTCGGCAAAGCCCGCCGCTCCGGAACTCCACGGGTCGCCCGGGCCGGCAGAAGCCTGGTCGCGAGCCGCCCAGAGCGTCGTGCGGATATACAAATTCGGGTTCAGAAACATTTGGCGCTTCCAAAGCCGCATCCGCTCCGTCCCGGTCAACGGCTGAAACTGCTGTCCCTTGGGCAGGATCGCTCCCAAGCCGAGGTGGATCGAGGACGGGTCATACCTCTTTCGCCCCGCGTCCGGTAACGCTCCGGCTTGCTCAGGGTTTGCGCTCGTGCCCTTTTCGCTTTCGGTGGCCGCCGCGGGCGCGGTCCACGGCACAACCACCGGAACGGGCACGGGGCTTCCGACGGGATTGATGAGTTGCAGCGGCGAGACACTCACCGGCGTAATCTGCATCGCCTCGGCATTCACCCGGACGACAAGGAAGTGCGGCTGAGCGGCCCATGCCGCAATCTGGCGCTCCGCCATCCGGCTGCGCACCGGAGAGTCGCGTAACTCCCCGCCCGCGCCCGAAACGATGAACTGAATGCCGCCGGTGGCGGCGTTGCGCTCCGAAAACTGAAGGTTGTGTTCGTGGCCCGAAAAGACCGCGCGGACGGATCCGTCGCGAAACATGGAAAACCAGTGTGGCGCCTGCTCTCGGAACGGCGGGTGCTCCGGGCCGGCCGTGAACATCGGATGGTGCACGACGGCGATCCGCCACCGCGCCGCCGGACGCGCCAGCTGCTGCGCCAGCCATGCCGTCTGCTCCCCGTCTTTCCGATATGCCGGCGTCTTTGTTCCATCCAGTTGGTTCCGCGTGCTGTCCAGGCAGATAAACTCCGCCAGTCCACCAAACGAAAACCGATACCAGCGAGACGACTGGAAGAAGTTATCCAGATAGACCGGCAGGTCGGCCGTCCGTTCACTTTCATTGCCGTCATGATTGCCGGGCACGGCGAGGAACGGAATCGCGGCCAGCGTTCGGGCGTAGGGCGCAAAGAACTTCCTGTCCCAGTCCCGGTCATTGCTTCCCGAAGCCGACAACCTTCCGTAGATGTTATCGCCGAGCGACAGGACGAACCGGACGGATTCGCCCCTACTTTCCAGACGCTGCCGTTCTTCTTCCATCCGTTGGGCAACTGCCAGCTGATTCGACGACCCGTTGCCGAAATCGCCAATGGCAAAAAATGTGAGCGACGTTGCCGAACTGGGCCAGGTGCGGACAGACCCCTCTGCAATCGTGCGACCCCCTAGCTGAATTTGATACGGATAGGTGGTGTCTGGTTGCAACTGATTGACTTCGAGCCAACTCCGGTTGGACGCCTGGTACTCGCGGCCGCCGAACAGGACTCGGGCTGTACCGGCGGGTTCGGCCGCCATGCCGATCGTGTTCCGTCCGCTTGCGCCGTCGGTCTGGCCCCAGGCGAGGGTGACACTGGACTCGCTGAGGCGTGCGACGTAAGTTCGTGTGGCCGTCTCCGCACATCCGGTTGCCGATACGGCAGCCAGCGTGATCGGAAGCAGACCCACCCGCATCCCCTCAGCGTAGCAGGCCCGTCAGGCCGGTTCCGTCTGCGATGCCCCCAGTGTCTGCGCGCCGCTGGGGCTTCCTCGATTGGCTCCATTGCGGCGCGGTCTCGCCTTCCTGCCGGAACCTGCCCGGAACCGGATGCAGCGGCAAACGCCGCGACGCTCGTACTGGGGTGCAGACCGCCCTCTCGGGCAACGACCGTACAGGGCTTTTGTCGGTCCGCACCGCTGCTCGCTCCGGCGATCAGTGCAGTCGCCTCGGGTCCCCTCAACCCAGTGATGACCCACGCACGTCTCGCAGGCTGGCTTCAGCGCCGGGATTGCGCCTCCGGCAGCTTTCCCTCCCGCCAAACGTAGGTCTGGCCAGTTCTGACGTTGCTGACTTCCTGCCGGCCGCCACTGGGCCAGTGAACCACGACGCGGCTGGCCGCCGTGGCTCTTCCGAGACCGAACGTCAGTGCCAGGTCGCTGGCCGACAAATAACTGGAGCCACTCTTGACCATCTGCCACTGCCGGCCCGAGTCATCGAATACCTCCACCACCGCGCCGATCGCATCCCGGTTCGATGGTCCACCCTGGAGTCGAAATCGGATGGACTGAAAACCTGAGGCAGAGTCATTGCGAAAAAGATAGGCCGGACCACCGTTTGTCGTCAGCAGCACATCCAGGTCGCCGTCCCGGTCGAAGTCTCCGAAAGCGAGTCCTCGTCCCACTTTGGGTGTCGAGAAGCCGGCGCCTGCCTCCTGGGCGATGTCACGAAAATTGCCTCTGCCGTCATTACGAAACAGATGGGGCACCTGCGCGTGCGACGCGCGGCGGCCAACGTTTCGAACGGTGTCGTCAATGTGACCGTTCAGCACCAGCAGGTCCTGGTGGCCGTCCAGGTCGAGGTCACCAAACAAACAGCCGAAGCCGAGCCTCTCGCGCGAAGGGCCGCCGACCCCTCGCGCCACCGCCCGATCGACGTACCCGTCGCCCTTCGGCTCATAGAGTCCCAGCATCTCGTTATCGAAGTTCGTAATCGCGATGCCGGG
Organism: uncultured Solibacteraceae bacterium; assembly: GCA_964395885.1. GTDB lineage: Bacteria > Acidobacteriota > Terriglobia > Bryobacterales > Bryobacteraceae > JAPKYZ01. The sequence goes on along the minus strand of CAYNDS010000012.1, from coordinate 27,329 downwards.
CTGACCGGTGCGCGCGAAGTCCGCGACATCGACGCCCATGCCGGCGCGAGCGCGGCCGTCCTCGCTAAACGCCACACCCTGCCGCACTGCAATCTCGCGAAAGGTGCCGTCGCGATTGTTGCGATAGAGCTTGTTCGGCTGGGTGTCGTTTGCGACGAACAGATCGGGCCATCCGTCACGATCCACGTCGAGCAGCGCCACACCCAGGGATTTCGACGACGGATCGAACAACCCGCTCCTTGCCGTGACATCCTCAAACGTTCCATCGCCGCGGTTCCGAAACAGCCAGCACGTGGCGCCGCGGTATGCCTCCGGCGTGCAGTAGGATTTCGACTTTCCGTCCAGTGAGCACCGCACATCCTGCGCGGCAGACCACCGTACGTAGTTGTAGACAAACAGATCGAGAAAGCCGTCTCGGTCGTAGTCAAACCACATGGCGGACGTCGAGAACGACTCGCGCCCGCCGAGGCCCGCCAGCTTCGTGACATCGACAAAGCGCCCGCGCCGATTGTTGTGGAACAGCCGGTTCTGGCCAACAGCAGTGATCAGGAGATCGGGGAACCCGTCGTTGTCGAAGTCGCCGACGGCCACGCCCAGCCCGTACATCTCGACGTCGAGTCCGGCTTCCGCGGTGACGTCGCGAAAGGTGCCGTCGCGATTATTGCGCAGAAGGCACGGCGTCGAACGGGAACTCTTGCGGCCAGGCCAGTCTGTACCGTTCACCAGCAGGATGTCCAACCAACCGTCCTGGTCGTAGTCCAAGAAGGCACAGCCCGGGCCCATCGTCTCGGGCAGGAACTTCGCCCCGTACGCGCCTGAGTTGTGGCGAAAGCGGAGGCCCGCCTGGGCAGTCACATCTGTCAGTCGAATCGGCGAGCCCTGCCCGAACAACGGCTGGCCCAGGGCGGCAAGTAAGTCACGGCGTCTCACGGCAACGGCACCCGTCTCACGGCAACGGCACCAATGAGTGGCGAATGGCATAGGCAACCAGCTCCGCCGTGTTCCGGATGTTGAGTGCGTCCATGATATTGGCTCGGTGCACGTTCACAGTGTTGACGCTCAGTCCCAGCCGGGCGGCAATCTCCTTGCTGGACGCACCGGCAACGATGTGCTGCAGCACCTCCAACTCTCTTTTGGAAAGACTCCGAGTAGCGCTGGACCGGAACTCTTCCTGCTCCAGGCGAGGGTCTGCCACCCAATCCTCCGTCATGACGCGCTTCACAAAGGCAACCAGTTCCAGATCCAGCGCGTTCTTCAGGAGATAACCTGACGCGCCGGCGGCTCGGCTGCTGGCAACGTAGCTTGGCTCGGTGTGCATGCTCAGCATCAGCACTCTGGCGGAGGGTACCTTCTGCCGGATCTCGCGGGTGGCCTGCGCCCCATTCTGGAGAGGAATCGCGTGGTCCATGACGACGACATCCGGTTGCAGCAGTTCAGCCAGCCGCACGGCTTCCGCGCCGTCGCTGGCTTCTCCGGCGACGATGATCCCGGGCTCGTCCTCCAGCAGCGCCCGAAAGCCGCGGCGGACTAACGCGTGGTCGTCCACCAACAAGATGCGAAGGGGTCTAGCGCTCAACGAGAATCTCCTGGTGCAGCGGCGCCTGTAGCGTCACAACGGTGCCGGCGGGGTTCGAGTCTACGGTCAAGGCTCCGCCGATCAAGCCGGCTCGTTCGCGCATGGCTGCGAGCCCCAGCCCCGGCCGAGCGTTCTGCTTGAGCCCTGTTCCTTTGTCGGACACCGTGAGGTGCAGCCTGCCACTCTCGCTGCACAACGAAACCTCCACTTCGGAAACGTCGGCGTGACGGGCCACGTTGTTGAGCGCCTCCTGCAGGATCCGGAAGACGTGTATGGCATGGGAGGTCGGCAGTGCCAGCGGCGCCCCCGGTCGACGATAGATCACGCGAATGCCATTGTGGCGTTCGAATCCCGCCAGGTGCCATTCAATGGCCGGCTCCAGGCCTTGCTCCTCCAGCATCACGGGCTGAAGCGACTGCGACAACGAACGGATCCGCTGCAACGTTTCCTGAACGATTGTGTTTGCCTCCAGAATCTGCCGCTGAAAGCCGGAGTCCGGAGCCGCCTTCTGCGCGCGCCGCAAGAGCGCACCGAGAGCCGCCAGGATCTGGCCGAACTCATCGTGCAGATCTCGAGAAACCGAGCGAAACGTCGATTCCTGCATCGCGATCAGTTGGCGGGCAAGGTCGCTGCGCTCCTTAGCCAGGGAACTGAGCTGCACCAGGGAGGCACGGTTCGAGCGAATCAGGCCTACGCTGGTGAGGGCAATCAATCCAAGCGACAGCGCCCAGAAGATGTAGGCATTGCGTTCGATCTCCGCGAACAACGACCGAACCTGCTCGGAGGCGCGCGCCTGCTCATCATTGCGGTCCACCAGCCAGCGGGCCGTGACTGAGTTGACAGCCGCCAGCCCAGGTTGCAGCGAATCCCGCACGATGGACAACGCGCGAGGGCGATCACCCTGCCGTGCGGCAGCCAGCGCCTGATCCGAAGCGCGCCAAAACTCCTCGAGGGTCGCCGTCAGATACGCGGATTCCTCGGAAGAGCGGGAACCCCTTGACAGAAGCGCTTCGTGTTTCAGCGCGTCGTCCAGGTTCTCCCTTGCCCGGGCAAGCGGAGCCTGCCAAGCCTCCAGCGGATACTCCGGCGATTCGTCCAGCATCTCGCGAACAGTAAGTCCGAGCGTGTTGAGTTCGCCCTGAACCCGAAGCAGTTGCATCGAGCCCTGGCGATTTCGGTCGACAACCTGCGTCTGTGTCTCACGCAGGCGCCAGACGGATCGAAGCGTGTAGAACGCATACGCGCTGATCACCAACAGCGTGAACGCCAATCCGGCAACAAGGCGCCTGGTGGGGGATCGCATCGTCCCTCTCAGCATATGCACATCAGCCCGCTAATCGTTTCTTACTATTGCTCTTCTGCCGGTGCTGATGATTGACTGTCTCAACGTCATGCATCGAACAGTCGCTGTGCTCTTGGTGGCGTTTGGACAGCTTGCTGCCCAAACGATCGACGACGGCATCATGATGGGCAAACGCCTGATGTGCGCGGGCTACATGTACACCACAGACAGTTGGGACCAATACTGGGAGGGCACGCGGCTCCGCAGCAACGGCAATATCGGTACGCTGCGGACAGAAAGTCACCAGCTATTCGCCAACTATGGCGTCACCAGCAAGCTGAATGTGATCGCCCATCTCCCGTATGTTCGAACGGACGCCTCTCAAGGAGTGTTGGCGGGCATGCGGGGATGGCAGGACGCCACCTTTGCCGCGAAGTTGAAGTTCTTTGAAGCGCCCGTCACAGAGAAGGCGTCGTTCCGAGCCATTGCTGTGGTAAGTGCGGCAACGCCGATGACAAGCTATGTGCCGGACTTCCTGCCGCTCTCGATTGGCCTTGGGAGCCGCCGAGTGTCGGCCCGTGGCACCGCACACCTGCGGACTCGTGGCGGCTGGTTCGGCAACTTTTCGTCGTCCTACACCTGGCGCGACGGCGTTCCACTGGACAGGCCCTACTTCTATACGGAGGGAAGGCTGACGTTCTCGGATCGTGTCCAGATGCCCCGGGTTTTTGACTACACCGCAAGTGCCGGGCGCATTCGAGGGGAGCTCGTTCTGTCGGCGTCGTACTCTGAGCAACGGACGCTGGGCGGCGGCGACATCCGGCGCCAGGATATGCCGTTTGTCTCCAACCGAATGAACTTCTCACGCGTCGGCGGATGGGCCAAACTTCCGATTCCCAGGCATGAAGCGATCTCGATCGTCGCCGGCTATTCGTACGTGGTGAATGGGCGGAATGTCGGCCAGTCCTCCACGATTACCGTCGGTGTGATGTACCTGTTCCGTCTTCCGGGAGGCCGGGTCAACTAAATGAAAATCAATTGCTGGATTGCTCTGTTTGCCGTCGCTTCGTCACAGGCGCAACCGAGACCGAACGACCCGACGGCGGGCTCCTGGCGGATGATCGTCCTGAACTCCGCGTCTCAAGTTCCAGTGGCGGCGCCGGCCCCTGTCACGGATCCCGCCTATCAGGCAGAGTTGACGGCCGTGAAGCAGGCGCAAGGACGCATGACGGAGGAAGAGCGCGCGGCGATCCGCTACTGGAGCCGCGGCGGTGTACTGCGCTGGAACGAAATCACGATGGAGATGGTAGCGAAAGCCAATCTGCCGCCCGCGCCGCGCGACGACGGCACTTACATCTTTCCCGATGTCAACAACCCTTTTGCCGACCCGATGTTCCCTTTTGCGAATCCGCCGTATGCGGCGCGCGCGTACAGTTATGTCGCCGTAGCGCAATTTGAGGCATTGAAGGCCGCTTGGTACTACAAGTACCTCTACAATCGACCATCGCCCGCCAGTGTGGACCGCGGCGTCCAAGCGTTCCGCGAGGTGACCGATCTGCCCTCCTATCCTTCCGAGGATGCCGTCATTGCCGGGGTGACCGCAGCGATGCTGCAACTGCTCTTCCCCACAGAGGTCGAACTGATCGCCCGCAAATCCGCCGAGCAGCGGCACTCCGCTCTCCTTGCCGGACGCGCCACGGCCAGCGATCTGGCGGCGGGTCTCGCCCTGGGCCAGGCTGTCGCGAATCTGGTCATCGCTCGGGCGCGCACGGACGGGATGGGCGCCGCTGTCGGCAATGCCAGCCTCTGGCAGTCGTTGGCCGACCAGGCGCGAGAGCGGGGTGAGATCCCGTGGCGTAGCCTGGAGTCGCCTCCCCGCCCGCCGATGTTGCCGCTGTTCGGCCGTGTGCTGGCGTGGAACATGACTCCGGCCGACATCCTTGCCGAGCGCCCCGGTCCGCCACCCTCGACCAGTTCCGCTGAGATGGCGCGGGAAGTTGCGGAGGTCCGGGCTACCGTCAGGCGACTCACGCGCCGCCAATTAGCGATCGCCTTTAAGTGGTCGGATGGCCCCGGTACACCTACGCCGCCGGGCCACTGGAACTTCATTGCGGGACAGTACATTGCCGGCGCAAACTTCAGCGAGGTCCGCGTCGCGCGTGCCCTTGCGCTGCTGAACATGGCAATGCACGATGCTGCCGTCGGGTGCTGGGACGTGAAGTATACCTACTTCAATCCGCGTCCCTCCCAAATGGATGCCTCCATTCGCACGCCGATCGGTTTGCCAAACTTCCCGGCTTACACATCCGGCCACTCCACTTTCTCCGCTGCGGCGGCGGAAGTGCTCTCTTACTTGTTTCCAGCGGCCACGGCTGCGTTTGAAGCGGACAAGGAAGAAGCCTCCATCTCGCGTCTCTATGGGGGCATCCATTACCGTTCTGACATCGAGGTCGGAAAGTCCCACGGGAAACGGATAGGCGCCTATACAGTCCGAAGCGCGAGGCTGGATGGCGCAGACCAGTAACTCGCGTGTGCGCCGAATCGCTCGTGGCGGTCATCGTCCGGCTCAACCCCAGGCGGCAAGCCCGGCTGGAGAGGTCTGCTGGTACCGGGTGGACCGTGCTCTGTACAAGGGGTGCGGGCCGGGCCTGCCGACCAACTCTACGCGGCGCAACACACATGATCGGCCGCTCCGCCTCCACCTGTAACCGGTACACACCACTCGGAGCTTTGAACAAGCCAAACGGTTCATCATTCGCTGTGAGTGCGCCTCCCGTGGATCAACCGTTCCCGTCCGCCTGACCAACGGGAACCGCTTTCCGCAAAGAGATCGATAACTCTGCTGAGAGCACGCGCACCATCCGGCTGGGCAATCGGGTGCAGGAGAGCCAGGAGGAGGGTGGACGTGTTTGGCGTGCAATCAAGCTGAGAATGAGTTATCATTCGCATTATGCATCCGCCAGCTCCGCGGCACCTGACCACACAGGACGGCGCGCGGGAACGCCAACTGCAATCCGCGCTTCGTCTCATGTTCTAACCCCGGATCGATCACCATGAGCTTCCTGCAGCAACCGCGCGCGGTCTGGTGGCGAAAGGCCCTCTTCCAGTTCCATCTTTGGTGCGGCCTGATTCTCGGGCTCTACTTCGTGGTCGTTTGCCTGACGGGCAGTATCGTCGTCTACAAGAAGGAGATCGAGCGGCTCCAGATCCCGCACCTTGTGAAGGTCGAGCCTGCCGGTGAACGCGCCTCCTTCGCGGCCATGGTGGAACTGCTCGAGCGGTCCTATCCACGACATCAGTTGCAGAACGCATTTCTTTACGAAGAACCGGGAGTGTCGTGGTCTTTCCGGCTGCAGGGAAACCAAGGGCGCGTTCAGGCTTACGTCGACCCGTACCGCGTTCGGCTTCTCGGGCACGACGTGTACCACGATAAGTTCCTGCAGTGGGTCTACGACCTGCACACCGACCTTCTGATGGGGAGCACCGGTTCGCTGCTGAACGGCTGGGGAGCGTTTCTCCTCAGCGCGATGTGTCTCAGTGGCATCGTCGTCTGGTGGCCTGGTCTCCGGTCTTGGCGCAAGGGCTTCGAATGGGCGCGCGCCGCGCGCTGGAAGCGTCAGAACTACGACCTGCATAAGCTGTCCGGCTTCGCTTCCTTCGTCTTGCTGGCGCTGCTGGCAATGACCGGCGCGTACTGGTCGTTTCCGAAGCAGTACGAGTCCTTCCTTGCCTGGTCAACGCAGGGACCTGCGAAGCGAAGTCCGCCGTCGGTGGTGGAATCGCCCAGCGCACCACGCGCCTCGCTCGACCAGGTGCTGGCTGCTGCCCGCGCGGCCATCCCCGCCGGGGAGATGACGCTCTTCCGCTTCTCTCCCAAGCCCGGCGTGCCTCATTCGCTCCATAAACGTCTCCCCGGCGATTGGCGCACCCAGGGCGATAACGTCGCGTACGTCCATCCGCAGACTGCCGAAGTGGTTCGCGTCGACTACCATCGTGACCTGCCGCTCGGCGTCCGCCTCCAACGTGACATCTACGGCCTGCATTTCGGTACCTTTGGCGGCCATGCGACCCGCGTGCTTTGGATCGTCCTTGGCATCGTCCCGCTGGTGCTGTTTGTGAGCGGCGCCCTGATGTATTGGAACCGCGCTCTCGGAAAGCGCAAGTTCACACGCTTGTTCAATCGGTCCGCTCAAGCGGAATGTGGGCCCTTTGACGAGAAGCCCATAGTCGTGTTCGATCGAACCACATCATCCTAAAGGACTCCCATGCCATCCATTGCAACCAACCAGCTGCCTGTCACGGTTCTCTCCGGTTTTCTCGGAGCCGGCAAGACAACGCTCCTGAACCACGTTCTCTCCAACCGCCACGGCCTGCGCGTCGCCGTGATTGTCAATGACATGAGCGAGGTGAACATCGACGCGCAACTGGTCCGCCACGGGGAAGCCCGACTCGACCGTGTCGAGGAGAAGCTGGTCGAAATGTCGAACGGCTGCATCTGCTGCACTCTGCGCGAGGACCTTCTCAAGGAAGTTGCGGCTCTGGCGAAGGAGGGGCGTTTCGACTACCTGCTGATCGAGTCCACGGGGATCTCCGAACCGCTTCCCGTTGCGCTGACGTTCACGTTTGAGAGCGACGAGGGGCGGTCGCTCGGAGAGGTAGCCCGCCTTGACACCATGGTCACCGTCGTCGACGCCGGTTCGTTCCTGACGGAGTTCCTCGACTCCGATGACTTGGCTGAGCGTTCGCTTGCGGCCGCGGAGGAGGACACGCGCACGATCTCGGACCTGCTGGCGGACCAGGTGGAGTTTGCCAATGTCATCGTGATCAACAAGACCGACTTGATCAGCGAAGACGGCCTGGGCGAATTGAAGGCTCTGTTGCGCCATCTGAATCCCGAAGCGCGCCAGATCGTCGTCCGGCAGGGCAAGGTGGATCCACGGGAGATCCTCAACACGGGTCTGTTCGACCTGGAACGCGCGCAGACGCTTCCGGGCTGGGTGAAGGAACTCAACGGAGTCCATACGCCTGAAACGGAGGAATACGGCATCTCCAGCTTTGTCTTCCGCGCGCGCCGTCCCTTCCATCCGCAGCGGTTTCAGCAGTTACTCGATGACGGCATGGAAGGTGTGCTCCGGGCGAAAGGCTATCTCTGGATCGCGTCGCGCCATCGCATCGCAGGAATGCTGAGTTGGGCCGGCAGTTCGGTGTCCATTGAGCCGACCGCCCTTTGGTACGCCAACATCGACAAAGAGAGCTGGCCCACCGACCCGGGAGAGCTGGATTCGATCGCCAGGTTATGGGACCCCGAAGTGGGCGACCGCCGCCAGGAACTCGTCTTCATCGGCGCAGCCATGGATCAGCGGTTGCTGGAAGCCCGGCTCCGCGCAGCACTCCTCACCGAAGAGGAGTTCGCTCTCGATCCTGCCCATTGGGCGGCCCTGGACGACACTCTGCCGCCCTGGCAGCTTGCCGAAACCGACAGCCATGCCCACGAGTCAGAGAACGAACTCCGGCACCGTTCGTAAGAGGACTCGGCGCTGTCTTCACTGGCCGTCACGTCACACGATGCCACGAAGGGCCGACAGGTAGGCTTCGGGAGTCTCTTCGTGCGGCCAGTGCCCGGCGTCGTCGAACCGGACCACCTGCGCGTGCGGACACGCCTGTTGCCAACGCTCGATCATCCGTGGCGGAAGGGCCGAGTCTTTCGTGCCCCACAGGATGCGAACCGCAACGTTGGACAGGCTCCCCCGCCGCTGCCAAAGCGAGTCGTAGTACACCGATGAGCCGGCGAGCGACTTCGCGAGCGCGAACAGCACGCGCTCCCGTGAATCGGCGTCGGGGAATGGTTCCAGGTACTGGCGGTGAATCGCTCGTGTAAGGCGCGACCGGTTCGCGAACGCTGACGGCATGATCAGCTTCTGCGAAGCGTTGAGGTGACGGTACATCCATCGCATCCACGCGCTGCCGGCGAGGCGCGCCTTCCAGCCCAAGTCCGGATCGTCGTTCAGACTCCACATCCAGGTGTTCGTCACAACGAGATGCGCCAGGCGACCGGGATTCTCAAGAGCCCAGTCGAGCGCAATCGGACCTCCGAAGTCGTGCAGGACCAGCACCAGCGGCCCGTCCGGGCATAGCGCTTCAACGATGTGGTGAAACCGCGCCGCGTGGTCTTCGGGGCGGTAGCCTCTGTCGGTGGGGCGGTCCGACAGGCCAAACCCAAGGTGATCGAAGGCAACGACCCGAGCCCTGACACGGAGCGCCGCGATCAGGTGACGCCACTCGAAGCTCCAGGTTGGCGTCCCATGCACGAACAGGACCGTCGGCCCTTGCCCCTCGTCGATGTAGTGCACACGGGCGCCGTCGATCAGGACTTCGCGAGGCGCATAGGGCCAGGCGGATCTGTCGAGCCAGGTCGGTACGTCCATGGTGATAGTCAACCATGCTTGACTATATATCGTCAACTGCACTTGACGAACGAAACGTTCGGAAGGAATCATGGAACAACGTTATGCCCACCAGTCGCGCAACGCCCCGTTCCTCACCTCCCCTGGGACCGCTGCTTTTCGAATGCGCCCGCTTGCTCGACGAGATCGCCCAGGCTGAGGTGAATCGGCAGGCCGGCACCCGCCTGCTCACGCCCGCGCTGGCGCGCCTGCTCCCGTACCTTTCCACCACAGGGGTCCGGCCAAGCGAGATCGCCAAGCGTATCGATGTCAGTAAACAGGCCGTTGCCCAAGCACTGGCCACGCTCCGGTCGCTGGGTTTCGTCGCCATGACCTCCGACAGTGCGGACGGCCGCGCCCGCCTCGTCCGCCTCACACCCCGCGGACTCGCCGCATATGAGCAGGGCCGAAGCGTGCTCGCCTTCTTTGAAAGAGGCCTTCGCAACCGGGTTGGTTCGCGTCGTGTCGATGAACTGCGCGACACCCTCGACCTTGTGCGCGCCGTGCTGCTCGACTGGACCGCCAACGGCGCCCCTCAGGAATCCACTCCGAGCGTGCCGGCGGTGGCGCAACCGGGCCGCCCACGGCAGCGGCGACAGCCGGAACGCCGCTAGCTGACCGAAGCCGGCACGGCGAGGGTGGCATTGCAGAGTTACCGGAGACAGAGGTAGACAGCGATCAGCCCAGTGTTCGCCCCGATGAGCCGGCCTGAGATGCCTGACCGCTTAAGATGCTCGGGACGGTGCGGATGTCCGCTTCACATGTCCGGGAAGAACGCACAGTTCTTCCTCCGATCCGCGACTGGTCTCACCGCGCTTGGGCGGCCCAGGGGGGCAAGGGCTTCCGTTTACCTTGCTGGCGCAGCGAGAGGTGGAACGATCCTGGACAGCGATCGGGTTCACTTTGGCCGGACTTCAAAGACCTTGTTCATGATCTTCCAGCGTCCTTCATGCTTCAACAGAAGGAACAGGTCGGTGAAGACGGCCGTCGGGTAATCCAGCGTCGCCCGCGCAATCCCGGCCTTCCCCTGGACTTCAACGAGATCGATGGTGCGCCGGCGCTGGCTCTCATCAGAGGCCGGCTTACCCCGAAACCCTTTTCTGTACTCTTCCAAGGTCCAGTCGACAAAGCTGCCGTCCAGCCGATGTCCCTGGATGTGCGCCTGGGGATGGAACGCTTCGTCGATGTAGTCGACCTTGCCGGTCGCATGCCCCTGAAGGTACAACTCAATGGGCCGTCGGGCGCCGGAAATCTCGCCTTCTTCCGCCACCGCGGAAACGGACAGCGCTGCGCAGGCGCCACCGGTGAGAAACACGCTTCTCGTCATCTTCTCCGGCAGTGTCTCATTGTTGAGGCGGCGGTGCAGAACCGGCAGTAGACAGCAGCAGCGGGGCTTGAAATACTGTGCAGCAAGCAACCGGGCCGGCAATCCCCGAACAGGAGGGAACATGTTGAATGCGAACTCGCGGAGCAAGGCAGGTGTCAACCGCCGCAGCGCGATCCTGTCGGCAACAGCGGGCCTCGCCGCGGTGCCGGCGGCGGCGTCCCCATCCGGCTCGAAGAAGGCTGCCGCGCCGGGTGCAAGCTGCAGCACGCCGCGAACTGCCGTCGCGAATCTCACCGCGCTTGGGCGGCCCAGGGGGGCAAGGGCTTCCGTTTACCTCGCTGTCACCATTCAGGTGGCACAATCAGCAACAACTATGCCTTATGTCAACCTACAGATCACCACGGGCGCGACCCGGGAGCAGAAGGCCGAACTCGTCCGCGACTTCACTGCTTCTCTGGTGAGAGTTCTCGGAAAGCGTCCCGAGCACACACACATCGTCATTCAGGAGATCGGCGACGAGAACTGGGGGTTCTCCGGCATGCTGACCGACGATTGGAAGAGAACTCAGTAACAGAATTGTGTTTCGGCTCGATCCCGTCAGCCCAGCAAGACCCGGATATCGGCCGCAAGAACACGATGTACGGCGTCGCCAACTCCAGTCCACGCTGGAGTCATGACGACCCCCGGCGCTCCAAACGTCTACACAGACCGGCTCACGCCGGACAACTGTGCCATGCTCCTGATCGATCACCAGACCGGAACCATGCTCGGTGTCCAGGACATCCGCCTGGACCAGTTCCGGTCAAACGTACTGGCACTGGCGAAGACCGCGAAGGTACACAACCTCCCCACCGTTCTCACAGCCAGCTACGCAGAAGGTCCGAACGGACCGCTCATGCCGGAATTGCTGGAGATGTTCCCGAACGCGCCGGTGATCTACCGTCCTGGTCCGATCAGTTCGTGGGATGACCCGAACTTTGTGAAGGCCGTCCGGGACACCGGGCGGAAAAAGCTCATCATGTCCGGCGTGACCACCGACGTTTGCCTGATGTTCCCCGCTCTGCAGGCAATCGCCGAGGGCTACGAGGTCTACTGCGTTTACGACGCCAGCGGGTGCTGGGATTTCATGAGCGAACTGACCGCGTGCCTGAGGCTGTCGCAGGCGGGAGCGATTGTCTGCAACTGGGCGGCGATCTGCGCGGACCTGCAGGCCGACTGGCGCCGGCCGACCGCCGACGGCACGCTCGAAGTGTTCACCCAGCACTTGCCGTTCTACGGCATGCTCGCCAACAATCAGCGCGCGACCGCACAGCGCCTGCAAGGTGCTGACGCGCAACGCTGAGTGGACCAGCAAGGATCCGGCGCGCGGCGTGGATCTGCAGGCGCTTTCGCCTCCTCGTTCGTATTCGCGCCGTGCACAGGGACTCGCCAAAGCTTGATGGGAATTCACTAGGGAGGATATCGATGGGGAAAGTCTTTCTCGCGGTCGCGTTTGCCCTTGCCGCGACGGCACAGTCGGCGCAGAAAAAGGCTGACATGGGGTACACGGTCAACCTGATCAGTGATGGCCTGTATTGGGTAACCGATGGCATGTACAACACTGCATTCCTGGTGTATGACCGGGGTGTGGTGGCGATCGACGCCCCGCCAACGCTCGGGAAGAAGTACCTTGAGGCAATTCGAAGCGTGACGCAACAGCCGGTCACCCACCTCATCTACAGCCATTCTCACGCCGACCACATTGCAGCCGCACATTTGTTTCCCAAAGGTGTGGAGATTATTGCCCAGGAAGAAACTGCAGCGACGTTGCGAATGAGAGACGATCCCAGGCGGCCAGTCCCGACCCGAACCTTTCGCGATCAATTGACGCTGAAGGTCGGCTCTTCGGTCCTTGAACTGGCGTACAAGGGTCGCATTCACGAACCGGGAAACATCTTCATCTACGCTCCGGCGCAAAAGACGCTGGTGCTGATCGACATTGTCTATCCCGGCTGGGTGCCGTATAAGAACCTCGGCATCGCGGCGGATGTCCAGGCGTACATCGGCGCTCACAAGCTGGCGTTGGCGTACCCGTTCGAGACTCTCGTGGCCGGGCATGTGGACAGGCTGGGAAAACGATCAGACGTCGAAGAGTCGGCCGCATTTGTGTCCGACCTGCGAAGATCCGTGGAGGAGAGCTTCTCAGAAGTTTCGTTCCCATCGGTCGCCGCCACGGTGAAGGAACCGAATCAGTTCAAGGTGTGGAATGCCTATCAGGACGCGGTGACGGCATCGTGCACCCGCAAGATGATGCCGTCCTGGGGTGGGCGTCTCAAGGCGATCGACACTTACCTCAGCGACAACTGCTGGGCGATGGTGGAGAGCGTGGGCGTCGACCTTGCTCCTGCAGGCGACGGCCGCTCCCGTCCGTGAAGTAGGTTTGCTCGGGTCTTGGATCCACCGAGTCACCTCTCAGCAGAACGGGGCACAGGCTCAGACGGACAAGTGCGGGCAGCGCCGATGCGGGCCGGGGCCGTCACTGGGTGGGCATCCGCGCCCGTGCCCGCATAACCGAATGGCACGACGAGACTGGTTTCCTGCCGGCCAGCTTGTACCGCGCGGTTCGACCGCTCGCGATCGCCAACCACGCAGCCGCCCCCGCTGTTCCCGCACTCGACGCCGGCTTCCGCCGATCGTGTGACGAGTGGCACCCGTTACTATCCAATGATGGTGCCTTCGCGGACTTTTGCAGCTGTCCTTCTGGCTGTGCTCTTGCTGTCGGCCGCGGGTTCGGCTGTCGCGCAGGAGCCCTTGGTGGTGCCCGCAGGAACGCGGCTGCAGATCCGCCTCCGCCAGACGTTGTCGTCCTACGGCACCAAGCAAGACACCCCCGTTCAGGTGGAAGTGATCGCCCCAGTCCAGGTGAACGGAAGAACGCTGCTGCCCATGCGGACGGTTCTCAGCGGCCGGGTACGCGATGTCCGCAAGGTCGGGCTGGGCTTCTCGCGCGAGACCGCCATGCTCGATCTGGAGTTCAACCGCCTGCAAGTTCCCGGGCAACCCGAACAGCCGCTGTCCGGCAAAGTGGTCCGGGTGGATGATGCCAGAGAACAAGTAGATGACGCCGGCAGGATTCGCGGCATCCGGGCCACGGCCACCTTCTCGTCAACCCTGTCCGGGCTGGCGGTCGGAGCCGCGGCATTCGATCCGATGGCCTTGCTGTTTGCCCTATCGTCATCCCTCAGCATCTTTCGCCTGCCGGACTCCTCGATCATCCTTCCTGCCGGATCCGAACTGCAGTTTGAAACGACGGCTCCCGTGACGGTGGCCGCCGAGGCTCCTGCGCAGTACCCCCCGCTGCCGGGAGGAGCCCAGGATCGCGGCTCCCTGACGGAGCTGATCCGGTCGCTTCCATTTCGAACGGCCACCGAGGGAGACGGAGCGCCCTCCGATCTCACCAGCCTGCTCTACCTGGGATCGCAGGACGCAGTTGAGCGTGCATTCCTCGCTGCGGGATGGGTCCGCTCGGACCGGCTGGACGGCCGGTCCACTTACGGGGTCATGCGCTCCATCATCGAGAACCAGGGCTATCGCGCGGCACCGATGTCCGTTCTGCTCCTCAACGGCAAGAGTCCGGAACTGACGTTCGCCAAGACGCTGAACACGTTCTTTTCCCGCCACCACCTCCGGATCTATGGCCAGAGCGTGACAACGGCCGACGGCACGCCCGTGTTCACCTCCACCGCCACCTACGATTCCGGCGTGGGTTTCTCCAAGTCAGCCAAGACCTTCATTCATCTGATCAACGAAAACATCGACGAAGAGCGCGGCAAGGTGGTGAACGACTTGTTGCTGACCGGCTGCGTCGACGGCGTCGAGTACGTCGATCGTCCCTGGGTGCCGCTGGATGCCAAGAACGCGACGGGTGATTCGTTGCGCACCGACGGCCGGATTGCCGTGTTGAAGCTGAACGAGTGCGCCAGCCCGGTCCGCGCCGACGTGCCGCAGGACCCTTCACAGCAGGTCCGCACCCGGCAGTCCGCTGGACTCCGACCGGTGCGGGCCACCATGCTCACTCTGCGCAACGACCTCATCCGCGGCAACTTGATCTATCAGGTCTATTCGGGTTCGCGCCTCGGGCTCAGTCTGCTCCGTTCTACAAAGCAAGCCAATGGCGAGCCGCGTTCCATCCGCTACGGCGGGCAGGAATTTCAGATTGTCCAGGGCGCCACCCCGCCGCCGAAGCGCTCCGCACTGCCCGATGATCCCGGCCACACGGTGCACCGGGAACAGAGCAAGCGCGCGCCGGCCTCCTACCTCACGCGACTCATGTTCAGCTTGAGTTCCGGCCTCACCGGCTACGGCAACGATGGGTTCTCCACGCTGCCGACCGAGATCGTCGCGCGCCGGACGGATGGCTCGGAGATCCGCGACCGCCTGGACCTGAACATCCGGCTCGAGCGGGGCTGGGTTCTGAACCCGCGACTGACGCTGAACGCGTGGCGATATGTGTCCAGCGAGTTCTCCTACAGCCGGACCTCGACCAACATGCAATTGTTCGGGCAGGAGCAACTGCTCGGTCAGCAGGTGGACCTTCGCTCGAAAGCACTGATCCGCGCCTTCACCTATAACGCCCTGTTTCACGCGCGCCCCAACGGGAAGCGAGTGCGCCCCTACCTGGCCGTCGGGCCGTCGCTGCAACTGATCCATCTGCAGGACTCCAAGCCGGAGCCGCAGAGCCTGCTGCGATTCGCCGTTCGCGATCTTTCTCTCTTTCTCTCCGCCTATGATTTCGGCTCGAAGCCTCCGCTCGAAGGCGGCGGCATTTTTCAGTTCGGCCTGAACTACGGCGCCGGCGTCCACGTTCACGTGACGCCCCGCTTCTTCGTCCGTGCCGACTATCGCGAAACGCTCTCCCCGCAGCCGGACTTCTGGAAATCCTCCGTCGACAAGCTCGCCGGGCCGGTCACGCCAAACGTGCGGCTCGATGTCCAGCCGCTGGTGAAGCATGGTCCGCTCCGGCAGCAGTTGCTTACAGTCGGCATTGGCGTGGCCTTCTGACCAGCGACCCCCGGCAGGTCCACTCCTTCTTCTCGAGTGTGAGTCGGCACCAGAAAGTCCGCACGGGGCGCGCCCTGCTTCGCCTGCACTGCAACCGTCCCGCTCAGAACTTGTAGCCGAAGGCGTTGCGCCACCCATAGTCCGTGCGGGGCAGGCTGCCCGGCGGCGCGCTGTCGAAATTGGTGTAGAAGCCCGTCTTGCAGTACCAGTCGCCCTTCAGGTTGAATGTGACATCGGTGTTCAGGTTCGACCGGTATCGCCCCGGCTCCGTCATGCTCGGGAACAGGTTCACCATGGCCACGACGTCCGCCACCTTCAGGCGCTTCGTCAGATACTCGACCGAGAAGAACGCGTCGGCAGAGTGCTGCACCGGAAGTCGGCGATCAAAGTATCGTTCTCTTGTCCATGCGGCGCCACCGCCGACGGCCAGATGCCGGATCGTCGAGCGGAAGAAATACCGCCCGACACCGCCGCCGAACATCGAGCGCAGGGACACCTGCTGCTGTTCACTGCTGAACAGGTTGGCGGTTCCCAAGGCGTACCAGGCACGGCCCACCAGGTAGCGGTACTCGGGCGCGATTTCCCACCGTCTGGTCCTCGGCGCGTTGCTCTGGCTGTTGAACAGACCCTGGGAGTGCACTCGAATCGAGGTGCGCTCCCCCGTGTAGGCCACATTCGAACCCAGGCTGAGTTGCTTCACGGAGTTCGCCCGCGTCGCGTTGAAGCCGAGATCGAAACCCCAGGTGACGCGCGACGCGATGCTCTCCTCGTACGGCCGCAGCAGCGCCGTGTGGGAGAGTTCCACCCGCTCTTCGCCGATACCCACTTTGTTCGGCTCCGGCGTCTCCTTCAGGTCTCCGGTCAACCGGTCACCGTCGAACGTCTCCACCAGAAAGTGCCTCGAGCTTTCGATGGACTTGACCTTCTCCCATTTGATCTGGAAGTCAGAATCCGAGTACTCGGTTGCAAAGACGATGATGCTTTTGTCCAACCGCTTGATCGTCCCGCGCAGGACGTCTCCGTTGGAAAGCCTCAGGGTGTCTGCGCCGCTGCAAAGGCTTGCCCAGAACAGAAGCGCCGAAAGGGCGCCAAGGCACTTGCGGCTGGGCCATCGCCGGAAGGAAAAGATCCGGTTCACCGCAGCAGAGTAGCAGGGCGGGCGGATGGGCGACATCCACAATTCGCCGCCTGGCGCAATCAAACGCCGAAGCCATTGCGGCGCGACGTGTCACCCGCCGCCGCGTTGCGCCCGCTCACGGAAGTAGTCCAGCAGTCGACGGCCACCCACCGC
>CAYNDS010000012.1:0-10360 GCA_964395885.1 uncultured Solibacteraceae bacterium | reverse complement strand
ATCGGACGTGGACACTGCCGCCGCGAACTCAAGCAGTTCCGCTTTCCGCCGGTTGCTCACCCCGAGCACCCGTCCGCCAAACCGGAGCACGCCCGGCGGCACGCTGAGAATGCGAGGACTCCGCCCAACTGCCGCAAACGCCGCTTCGACAATCTCGCGGCGCGTCAAAATCTCAGGACCTCCCACAGAGATCTCCGCCTCACCGGACTCCAGGCACTCCCCACACACCTGGGCGACGTCCTCGGGATGCACGGGATTCGCGCGGGCCTGGCCGGAACCAATCACCATTCCCACACCGCGCTGCGCCATGAGGAGCAGGTCATCCAGCGCCGTGAAAATGCCGGTGGGCCTCACCACCGTATAGGAAAGACCCGAAGCGCGCAGAGCCTTGACCACTTCCTCGTGCGCCCGAATATAGGCAGTGTCGGCGTATCCGGAACCGACGTGCGCGCTCACGTAGACAAAGCGGCGGACGCGGGCGCGGCAGGCTTCCTCGATCAGGTTTCGATTGGCCACCGTGTCGACGTCGCCATAGCCGCGATGCTCGCTCGAGTTCATCGACACGCTTCCGCCGAGTGCCGAAAAGACGATGTCGATCCCCTCGCAGACGCCGCCGGCACCGGTCGCGGCATCCAACACCACGTGGTCGCCCGGCTGGGCCGAACGGGAAAGCGTTCTCACCGCTCGTCCGGACGCCCGTCGCAGAACTCGCGACCCCACGGCACCCGTGGATCCCGCAATCAGGAGTTTACTCAAGTTACACCTTCTGCTAAGGTACAGCACGGGAATCTGGTCATTCGATATGTGTTGCCCAGAAATCTCGTGAGTATCTGGGCCGCCCCGCTGATCGACAGTTGTGCTAGATCAGCTAGAATTTAGTCCGATACCGTGCGTCGCGATTCGCCTCCGGCTCGACTCTCGGTCGTGGACGCCCTGCGCGCCTTCGCCCTGCTGGGCATCATAATCAACCACATTGCTTTCGAGTACATCGCAAGTCTTGTACCGGAGACCTACTCGATTCTGTTCTCTCTTGCCGACCGCATCGCCTCGAAGGCGACAGAGATCCTCACCTTTGGTAAGTTCTTCACGATTTTCTCCTTCCTATTTGGCCTGAGTTTCGCCATTCAGTTGAATCGTGCCACCGAAGGTGGACGGCGGCACTTCTCACTGCGCTTTCTTTGGCGCCTGATGATCCTGCTCGCGATGGGAGTCATCCATGGCCTCTTCTACAGCGGTGACATTCTCGCCATCTACGCCGTCCTCGGCATCGGCCTGCTCGCGTGCCGGCGTCTCAGCAGCCGCACTCTGGTCATCGCCGGTCTCGCGCTGGCTCTCAACATACCCATCCAAGTCTTCCGAACCATCACGCATGTGCGTCCAACCACCGCACAGGCAATCGAGGAGGAAAAGAAGTGGATGGCGGGCATGTACGACACCGCCGCGCGAGATCTCGGCATCAAGCGCAGCGGGACACTGCGTGAGGTCGTTGCCGTGAACACCTCTTCCGGTCTCGAAATGCGGCTCTTGTTCCAGCTCATCACGGGAAGAGTATTCATTACCGCGGGGCTGTTTCTGCTGGGAATGGTCGCCGGCCGTCAGCTGCTGTTTGTGGACTCATCGGAGAACCGCCGCTTCTTCCGGCGTCTTCTGATTGCCTCCAGTGCTCTCACCCTGATCACGACGCCCTTGGCATGGATGCTGAATCCGACGCTGGTGGGGGACGTTCGGCGTTTGCCCGAGTTCATCGGAATGGTGATGTTCGATATTCACCAAATTGCGCTTTCCGCTGGTTACCTTGCTTCCTTCACGCTGTTGTTCTGGACCCGTCCGTCACGCGCGCTCCAGTCTCTGGTCGCCGCGGGCCAAATGGGCCTGACCGTGTATCTCACCCAAAGCCTGTTTGGTGTTTCGCTCTTCTATGGGTTTGGTTTGGGACTGATGGGCAAGATCGGCTTGGCGACGGACGTCCTGATCGGTATCGCGTTCTTCGCGCTGCAAGTCTGGCTTGCGGGACTCTGGATGCGTCGCTATCACTTCGGTCCTGTTGAGTGGCTCTGGCGTTCCCTCACTTGGCTCCGTCTCCAGCCCCTGCGCCGTGTGGCGAGCCCCTCCGCCGCGGCACGCGCCTCAGCTTGATCGCCGCTGTCGACTCCAGACCTGGCAGCGGCCGTCCGTCGTTCAAGAAAAAAATGGGAGCGCCCTCCCCCGAAAGAAAGAGCGCCCCATCTGCCGCTTGCGTCTAAGAGTGCGCTTTCGCGGCAGACCCATGCACCGGCAGCATCCAAAAGGATTGCTCCCGGCTTTCGAGTCGGCTGCGCACACTCCGCCCAGAGCACCACAGCCGGCCGACACAGTGAAATCGAACTGCCAAATACCGCAGAACTGCAAAACCCTTCCGCCTTGCCGCCCTGCCCGGCTGAATCATTGGAGGCGTGCATGCCGATGCCCAACTCGGCAAGCAGGTCCACTTGACCCGCGCAGGCAAGGTGCGGCGAAGGCGCCCGTTTCAGGAACGCCGCCCCAACTCCCATTCGAGCGGCGTGTCCCGTGACTGCAATGACGCGATGTTTCGCTTGGCCCCGCCGTGAAGCAGAACCAATTCGCGCCACTGCCGGTATAGGGTTCCCACCCCCTCTCGTAGATATAGCCGCGTAAAACTTTTTCATTTCGGTCGCGCCGCGCTGCCCGCCTTCGCCAACATCGCGTTCGCCGCGGATAGACTAGCCAGTGCATGAGCGCGCTCATCCCGATGCTGTTGCTGGCCGCTGCCGACGGCTACGTGGGCTCGCGCGCCTGTGCCGGTTGCCATGCGGAGATCGCTCGTCATTGGGCGAAGTCCGCCATGGGGCGCAGCATCACGCCGGTTGCCGCTCACCCCGCCGCGGTAGTCGATGACCCGCGTCTCGACCGCCATTACGCGGTCCGGCAACTGCCCGACGGCGTCTATCAGGAGCAGTGGCAGATGCGCGACGGCAAGGAAATCTTCCGCACCCGCCACAAGCTGGAATTCGCCATCGGCAGCGGCGCCAACGGCATCAGTTTCGCCGTCCGGCGCGGCGCGCACCTTGCGCAGGCGCCGCTTTCCTTCTATACGCGTACGAAGTCCTGGGCGCTGTCGCCCGGCTATGAGCAGTCCGAGGAAGGCTTCGGCCGGCTGCTTCTTCCGGGCTGCCTGCAGTGTCACAGCGGACGCGCCAATCCCCTGCCTGACCAGCCCGGCGCCTACGCCGCCACTGCCTTTGCCGAAGCCGCCATCGGGTGCGAGAACTGCCACGGACCGGGTGCCGCCCACCTCCGCGCGCCGCGCCGCACCACCATCGTCAACCCCAAGCGCCTTCCCGCCGCGCTGGCCGACGACATCTGCCGCAACTGTCATCAGGGCGGCGATGCCAAGGTCCTGCTGCCCGCCAGGCGCCTGGATTCCTTCGTGCCCGGCCGCCCGCTGGCCGACAGCGCGATCGTCGTCAAGCTGCCTCAGGATGCCGGCGCGGACCTTCTCGAACATCACGCCGCCATGGAGTCCAGCCGCTGCTGGCAAGCCTCCGGTGGCAAGATGTCCTGCCAGAGTTGCCACAACCCGCACGCCGAAACCACGGACTATCGCGCGCGGTGCCAGACGTGTCACGCCGCCGCGGCCAAGCCCTGCACCGCGCCGAATCGCGCCGCCGCGGGAGACCGTTGCGAAACCTGTCACATGCCGAAGCGCGACATCGGCAAGATCGCCCACTCCGCGCTCACGAATCACCGGATCCCGCGCGTGGCAGCCGCCGATGTTCCGCCCGCCCCGCAGCCCTCGCCGGAACTTCCCGGCATTGTCTGGCTGAACCGTCCCGCCAAGCCCGCCCCGCTGCCGTCCGTCACCCGGATGGCCGTCTACGGCGAACTTCTGAATCGAGACCCGCGCCTGTTGCCGCATTACCTGCAGGCGCTCGCAGAGGCGCAGAAGGAGTTCCCGGACGACCCCTTGGTGGCCAGCGCCGCCGGACGCAAAGCGCTCCGTGACGGCGACCTCGACACCGCGCGCCGCCTGCTGACAAAAGCCGCCGCCCTGCCGCAAGCCGGGGTCCCCGCCGTTCTGGATCTTGCCACCGTTCTCGCGCAGCAAGGCGCACCGCAGGATGCGCTTCCGCCGTTGACCGCCGCCCTCGCCCGCCATCCGTTCTCGCGCGAACTGCGCAAGACGGCCATCCTGTACCAGATCAACTTGAAGCGCTACAACGAAGCCCGCGAGGCGATGCGCGAATACCTCGACCTGTTTCCGGAAGACAGCTTCCTGCGCGGGCTGTATGAAAGGGTCTCGGCGCCGGCTCAGTAGCCGCGCGCTTCCAACTCCGCCGCCCTCGCCTCGGCCCGCCGCGCCCGCGCCGGCTCACCCGCGGCCCGCCACGCTTTGGCAGCGCTGCGCAGGTCCGGCGCATACCGCGGACGCAGGCTATGCGCCTTTTCCAAAGCCAGTGCCGCCTCGCGCGGACGGTCCTTCAGCAGCAGCACCAGCGCCGCACCGGCCAGCGCCTCTGGATCATCGTCCAGCCGCCGCCCGGAGGAGGTCAGTCCCACGAAGCCCTGCTGCAACAGCGCCAGGTCCTGCCGCCGCTCTCCGATTGCGATTTGCGCCAGGGCGAGATTCCGTCTCCGCCACTCCGGCGCCGGCTCCCGCCAAGCCTTCAATCTCAAGGGAGCGCTCTCGCGCGCCGCGTCCGGCTTCCGCGCGATGCGGTGATCCGTGAACGACGCCAGGCCGGAGTCCCAGCTTCGCCGCTTCGGCATATGGCACCCGCCACAATCGGCGGCCTCGCGCGCATGCGCATTGCCGGAATGGCAGCCCAGACACGCCGCGCGATAGTCCGTTTGCGCATGCACCCGATGACAGGTGCCGCACCACAGCGCGCCGCCGGACTCCACCGCGCAACGGCTCTTTGCCAACTGCTCCGCGTGGCTGGCCACGTGGAACGGGTCCGCCTCGCCGGTGTAGACGGTCCAGGTCTCTTCCAGCCGCTGCCCGGCGCGGAAGTCCAGCCACGACTTACCCAGATTCAGCACGCGCACCGCGCCGCCCAGATGGCACTGCTCGCAAACGGCATCGCGCCGCTCCGCACTCAGCCGCGCCGGCTGCACCACGTTGGTGCGAGACGGCTGCCGCAGATGGGCCGTCGCCTCGCCGTGGCAGCGCTCACACCCGATGCCGGCCTCCTCCACCGACGGCTGCTCATATAGGTTCAAGCTGCCCGCAATCGGCCGCGCCCGCCCGCTGTGACACGCCAGACACTCCAGCGTCACCGGCCGCGTGAACTCCGCCGCCGCCGCTTTCTCAAATCCCGGCGCCAGTCCCCAGCGCTTGGCCTCCGTGTAGAAGGAAAGGGGCGAGAGAAACAAGCCGCTGCCCCGCCGCACGATGCTGCCCATCGCGTGCGCGCCCGACCCCACGGCCCACTCGACGGCAAAGCGCTGCACCGGCAAACCCGGCGCGAACACCGCTTGCGTGTCCCCCTCAATCGAAAATCGCGTCCGCGACGGTGCGTGCTGCACCGTGCCATCCGGCCAGGACGGCCGTCCCAGGGCCCGCGCCATCGGCGTCGCGCGATACGCGGTCACCAGTTCCCGATGACACGGCGCACACGCCTCCCCGACATCGGCGGCGAATGCGGCGACCAGGCTGAGGAGCAGCACGGCCTTTCACTCTAGCGAAACGCGAGGATTGACATGTGCACAGATGTTTGATACATAACCAAAGCCAGTTAATCCATAACTCAGGGAGCCCCTATGCGTCTTTGGCCGCGATCTCGCGCTACTCTCCTCACTGCCGCCCTTGCTCTTCTCTCCGCGGGCGCACTTCACGCCCAGCTTTCGACAGCCACGGTCACGGGAGTAGTGTTGGATTCCAGCGGCAGCGCCATCCCGCAGGCCAGCGTATTGCTGAAGAACGTCGACACCAGCATTGAGTTGCGGACCGAAACGAACGATTCCGGCAACTACGTGATCCTCAGCGTTCCCCCGGGCCGCTACACGCTGGAGTTCTCCAAGGCCAGCTTCCGTTCGGCGCGCATTCAGCAGTTCACGCTGCAGGTGAATCAGACGGCGACGTTCAATCAGTCGCTCGAAGTCGGCTCCGTCGGCCAGACCATCGAAGTGGCCGCGACCGGCGAACTGGTGCAGAGCCAGACGGCGGAACTCGGCGCGGTCATCGCGCAGAAGCAGGTTGTCGACCTGCCGCTGAACGGCCGCAACTTCACGCAGCTTCTGACCCTGACGCCCGGCGTTGCGCCGGTGTCGGTCTCGCAGAACTCGGGCGGCTTCGGCACCAACGTGGCCGCGGGCAGCCAGTTCGTCTTCCCGGCCATCAACGGCCAGACCAACCGGTCGAACTTCTTCACCCTGGACGGCATCAACAACCAGGGCGCCTTTACCTCCACCTACGCCGTGCCGCCGATTGTCGACGCCATCCAGGAGTTCAAGGTGAACTCGCAGAACGACCAGGCGGAGTTCGGCATGGTGCAGGGCGGAACGATCAACGTCGTGTCGCGCTCCGGAACCAATGAACTGCACGGCACCGGCTGGTGGTTCCTGCGCAACTCCGCTTTTGACGCGCGCAATACCTTCCAGCCCGCGGTGATTCCGTTCCGCCAGAATCAGTTCGGCGGCGCAATCGGCGGCCCTGTGTCGATTCCGAAGCTGTACAACGGCAAGAACAAGACGTTCTTCTACCTCGCGTATCAGGGCTGGCGCTTCCGCCGTCCGGCCAACGCCTTCCACCGCGTCCCCACTGCGGCGGAATTGGGCGGCGACCTGAGCAACGACACCCGCCAGATCTTTGATCCGTTCACCACGCGCCCTGACCCGGCCAACCCCGGACGCTTCACCCGCACGCCGTTTGCGAACAATCGCATCCCGGCCAGCATGCTGGACCCCGGCGCCCTGGCCTATGCCCGCGCGACCTTGCCCGCCCCGAACTTCTCCGGCGTCGGCGACCGCAACCTGATCGACCCCACGCCGCAGCGTCAGAACCAGGAAGAGTATTCCGGCCGCCTCGATCACACGATCAACGAGAAGAACACCGTCTGGTTCCGCTGGAGCGGCCTGCTGCAGGACACGTCGCAGACCGGCGGCCGCCCGGGCTTGCTGACCAACCTTGAGCGCCCCGCGCGCAACATCGGCGTCAGCTGGGTACACGTCTTCAGCCCGTCCACGGTGCTGCAGTTGCAGTTCGGCCATGTGAACGTCCAGGAAAATGGCCGTACCCGCTTCACCAACATCAATCGCGAACAGTTGCTGCGCGACATTCGCGTGTCGGACCAGTTCGCCCAGAACTTCATCGGCGGTGCCAGCTTTGTTCCGGCCTGGAACGCGGCGGGCTTCTGGGGCGGCGGCGAGTCGAACTCGCTGAACCCGAAGCTCTCGCACATCTATCAGTACAAGGGCAACATGTCGAAGATCATCGGCAACCATCAACTGCGATGGGGCGCCGAATGGAACTACTCCGACTTTGAAGCCACGTATCAGAACCTGAACGCCGCGTTCAACACCCAGCAGACCGGCGACGGCACGGGCGCCCCCGGCAGCCAGCTGGCGTCCTACCTGCTGAACGTGCCGGATTCCGCCGGACGCCGCAACGTGCGCGAGACGCTGCGCCCCGGTGGCGTCATGGGCCTTTACTTCCAGGACACCTGGAAGGTGAACCAGAAGCTGACCGTCAACATGGGCCTGCGCTATGACCGTACGTTCATCCCCGCCTACGGCGAGGAGGACACCGTCGGCCAGCAGGGCGGCATCGAAGCCGGCTCGGCCGACTTCCTCCGCGGCGTGTACATCATCCAGAAGCTGCCGCCGTCCTGCCGTGAACGCGGCCGCGCGCCGTGCATCCCGGGCGATGGCCGCCTGCCCGCCAACGTGGTCGTCAGCGACACCGGCAAGATCTATCGCGACACGCCGACTAACTTCGGCCCGCGCCTCGGCCTGGCCTATCGCCTGACGGAGCGGACCGCGCTGCGTTCCTCCTTCGGCATCTTCTTCGACAACTGGGCCGCCGTCACGCAGACCTCGCAGCAGTACCAGGGCGCCTGGCCCGACGTCGGCCAGCAGCTGGCCAACAACCTGAACGTCCCCACGCCGCAGGTGCCGGGCGTGCGCGTTCGCGGCCAGAACCCGTTCCCCGAAGGCCTGTTCCCTGCCCCGACGCCCTTTGAGCAGGTGCAGTGGTTCATGGACCCGAACTTCCGCAACCCCTACTCCATGCAGTGGCAGTTCGGCGTGCAGCACCAGATCAGCCAGGACACCGTGATCACCGCTAACTACGTCGGCAACGGTTCGCGCCGCCTGAATCTGGGCGGCTACTACAACGTGGCTGTCACGCCCGGCCCCGGCAACCCGCGTGAGCGCGCTCCGTTCCCCTACATGGCGCCCAGCTTCTTTGACCGCAGCTGGGGACGCGCCAACTATCACAGCTTCCAGTTCCAGTTGGACAAGAAGTATCGCGGCGGCCTGGCCTACCAGGTGTCGTATACCTACTCCAAGGCGATCGACATCGGCTCGTCAGGCTACTTCGGCGTCGAGGGCTTCTCCGTGCAGAACCCCTACCGGTTTAACAATGACCGCAGCGTTTCGGCGTTTGACCTGACGCACGTGCTGTCGCTGAACGCCGTCTACGAAGTTCCGTTCGGCAAGGGCAAGCAGTTCTCGACGGGGAACAAGTTTGCCGACTACCTGATCGGCAACTGGAACATCAACGGCCTTGCCGTCATCCGCAGCGGCGTGCCGTACAACATCACCGTCGCGGGCGACCGCGCCAACACCGGCAACACCGGCTACCTGCGCGCCAACCTGGTGGGCGACCCCGTGCTGAGCAACCCCACGCGCCAGGCATTCTTCAACACCGCCGCCTTCCAGATTCCGGCTCCGTTCACGTTCGGCAATCTGGGCCGCAACGCCCTGCGCTCCGCCGGATTCTGGAACTTCGACATGTCGATCTTCCGCCGCTTCCCGTTTGGCGAAGCGCGCTGGGTGGAGCTGCGCGGCGAAGCGTTCAACCTTCCGAACGCCACGATCCTGGGCACCCCCACCGGCGAAATGACCAACCCGAATTTTGGCCGCGTGCTGGGCACGGCCAATGCCGCACGGTCATTGCAGGTCGGTCTAAAAATCGTGTTTTAGTGAGAGCATGCGCAGTTTCCCCCTCGCTCCCGTCCTTGCGGCGGGAGCGATTTTTTTTGGGGCACTCGCCTTTGCCCAGTGCCCGGAGCTGACGAAGCTCACCCCCCAATCCTCCGCCGCGGAGTGGAACGCCGCCGGCGCGCGGCTGGCGCAAGCCCGCAAGCTGGACTGCGCGATCACGGCCTTTTCCCGCGCTGCCGCGAAGGACCCTGGCTGGCAATCGAAGTACAACCTCGCGCTGGCGCATCTTGACCGTCGCGACCCGAAGTCCGCCATCCCGCTGCTGCGCGAAGTCGTCTCCAGAAACGCCACGCTGGCGCCCGCGCGAGCCGCACTCGGCCTGGCTCTTCTGGAAACGAATGAACCGGCCGCCGCCGAAACCGAGTTTCGCGCCTGCCGCACCGCACAACCCGCCAATCCCGATTGCGCGCACAATCTCGGACAGTCCCTGCTGGCGCAACGCCGCTGGACCGCCGCCGCGCAAGCGTTTCGCGACGCCGCCGCCCTGGCGCCCAATCAACCCGCGCACACGGCATCGCTGGGCGCCGCGCTCGAAGCCAACGGCGACGACAAGGCCGCCGAGGAGACGTTCCGCTCCGCTGTCACCCGATGGCCGTCCGATGCGGGGGCGTTCTGCAATCTGGCCACGTTCTACGCCCGCCGCAAGCGCTTCGCCGACGCCGTGGCGCCCTATGAGCGCTGCGTCGCGCTGGAGCCGTCCAACACCGTCGCGCGCCTGTCACTGGCCAAGTCCCTGCAAGCTGTCGACCGCAACGCGGAAGCCCTCGCCATCACCGACGCGCTGCTGCAGCGTGCTCCGGCCGACGCCGAGACGCACTACGTCCGCGGACTGGCGCAGCGCGGGGCGGGCAACTACGAGGAATCCGCACGGTCCCTGGAGATCGCCGTTCGCCGCGACGCTGCCAACTACGACGCCTGGTACAACCTCGGCTTCGCGCTGGCGCGTCTGGAGCGGCTGACCGATGCGCGCCGCGCCCTGGAGCGGGCCCGCGAACTTCGCCCCGACGCCGCCGAAGTCCGCTTCCAGCTCTCGCAGGTGCTGCGCAAGCTGGATGCCGCCGACGAGGCCCGCAAAGAGGCGCGCGCCTATGAGCAGTCCCGCCAGCGCACACAGCAGGAAAGCATCGCCGGCACCACCGCCAACCGCGCCAATCAACTGCTGGAGGAAGGCAAGTTGGACGAGGCCATCGCCGCC
>CAYNDS010000011.1:30358-31890 GCA_964395885.1 uncultured Solibacteraceae bacterium | reverse complement strand
CCTATGTGGAAGACCTCGACCTTGGCTATCGCGGATGGAGGCAGGGTTGGCCGACGGTGTTCGTGGCTGATGCGCGCGTGACGCACCGGCACCGGCAAACCACGTCGCGCTACTTCCGCGAAAGCGAGATCCAAGCCGCCGTGGAGCGGAATTTCCTGCGGTTCGTTACAAAGAATGGCCTGACGGAGATGTGGCGGGAGACGATCGAGCGGCATAATCGGTCACAGAACCTGGAAGCCCTGCGCTTTGCCTGCGGGCTTCGCGTCCATGCGGCGGAGGACGTGACCGCAGCCGGGTCCGGCGACATTGCGGTGTTTCCGGGAACGGGGCGGAGCGGACGACCGGTCGTCCTGGTTGCTACCTGTTACGCGCCCTTTCCACTCAGCCACGGTGGCGCCGTGCGGATGTACAACCTGATGCGGCACGCCGCCCAGTTTCGCGATCAAGTGCTGGTGTACTTCGTCGATGAACTGCAACAGCCGCCGAAGGAGTTGCTTTCGATTTGTGCGGAAGTAGTGCAGGTCCGGCGGCACGGGTCGCACCGCCGCAAGCCCGGCATTCCGGATGCGGTGGACGAGTTCCGATCCGAGTCCTTTCGGGCAGCGCTTGGCCTGATGGTGCGCAAGTGGCAGCCCCAGATCGCGCAGTTGGAGTACACCCAACTTGCGCAGTACGCCGCGGATTGTCGCCCCGCCCGAACCATCCTGGTGGAGCACGACGTCACCCTGGACCTCTACGCCCAACTGTCCGCCGGCGCGGTCAGGGGAGATCGGTGGGAATCGCAGAGGCAACTGCGGCTGTGGGAGAGATTCGAAAGAGATGCATGGCGGCGCGTCGATGCGGTGGCGACAATGTCTGCGCGCGATGCCGCACTCGTTGGGCCCCGAGCCTTCGTGCTGCCGAACGGGGTTGACGTGCATCGGTATCAGCCCGTTGGGCAACCCGGGGAGCCACGGCGGCTGCTGTTCATTGGTGCGTTTCATCATTTGCCCAATCTGATGGCCCTTGCATTCTTCCTTCGGGAAGTGTGGCCGCAACTGCCCGGCTATACGCTGCATGTCATTGCCGGACGCGACCACGCCTACTATCGGGAGTTCTACCGAAGCCGGGTGGAAGTGAATCTGGAACAGCCCGACATCGCCGTGGAGGGCTTCGTTGAGGACGTCCGCTCGGCGTACCACCGTGCTTCGGCTGTTGTGGCTCCGCTACTCGCCTCCGCCGGCACCAACATCAAAGTACTGGAAGCGATGGCGATGGCGAAACCGGTGGTGGCGACAGCGGCAGGTGTGCACGGTCTGCCCGTCGCCCACATGGAGCATGTCCTGATTGCCGACGACGCAGCGCAGATGGCGAATTGTCTGCTGCGGCTGAGCGCTGAGCAAGAGTTGGCGAGGAGACTCGGCGAAGCTGCCCGAAGGCTGGTGGAAGAGCAGTTCGATTGGGCCGCCATCGCGCGCGCGCAGGAACAGCTGTATCAGAGCTTGACCGCGGAAACAGCAATGTCCAGTCCGTCAAAGAACGTTTCTCGGAAC
>CAYNDS010000011.1:15289-30348 GCA_964395885.1 uncultured Solibacteraceae bacterium | reverse complement strand
AACGAGGGGGGCAGTTCCGCCAACGACGGGAATTCCTCCAGCGCCGGCGACAGCGATTCCACCTGGATGGCACCAAATCCCGCTTCCTCCAGATAGAAACTCAGCAGCGGCGCCGGTACCGGACGGACGTGCGTCGGATCGAGATAGAAGTGGCTGGCGAGGATGGCGAGGCAGGCGGCGTTCGGCGTCTCCAGCACGATCGCTGCGCCGCGTTTCAGCTTCGCCGCACACAGGTTGATGAGCCTCGGCAACTGCGCGGGCTGCAGGTGCTCGATGACCTGCGAACAGAAGATACCGCTCAGAGATGCATCGGGCACAAGCGGTAGGTATTCGAATGCATCGGCAAGCGACGCATCCAGGCCCTTGCCTCGACAGATGGCGACGTTCTCATCACTGAGATCGATGCCTTGTGCCCGGATGCCTGCTTCCTGTAGAACGGCAAGGAACTCACCACGTCCGCAACCGATGTCGAGTGCTCCATTGGGGAAGCGCGGCACGTATCGGCGTACGTGCTGCTGAACCTTCTCTTCCGGCCCGCGGAACTTCTTTGCGAACCGCAGCCAGTCGATTGGCACCGCTTCCGTTGCGTTTGCTTCGGAGCTCGCTGCCCGTGCAGAGAGTGCCAATCGCTGTCGCACGAGAGCCAATTCTTCGTGCAGTGCCGCCTGATAGTGCCGGTGAATGGACTGTTCCAGCCCTTCGATGTCAGACCATAACTTCTGCTGCACTTCGGAAATGTGCGTGTGATGCAGGCGCGAAAAGTCCGCGTGCAAGCGCTCCAGTTCGGATTGGCGAACCGCGGCTTCGCGCTGCAGAGCCTCCTGCAGTTGCGTGGCCCACGCGTGCTGCAGCCGTTCCGCTTGGCCGGCGTGCTGCTTCCCCACTTCCGCGATGGAGGCGGCGACAGAGGCGAGAGTGGCTCGGACCTCACGATCAGAGTTGGCCATGCCTGCCTCCACCCGGGCGCTGCGCAACTCGTGCATCGATGCCAACTCTGCCATCGCGCGTGAGAGGCGAGACTCCGTGTCGTTCACGCGGCGGTCCCATTCGGAACGCCATGCCGCCCACTGCGCGGCACGTTCCCCCTCGCGATCCGACGATCCAGCTTCGATGCGCCGCGCGAGTTCCGCCAAGGCGCGATTCGTCTCGTTCTGGGCTTCGAGGATTGCCTCAATGCTGGCAATCGTGGCGCGGTTGAAATTCACCTGCTCCCGCACCAGCCAATTCAGAGATCGCGCTACCAGCCCTTTCACGCCTTGAATGACGTCGTGAACGAAGCCGGGCGGGCGCGGATTGACTGTGCCGATCGCAGCCACCTTGCCTTCGGCCATGTCACGCGCACGCACCACAGCCATGAGATCCGGCAGGTCCAAGCCGGAGGAGTTGCCTTGAGGATGACGCGCGCGCACACGTTCGCGAATCTCGCGAACCATCGCGGCGAGTTCGTCCCGTCTACTTGCGCTTGCGTTCACGCTCGTAGGTTGCCGTGATCGTCGAATAGACGCCTCCGCGCGGAGTGAACTCTCCGGTCACGGTGGCGCGCAGGGGTTTGGCCCACTTCACGATATCGGCCAGCATCCGGTTCACGGCGTTCTCCTGAAAGATACCCAGGTTCCGGTCGGCCAGCCAGTACATTTTGAGCGACTTCAGTTCCAGGCAGAGCTTGTCCGGCACGTAGCGGATGGTGATTGTGCCGTGATCCGGCAAACCAGTCTTGGGACAAACGGAGGTAAACTCCGGCGTCTCGATCGCGATCTCATAGCCGGTGCGAAACTGGTTTGGCCAGACTTCGATCGCGGGCAACTCGGCGGAGACCCCCGCCGAAGCGTGTTCGTCTGAATACTCTCGTTTCATTTCGTAGCTAAGGTGCGCGCAAGCAGGTCCAGAAACAGGCCAACATCCGTCACGACACCCAACGTCTGAGTAGAACCCCGATCGCTGAGCTTTGTTACCACCGCTGGATTAATGTCGACGCACACCAACTTAACCCAGCCCGGCAACATATTGCCTGTGGCAATGGAGTGCAGCATGGAACTGAAGCAAAGCACCAGGCCAGCTTCGCGCAAGTGCCGGGCATAGGCATCCTGTGCCGCATTCATGTCCGTGATAGTGTCCGGCAGTGGGCCGTCGTCGCGCAGACTTCCGGCAAGGACGACAGGGACATTCGCCTTCACACACTCGTACATAATGCCGCTAGTCAGCACGCCTTGCGCGACAGCCTCGCTGATACTGCCTGCGTGATAAATCGCGTTGATCGCACGCATGTGATTTCGGTGGCCATGCTCTTCCTGCCGACCGTCACGCATCCGCACGCCCAGGGACGTACCGAGAAGCGCCGCCTCAATGTCGTGAACTCCCAATGCGTTGCCAGCCAGAATCGCCGAGACGTAGCCATCGCGAATCAACTGTGTCATCGGCCCGCAGCCGCCCGTGTGGACGACCACCGGCCCGGCGACGACAACCACTTTCTGCCCGCTTTCCAGCGTCTGGCGGATCAACGCGGCTGTCTGCCGCACGGCGGTCTCCACCTGACGCTCCGAGGAGATCTCGTTGGACATGAACGCAAACCCCTGGCGGTCCCGGTCCTTGGACTCGGGGATGACCCGGATCCCCTTCATGCCGATCACTGCGCGGTCGCCGGCGCGCAGGTCGCGTAACCGGCGGCACTCCGCCACACCGTCGCCCACGACGATGATCGCGTCCATGCGCTGGTTTGCCACTTCCAGCCACCGCCCGCCGACTCGGACGTAGGTTCGGTGGTTGGTGGTGGAGTAGAAATCCTCCGGCGCGCAACGGTCACGTTCGACAATGCGAAACTCCGCATCGGCGCTGTCGGCAGGAGAACAACCGAGGTCCATCAGTTGGGTCAGCAGCCGGTCCATCAACTCCATGGACGGCGTTTCCACCCGCAGGCGCAGTCTCGAAGGATCGCTGTTCGTGCGGCCGATGTAGAACTGCTCCACTTCGAAACGGCCCTCGCATTCGACGACCGTGTCGAAGATCCGCTCCATCACGTGGGAGTCGATCAGGTGCCCTTCCGCCTCGACGGTCTCGCGGACAGCCTGCGCCGACAGCGGGCTACGCTGAGTGAAAGTACTCATGTTTCGGATAATCTTCTCCATCCTAGCAATCGGGCACGTGTGGCCCGTGTGTGGCGAAGATCTCTGGAAGCTGTTGGAAGCCTCTTTGGATGCGCAGTCCCGGAATGCGAAGGCCGCCGAGGCGTGGATCTACGACGAGAGTATCGTGCATCAGGTGCAGCGTGGCGGCTCAATCCGGACCACCGGTTCATCTGACTATGAAGTCTTCATTATCGAGGGACGACCCTACTACCGTTTGGTGCGGCGTAACGGAAGACCACTCTCGGCGAGGGCGGCGGCGGCGGAGCAGAAGCGGTTGGAACACATCGCGGCGAAGCGCCGCGCCGGCAGGCCTTCCGCCGATGATCCGGACGCGCGGCGGGTGCGCGCGGATATCGCGTCCATTGAAGATGTGGCTCGGGTGTGGCGCGACGGCGGGGCGCTGGTGACGGAGCCGAAGCAACCCTTGCCGGTCGCCCTGCCCACCGTCCGCACCCGCCGATATCTGGACCCCGGCTCCGGTTTGCCGCACCGCCTTGAGATGGAGTATCTGCTGCCATACCGAAGCGTCCCGGCAGGCTCAAGGGTAGAAATCGACCTCACGCGGATGGAAGATGGAACGTGGCTTCGCAAGCGTGTCTGCCTGCGCATGCCGCAAGGCGGCAAGGACTTGCTCACGGTGCAGGAGTATCGAAACTATCGCCGGTTCTCTGCTGTGTCCACAGTGAAGCCGGCGCACAGCGATCCCTAGCGGCGCGCCCGCCAGCAGAGAAACAGACCATCCGGCGCGACATCCGCCCAATAGGAGATGGGCTGGCAATCGGCCTCCCGGCAATGGCGAAGAAGAAGGCGCGTCAGCTCTTTCGGCCGGAACCACCGTTCCCAAGACGGCGTTTCAAAGCGCCCCCAATGCTCCGCATTCTTGTCGATGATGACGATTCTGCCGCCCGGGGCAACGACACGGCACAGTTCCGCCACAGCCTCATCGATATCGACGGCGTGCTCCAAAGACTCCGTCGCGTAAGCCCCACCGAAGCTCCCATCACGGAAGGGAAGCTTCGTCAGTGTCCCGGCGCATCGCGCCAACTGCGGCGGAGCCGCACGCAACATGGCCTCGGCAAGGTCGAAGGCAACCACCGTTGAGGACGGAGTGGCCTCCTTCACCAGACGGGCGAACCGTCCTTTGCCGCACCCGGCGTCCAGGACGCAGGAGGCGTCTTGCATGGCTTCCAACACGGCGCGAACGTGCAGGATCCGCGGGTCAATCGTCGAAGGAAAGTGCTCCTCATCACGGGCGGCTTCCTCAAATGACCTGCGGATCGAAGCCAGTGGCGTTTGGTCGACGCGACGGCGGAGCCAGCGGCCCAGCACGCTAGGCTCGCGTGAGGAACAGCGGAAGCCCTTCGTGGTTTTCGTACTTCGGCCGATAGCGCTCGGTGTTGTACATCGTGGCCACGTCCACTTCGCGCGGCCCCAGCTTCGGGTCCGGAATGGGCTGCATGGAGAAACAGCCTTCCACAACACCCGTCATCAGTCCGGATTTGCCTTGCTTAATCGCATCCACGGCCATGTTGCCGAACGTGGTGGCAACCAGCTTGTCGACAAAGTCCGGAGCCCCGCCGCGCAGGTCGTAGGTCAGATCGCTGACAATCGTCTCGTCCTTCAGCTTCGTCTGGACCTGCTCGGCGAAGTCTTCCGCGACGCTCATCTTCTTGCGATGGCCGAAAGCGTCCGGCTCGCCGTACTCTCTGACCTGATAGCCTTCCCACTCGGCGCCTTCACTGAGCAGCACCAGAGCGTAGCGCGATGGGTTCTTCGCCTTGTCCTCCTTCAGCAGTTCCAGCATCTTGTCGACGCTGAACTGGTACTCCGGAATGCCGCAGCGCACGCTGGTGACGTACGCGGTGTACAGCGCCGTATAGCCTGCGTCCCGCCCGAAGATGCGAAACACGCCAATGCGCTCATGAGAGCCGACGGTTGTCCGCTGCCGCTGAATCGCTTCCATGGCCCGCGAAATCGCGGTCGAGAAGCCGATGCAATACTCCGTGTTGCGCACGTCGTTGTCCATGGTCTTCGGCACGCACACGACGGGGAACCCGAGCTTATCCAGAATCGCGGCGTAGCTGAGGGTGTCATCGCCGCCGATCGCGACCAGGTAGTCCAACTGCAGTTTCTCCAGGTTCTTCAGAACCTGCTTGGAGATGTCATGCGTCATCGACTTGACGCCCTTCTTCACTGTTTCCTGCGGCGGAAACTCGGCGGGCGCAAGATGAGCCGGAAGCTTCTTCATCTTGGCCGGATTGGTGCGGCTGGTGTGCAGAAACGTGCCGCCCGTGCGGTCCACAGTGCGCGTGTTCTCGCGGTTCAGCGGAAGCACATAACGCGCCATACTCTCGGCATCGTCGGTCTGCAAATGCGTCAACGCTTCCCAGCCGCGGCGCAGGCCCACCACCTCCATGCCAGCCTCGTCAGAGCGATACGTGACGCCCTTGATGACTGCGTTCAAACCGGGCACATCGCCCCCGCCCGTGAGGATCCCAAGTCGCTTTTTTGCCATGAAAAATCCAGTATACCGGGCAACGGCTGCTTGCCCTTCGCGAGAGCCGCGATTCAGCGCTGCGAAGCCAGGGACTTGACCGCTTCAATCAAAAGCGGCGCAGTCTCAGGACCAAGAGAGTTCACCTCGCCATACCAGGGCTTCGCCGCGCCTTGCAGGTATGGCGGCTTCTCGTCCCATTCCGCCTTGGGAATAATGTAGCCGATCTCGTCGTTTGTGATGCCGAACAGCATGCGATAGTCGGCAGTGAGAATCTGCTTGACCGGAGTTTCCACCGGAGCGTTCGGGTAGTCGGCGCCAGGGTCGCGGAGAATGCCGCCGACGCTCAGTTCCGGATACAACTCTCCCGGAATCGTGACGGCCTCCAGCACGACGCGCTTTCCGTCCTCGATTCGCAACAAGCCCACGGGCGCCATCGTCGAGCCATCACTCTGAAACGCCTTCCGGCCGCGAAACACGCCCGCGGCCGCCGCAGCACGAAAACCTGCATTCGAATTCGGCAAGCGGACCATCGTTTCCCGATATCCCACGCGCCCCACCTTCTGCCGGCGGGCGCCGTCCAGTGCGCGCAGCGTAATGTCCGCCACTTCGTTGCCGATCACTTCCGCGTGGCGCCAGCTTTCCGGCGGAGCCTCCTCGCGCGTGCGCGGATCGATGACCTTGGCCCCCAACGGCGACTGCATTCCGCCCAACGCTCCATTGATGAACAGCGTCACGCCGCCCAGTCGTGATTCCGTATCGCGAACCAGCTCAGCCGGAAAGTCCGGCGTCAGCAACGTGTTTTTCGATCCCAGCGCCTCCGGATGGTTGGCCCAGTTGATCACCGTGGCGATCCCGCGGCCATCTCCGCGCGTGAGGCGAAGCACCAGCAGTTCCGAGTCATGCTTCTTCGGCGGACGATCGTCGTCGATGAAACTGTCGAGTTCCGGCGGGTGCGTTCGCGCAGTGAAGGCTCTGGCGCCCTTCATGGACCGCAACGCCGCCACCGCCGCGTCGGCTGTGCGCTGAATCACCAAAGCGTTGTATGCCTCGTCGATGCCGCTGACGCCTTCCCGCGGACCCCACAGCCCCATCGTGTCCGGCGTCTGGTGGGAGTGTGTCGCCGCAACGATGACGGCGACCCGGCCACGCTTCCATTGGCCCCGCACCCGGGCGCGGATCTTCTCGACGTCGTCGAAAAAGAGCCCAATCGAGTCCACGGCGCAAACCACCACCGGGTCTCCTCCCGACTGCATCGCCAGGCATCGGGAATAGAGTTCATCGCGGACGCCGGTCGCCACGCGGTTGTTGCCGAAGCCCGCCATATAGACCGGTTTGGCGGGATCGATCGCGGGCGTGATGGCGCGCACTGCTGCTCCCGCTCGCAAGCCCGCCGATGCGCTGGCAGCCGCAAAAACAGCGGCGATGGTAGCCTTCCACACGCCGATCACGATAACATGAGCGACCATGAAGCGCCGTTCATTCCTGTCTGCCGCCGGCAGTGTTGCCGCGGGCACATTCTGGTCCGAGGAGACTCTCGAAGCCCTTCCGCAGAACACCAATACCGGTTCCAAGCCATCACAGCTGAAAATTACCGATTTGCGAATCGCCACGGTGGTGAAGGCACCGATGACCTGCCATCTGATCCGCATCGACACGAACCAGGGCATCAGTGGCTACGGCGAGGTCCGTGACGGTGCCAGCAAAAACTACGCCTTGATGCTGAAGAGCCGCCTGCTGGGTGAGAACCCGTGCAACGTCGACAAACTGTTCCGCAAGATCAAGCAGTTCGGCTTTCACGCTCGCCAGGCGGGCGGCGTGTGCGGCGTTGAGATGGCGCTGTGGGACCTGGCGGGCAAGGCATACAACGTGCCGGCGTTCCAGATGGTGGGCGGTAAGTTTCGCGACACCGTTCGTCTGTACGCCGATACGGACCAGACGCAGGATCCCAAGGAATTCGGCCGCCGCCTGAAGGCGCGCCGCGACCAGGGCTTTACGTGGCTGAAGATGGATCTCGGTGTGGGCCTGGTCGAGAAGATCCCGGGCACCGTCACCCGCCCGTTGGGCAGCACATCGCGCGACTTCGCGATGACCCCGCACATGTTCACCGGCATGGAACTCACCGACAAGGGTGTCGCCCTGATGGCCGACTACGTGGCGCAGGTTCGTGAGGTACTTGGCATGGAGGTTCCGCTCGCCGCCGACCACTTCGGCCATATCGGAGTGAACTCCTGCATCCGGTTGGGCCGCGCCTTGGAGAAGTACAACATGGCCTGGCTGGAGGACATGATTCCATGGCAGTACACGGACCTTTGGAAGAAGATCACGGATGCCATTGAAGTGCCGACGCTGACCGGCGAGGACATCTACCTGAAGGAGGAGTTCGTCAAGTTGGCCGCGGCACATGCCGTCGATATCGTGCACCCGGACCTCGCCAGCAGCGGTGGGATTCTCGAAACCAAGAAGGTAGGCGATTACTGTCAGGAGTACGGCGTGCCCATGGCGATGCACTTTGCCGGCACGCCGGTCAGTTTCTTTGCGAACGTGCATTGCGCTGCCGCCACGGAGAACTTCCTCGTCCTGGAGCACCACGGCGTTGACGTCGACTGGTGGGAAGACATGGTCGATGTTCCCGGCCTTGAGAAGCCATTCTCCAAAAAGGGCATCACGAAGGTTCCGGAAGGGCCTGGGCTCGGCTTCAAGTTGAACGAGGACGTGGTGAAGCAGCACCTTGGCGAGGGCGGCTATTTTGAGCCCACTCCGCAGTGGGACAAAGACCGGTCCAACGACCGTCTCTTCAGCTTCCGCCGTTTCTTTGAAAACCTTAACAGTTGAGGAAGGTAAGTTCGGGTACAATCGCCCGCATGACCAAATCGATCCTGTGCGGGTTGACGCTTTGCTTCGGCATGGCGGCCCTCGCCGACGAATTACATGAACCCATGGAGAAGGTCGGCAAGGCCGCAGGTGTTCTGCGGAAGGCAGTGCCTGCGAAAGCCTTCGCCGACGTTTCGGCCGCAGCCGGGCAGATGGCCGAGCTGTTTCCGCAGACTGTCGCGGCCTGGGAAAAGCGCGGTTACGCCGACGCCGTGAAATGGACCAACGAGGCGACAGCCCTGTCGAAGGAGCTGAAGGCCGCCGCCGACGCGGGCCATGCCGAGCATGTCTCGGAAGTGTTCTCCAAGCTGGGCCAGAACTGCAAGACCTGCCATGAGGCCCATCGCGAGAAGTTGCCCGACGGCAAGTACAAGATCAAGTAATCAACCCGCCCCGTACGCCTTCCAGCAGTAAAACACCAGGGCGGCCACAAACGCGATGGCCGCCTGGTACTCCCTGTTCTTCCGATAGAGAGCCCATGAGAACGCCTTGTGGTCGCCTCCGTCGT
Organism: uncultured Solibacteraceae bacterium; assembly: GCA_964395885.1. Classification (GTDB taxonomy): domain Bacteria; phylum Acidobacteriota; class Terriglobia; order Bryobacterales; family Bryobacteraceae; genus JAPKYZ01. The sequence goes on along the minus strand of CAYNDS010000011.1, from coordinate 21,350 downwards.
CTTCTGGAAACGTCGGCCACAGCATCCGCACTCTCGCGGCGTATTCCTGAAAGCTGGGAAACAGGCTCCGCAAGTGATTCTCTTCCTGCTCCACCGCCGGCAAATAGACGAAATAGAACACCAGGAACGAGAGCCATGCCAGCAGCGGCCGCTTCCCGGCAAGCGCAAAGCCGAAGGCAGCCAGCAGCGTCCCGCCATACAGCGGATTTCGCATCCACGCATAGGGTCCGGAAACGGTGAGTGTCTGGTTCTTCTCCAGGTGCCCCGCCGCCCAGGCGCGCAGCGCCAATCCGGCGAAAGCTACCGGCACCCCCCAGAACAGAGAGCGCGGCGTCGGCTGGGAGAGCAAGCCGAAGCAGGCAATCAACGCAAACCCCATCGGCACGCGCAGCCTCTGCACGATGTCGGCATAGCGTTTGGGAAAGCGGTTCAAAGGATCGGCTCCAATGCTTCGGCCACTTGCTGTGGCGTGATGGCGCGCATGGACGGGGAAATCTCCTCCAAGCGCTTGTAGCTGGTTGCGGCGCCCGGCTCGCGCAGGACGCGGATGCTGCCGCCATACGGTCCGTTGCGCGCCGGGTCGGTGGGTCCAAAGATCGCGACTCCCTGCTTGCGCAGCGCGGCAGCCAGGTGCAGCGGTCCACTATCGACGCCGACGACAGCTGTCGCCCGTCGCGTCGCATCGATGAGCCCCGCCAGGTCGGACTCATGATCGAAGCCGCTTCCAGGAGGTCCATTGAGGATCAATGGAATCGGGATCCGCTTGGCCAGCGCGCGATAGTGTTCCATTGGCCACTGCTTCGATCGCCAACCGGCCAGCGGACTCGCCAGCACGAACCGCTCCGGCAACGCAGCGGACGGTTTGCCTTCGGGGAGTGGAAACTCCAGCGACTGTGATCCGGTCAGGCTGCGGTACTGATCCACCACGTGGGTTCCACAGCGGGTCAAAGCGGCAGTGTAAAGCCACCGGGCAGGCCATTCCCGCGGGTCCGAAAAGCCGGTCACGTCCCGCGACGCCCACCGTGCAACCGCGGCCGACTTGATGAGCCCCTGCAGGTCATAGGCGCGGCGGAACTCCCGAAATCGGAGTTCCTGCACGCGGCTGACCACGCGGCGCACCGCGGGATGCGCACTCAAGAGAATCGCCCACTGCGGCTTCACCATCCAAGTGACATTCGCAAACGCCGCCGCTGCCGGTAAAGCGTGGATCACATCTCCCATTGCGCCCATGCGCACAATCAGTGTCGGCTCATCCCGCATGCTTGCTGCGAATGACGTTCAGAAGCGCCTCGCGATCTTCTTCCAGGAGGCGGCCGGAGGAGTCCCCCCCGATCACGACGAAATCCACCATCGCGAGTCCCGCGGCCAGTTCCGCCCGTGCTCGCGCGCTCATCAGCGGCTTGTCCGGCTCCCGAATCACCACCGCCAGCGGACGGTCTCGCTTCCATTCGGCAAGCTGCCGCGCCTGCGAGGCCAGCAGCGGGTCAAAGCAACCTTCGGCGATGTCGCAACCTTCCGGAAGCCGCTCAACGATCTTGGAACGTGTATCCACCTCGGGCTATTTGACCAGTTCCAGAGCCACAGCCGCAACGCGGTCGGCTGTCACGCGCGTCATGCACCGGTGATCGATCGGGCACTCTCGCTTCAGGCACGGGCTACACTCCACCGGTTCGCGGACGATTCGCGCCAGTGGCCCGGTCGGCCCGGTGGTGATGTGATTTGTCGCTCCGAACACCGTGACTGTGGGTACGCCCGCGGCGGAGGCGATGTGCATCGATCCGGAATCGTTCGTGATCATGACCCGGCAGCAAGCTACGGCGTCGATGAACTCACGGAGGCTCGTCTTGCCTGCCCAGTTCGATGCCCTCACGCCTCCCGCTTCGACAAGCTGCCTTACCTGCTCACAGACGCCCACTTCGTCGCGGGTGCCGAAGATGTCCACCGCAGAGCCCCACTCCGCGGCAAGACGCAGCGCCGTTTCTGCAAACCGCTCCGGCAGCCACCGCTTCGCCCCGCCATACGCCGCGCCGGGGCTGATTCCAATCCGATTGGACGGAGCGGCGGTGACACCTGCCAGCCGAATCAGCGGCTCGTCCGGAAGCTTGGTTTCGATCAGATTCGCCCGCCGCAGCAGTTCCAGGTAGTAGTAGCTCTCATGGGGCGGTAGCTCACCTGGGCGAGGCACCGGAATCGAGTCGGTCAGCATCCATCCGCGACCGTCGCGACCGTACCCCACGCGGCGCGGCACTCCCGCCAGCCACACTGTCGCTGCCGCTCCGAACGCGTTCTGCAGCAGAATCGCCGCGTCAAAGCGCCGCCCGCGAATCTCTGCCACGCTGCTCCAGCGATAGCCCTTCCAGTCCACGAATTCATCGCAGAATGGCTCCCGTTCATACAGTCCCCGCAACATCGGCCTGCCAAGAATCGTCAGCCTCGCGCGCGGATGAGCCTCTCGCAGCGCCCTCAGCGCGGGCAGTGACATCACTGCGTCACCGACCCAGTTGGTCGCGCGCACAACGGCGTTGCGAATTTCCACGACTACAATGGTGACGGAATGCTCTCCGCGACGCAAAAGCGGCAACTGGACGAACAAGGCTTCGTGCTGCTGGAAAGGTACCTGGACTCGTCCACCCTGGAAGAGTTGCGGCAGCAAGTCGACTCTTTGTTTGAGAAGGAAGGCGACCAGTCCGGAAGTGAGTTCAAGCAGGAACCAGGCGCGCGACGTTTGGCGAACCTGGTCGACAAGGGCGAGGTTTTTGAGCGTTGCCTGCTTCTGCCGGAACTGCTGGAAGGAACGCGACAGGTCTTGGGAGACGAGTTCAAGCTCTCCAGCCTGAACGTCCGTTCCACCAATCCCTACTCCGAAGATGCTCAGCCGTTGCACTGCGACATGGGCGCGTTGCCCGACGAGCGCGGCTTCTGGGTCTGCAACACCGTCTGGATGATTGACGCCTTCACGCCGGACAACGGCCCGATTCGCGTCATCCCCGGTCTTGACGGACCCGCGCGCTCCGCATCCGCACGAGCTTCGCGTCACCGCACCGGCGGGCTCCATCGTGATCATGAATGCCCACTGCTGGCACGGCGGCACCGCCAACACGACCGCAGAGCCCCGGCGCGCCATGCACAGCTTCTTCTGCCGTTCCGATAAACCGCAGCAACAGTGGCAGAAAAAGCTGCTGCGGCCGGAAACACAGGCCCGGCTTTCTCCCCAGCTCCGCCGCCTGCTCGCTCTCGATGATGAGGAGAATGACCGTCTGTCCAGCGCCGACGTCGTGCGCAGCGGGTTTATGAAATGATCATTTCCGACCGAACTGAACTTGTCCGCTGGCGCCAACAACAGCGCGCCGCACGGCGGAAGGTCGTTTTCACAAACGGCTGTTACGACATTCTCCATCCCGGCCATATTCGCCTTCTCGAGGCCGCGCGCTCCCTCGGCGACTGCCTGATCTTGGCCCTCAACACCGACGCCTCCGTCCAGCGCATTAAGGGCCCGTTGCGGCCCATGATCCAGGAGACGGACCGCGCCGCCCTTGCAGACGCTTTGTCCGCGGTCGACGTTGTCACGTTCTTTGATGAAGAGACTCCACGGGAACTGATTGCCGAGGTTCTGCCCGACGTCCTGGTGAAGGGTGCCGATTGGTCCCACTTCATCGCCGGCCGTGAAGAGGTGGAGGCCGCCGGTGGGGAAGTGCGCGCGCTGCCGCTCGAGCCCGGCTACTCCACCACCAATCTGGTGGAAATCGTGCTCTCTCGCTGAATCGTGAGCGCCGCCGCGGAGCTTCTGCAATCCATCGCCGGTAGCGAAAGCTACCGTGCCCTCGCCTCACGTCTCGAAGCCGCAGAGTCGGTCTCTGCAAGCGGCCTGACGCTCACCGCAAAAGCACTTCTTCTCACACTCCTCCGCGCCCAACAGCAGCGCCCGCTCATCGTAATCGTCGACGGCAACAAGCAAGCCGAGACCCTGCTGGACGCCCTCGAAGCATTGCACGCGCTGCTGGACCGCCAGGGCCCCGCCCCGGCGCTGCTTCCGGCGCTCGATGTCTTGCCCCATCAGAATCTGTCGCCGCACTCGGCGCTCCTCGAACAGCGCGCCTCATCTCTCCTGCGGCTCTCCGGAGGGCAGGACGCCGTTTTCGTTGCGCCCGTCGCAGGCGCCCTCCTCAAGACCAACCCGCCGTCGTTCTACCGGCAACTCGCCCTGAACGTGAAGGTCGATGAGGACCTGCCGCTAGAGGACCTGATGGCCCACCTGTTCCGCGTCGGCTACACCAAGCGGGAACCCGTCGAAATGCCTGGCGATCTCTCGCTCCGTGGCGGCATCCTGGACGTCTACCCGCCCGAGACGGACCGTCCTTACCGCATCGAGTTCTTCGGCGACACGATCGAATCGATCCGGCGCTTCGACCCGGAGACTCAGCGCTCCGTTGAGCAGGTTCGCGAAGTCTGCATCCTGCCGATGCGGGAACATCCGGGTGGCGACCTGTTTCAAACACAGCGCGACTCCAGTGTCATCGACGCCGACCCCCGAGCCCTGATCGTCTGGGACGAACCCGAGCAGACCCGCGCCGCCGCGGAGCGCTTCTGGAAGCGCCTTGAAGAGGGGGAGCCGGAGATGCAATTGGCGGAAGCGAACTTCTGGCGCTATTCCGAACTCGAATCTCGACAGACAAACCGCCAAAGCATCCGTCTTCGGGAACTCCACCTCGGCACGGGCTCGATCGAGTTTCATACTCGCCCCGCCACCGTCTATCAGGGCAACATTGCACGTGCCAAGGCAGATCTTCGCGCCTTCATCGACCGCGGCGGGCAGCTGCTTTTCTTCGCTCCCGCCATTGGAGAAAAGGAGCGCCTGGCGGACCTTTTCTCCGACCTTCCCGCCACCTACGAACTGGGTGCGCTGCCGCGCGGCGTCGTCTGGGATTCGCCCAGCCTGACGCTGCACTCCTTCGATGACCTCTTTGACCTCTCAGCGGTCGTCGTCCGGCAGCCCAAAATCCAGTCCAACCTGAAGGCTTTCGCCGCCGACATCGCCGACCTCAAGCCCGGCGATTACGTCGTCCATACCGTGCATGGAGTGGCCAAGTTTCTGGGCGTCAAGGAAGTGCCGCAGGGCGATACAACCGGCGACTTCCTCGTCCTGGAGTACGCCGGAGAATCGAAGCTCTACGTGCCGCTCACGCGCCTGGACCTGATCCAGAAGTTCCGCGGCGCCGGCGACGCCACCCCCACCCTGGACCGCATGGGCGGCACCACCTGGGACCGCACCAAAAAGCGCGTCAAGGCCAAGATGCGCGATATGGCGGACGAACTGTTAAAGCTCTACGCCGAACGCAAAATGGCCGAAGGCTTCGCCTACTCACCGGACTCCAATTGGCAGCGAGAGTTCGAGGATGCCTTCGAATACACGCCCACACGCGACCAGCTCTCTGCGGTTGCCGACATCAAGCGTGATTTGGAGTCGCCGAACCCGATGGACCGTCTCCTGTGTGGAGACGTCGGCTTCGGCAAAACAGAGGTCGCCATGCGCGCAGCCTTCAAGGCGCTGGGCGACGGCAAGCAGGTCGCAGTCCTGGCGCCCACCACCGTCCTCGCGTTCCAGCATTTTGAGAGCTTCAAGCGGCGCTTTGCTTCCTTCCCGGCCCGCATTGAATTGCTCAGCCGGTTCCGCTCTCCGAAGGAGATCAAGCAGGCGGTCGACGACATCGGCGCCGGCAAGGTGGACATCGTCATCGGTACCCACCGCATCCTCTCGAAAGACATTGAGTTCCGTGATCTCGGCCTCCTGATCGTCGATGAAGAGCAGCGTTTCGGCGTCCGCCACAAAGAGCGCTTGAAGCAGGTTCGCAAGAATGTCGACGTGCTCACCATGAGCGCGACGCCCATTCCGCGAACACTTCACATGTCCCTGCTCGGTCTCCGCGACATGAGCGTGATCGAAACGCCGCCGAAGGACCGCCTGGCCATTCACACCGTCGTCGCGCACTTCGACATGGCCGTGATCAAGGCGGCTGTCGAACAGGAGTTGGCTCGCGGCGGCCAAGTCTACTTCATCCACAAC
>CAYNDS010000011.1:0-15279 GCA_964395885.1 uncultured Solibacteraceae bacterium | reverse complement strand
ATGCTGCCGAACGTCCGCTTCGGCGTTGGTCATGGCCAGATGGGTGAGCAGGAATTGGAGAAAGTCCTGCTCGGCTTCATGCGTCACGAGTTCGACGTCTTCGTCTCCACCACCATCGTCGAGAACGGCCTCGACATTGCCCTGGCGAACACGATCATCATCGAGAACGCGCAAACCTACGGCCTATCGGAGCTTTACCAGTTGCGGGGAAGAGTCGGCCGATCCAATCGCCGCGCCTATGCTTACCTCATGGTGCCGCCCGGCGCGGAGTTGACGGACATTGCCCGCAAGCGGCTGGCCGCGCTCAAGGAGTTTTCGGATCTCGGTGCCGGCTTCAAGATCGCCGCGCTCGACTTGGAACTGCGCGGCGCCGGAAGCCTGCTCAGCGGCGATCAACACGGCCACATCTCCGATGTCGGCTTCGACATGTATGTGCGCATGTTGGAAGAAACCGTTCGTGAGCTTCGGGGCGAAGAGATTCCGCCGGAGGTCCATTCCACGCTCAACCTCGGCCTCGACATCCGCATTCCGCCCGCCTACATAGCCGACGAACACCAGCGCCTTCGCGCCTATAAGCGCGTCGCTGACCTGAAGGACGCCAAGCACGCTCAACCGCTGCTGGAAGAATTTACGGACCGCTATGGCCCACCGCCCGACGCTCTTCGGACTCTCATCCAGTTCTCTCTCATCAAGTCGCAAGCGGAGCGGCTCGGCATCGAAACGATCGATCGTCGAGGCGGATATGCAAATATTCGCTTCCATGAACAATCCAAGATCGATCCGGAGAAGTTACTGGATCTTGTGCGCCGTACACCGGGCGCGCAGTTTACGCCAGCGGGCGTTCTGCGCTTCCCCGTTGCCGAGCCAGTCTTGCAGTCGCTCGGTACCACCCTTGCTACCTTGTCCTAAACAGGATTAAGGAATCCTTAGATGATTGGTACTTTCTTTTTCCATAAAGCCATTGTAGGATTGCAGTCACTTAGAATCGCAGTTCGAGTCTAAGCCCGCCCAATTCGCAGTCTCCCCGCCCTTGTAGTTCCACTTACGAACCATTTAGCTGGCATGAAGCCAGCGAAGGGAGAATACTATGCGGAGGGATCTCCGTCGCTCAGCCGTGTTTGCGCTGGCGGCGTTCCTCAGTCCTGCGCTGTTCGCGCAGGTTACTGTTTCGCTCACGCCCAATTTCGTGGGAGTTCCTTATGGAGCCACCCAAAAGCTCACCGTCAAGGTCACCGGGACCACAGACCAACGCGTGACGTGGTCGGCGACCGCCTTTTCCGGCGGCGCCGCTGCGGCCGGGACAATCTCGCCAGACGGCACTTACAACGCAGTCAGCGACGGGCCAGGCTTCGCGCTCGTCGGCGTGTCGGCAACGTCAGTCGCCAGCCCCACATCGCGCGCCATGGCCTACCTGATCTTGACTTATCCTCCCGCCACAATCAGTACCGTTTCGCCGGACAAGGTGGCGACCGGCAACGCAACCGTCACGCTCTCCGGCCAGTCCTTCTTCCCGTCCACCAAGGCAACCTTCGCCGGGCGCCCTGCCAGCATTCAGTACATCAACGCGACGACGATTCGCGTCAGCGGCTCCATCCTGCCGACCGACAAGTCTCCGGTCGCAGTCAGTGTCACCAATCCGGCGGCATTCACCGCACCGCAACCCGCCACCATCTTCGTCGCCGTCACCAGCCCGCCGCCCGCCACGCTGTCCACCATTGATGCGGCCCGCTTCCTGCGCCAGACGAGTTGGGGGCCAAAGCAGACGACGCTCGACAAGCTGAAGCAGATGGGCCGCGAGGCTTACCTTGACGAGCAATTTACGCTTCCCGCCTCCACTTATCCCGCCTCGCTCAAAAACAAGGATCTTGACTATTCGAAAGAGTACTTGTTCTACATGGCTCTGAATGGCAACGATCAGCTTCGGCAGCGGGTGGCTTGGGCGTTGAGTCAGATCTTTGTCGTGAGCGGCAATACTGTCGACTGCGCGGAGGCCTTTGTCCCCTTCCTCAACACTCTTCAGCTGGGAGCATTCGGTAATTTTTATGACCTGATGCGGAATATCACGCTCACCGTCGCAATGGGCGAGTATCTGAACATGATCGACAGCGAGAAGGCTGACGGCACACAAGGCACGATGCCGAATGAGAACTATGCCCGGGAGTTACTCCAGCTCTTTACCGTTGGCTTAGTCAAGCTCAATCCTGACGGTACCCCGGCCACTGGGTCGAATGGTCAGCCCGTCCCTACCTACGGACAGAACGAAGTACTCGCACTCTCCCGGGTATTCACTGGCTGGACGTACTCCGACGCAAAAGGCCAGCCGGCTTACCAGACGGGACGCGACCCCAAGTTGGACATGCCGATGGTTCCCAGCCTGGAACGCCATGACACCGGAGCGAAGACGCTATTGGACGGCTATCGCATTCCCGCCGGACTCTCCCCGGCGCAAGACTTGGAAACGGCACTCCAGCAGATCTTCCGGCACCCGAACGTGGGCCCGTTCATCGGCAAGCAGCTAATTCAACGCCTCGTCACGAGCAATCCCAGCCCGGCTTACGTTCGCCGCGTGGCGGCCGCCTTTGACAACGACGGCGCCGGCACGCGTGGCAACCTGAAAGCCGTCATCAAGGCCATCGTGATGGATCCCGAGGCAAGCCTGTCTGACCCATCGGCCGGTCGCTTGCGAGAGCCTGCTCTCTATATCGCAGCGCTGGCGCGCGCTCTGGACGCAAAGGTAACGGACCACCCTTACCTGACTGAGCACTCCCAGCACATGCTGCAGAACGTCTTCTACGCACCCAGCGTGTTCAATTACTACTCCCCTTCCTACCGCATCCCAAAGGTGGGCCTACTTGGCCCGGAGTTTCAGATCCTCACGACCGACACCGTACGGGAGCGCATGAACTTTGCCGCCCGCATGGTGAATGGAAGTTTCGGCAAGGATGTCTACTTTGATTGGGCACCGTGGCGGGCAGCATTGAAGACCAGCACGGCGGCACTGCTTGATCGGGTCGACCTTCTGCTGCTGGGCGGGCAGATGACCTCCGACCTTCGCGCGACCCTCCAGCGGGCCGTCAACTCAGTCGCGGATCGAGACGACAGGATCCGGCTCGCGATCTATCTCACCGCAATTTCGAATCACTTCCAGGTGGAGCACTAAGGAGACCCAAATTGGCTACCCGCAGACATTTCCTCAAACATCTCGGCCGCTTGGCAGCCTCGGCGCCACTGGCAAAGTATGGCGCTATGACCGCCCGCGCGCAGACCACCGGCAATTTCAAGGCGCTGGTCTGTATCTTCCTTTTTGGAGGTAACGATTCGAATAACACCGTGGTTCCGATGTCCGCACCGGAGTATCGCAACTACCAGGCCGGCCGCCGCAGCGTCGCCCTGCCCCAAGCCGTTCTGTTGCCCATCGGTGCCTCCGGCGGACGAGCCTACGGGTTTCACCCTAGGCTGACAAACATCCAGCGCATCTACGCGCAGAAGAAGGCGGCGGTGGTCCTGAACACCGGTACCCTTATTCGTCCCATCACCCAAGCGGACTTGGCCCGTGACGGCAACACCCCCAAGAATCTCTACTCCCATTCCGACCAGACGGCGGAGTGGCAGGCGGGCAACGCCAATGGCCCCGCCGGAACCGGTTGGTGCGGACGCATCCTCGACGCGATGGGTTCCACCACGTCTGGGCTGATGCCGCCCGCCATCTCGGTAAACGGCAACGCGCTTCAACTGGTAGGGGCTTCCACGTCTCCCGTCAGTATCGGCGACGATTCGGAGTTCGGCCTTGAAGGTCTCGGCGACGATCCCACTGATCTTGCCCGCGATGCCGCGCTCAGCCAGGTCTTCACCTTCGACAGTGGCGTTCGCCTGATCGGCGCCGCCAACCAGTTGGTGGCAGCCGGCTTGAAGAACGTCGAAGAGTTGAATCGCGTGCTGAACAGCGCCCCCGCCCTTCGCACGGTCTTCCCCAACTCCGGCCTTGGCGGACAATTGCTGCAGGTTGCGAAGCTCATTGCGTTGCGGACCACGCTCGGCATGACACGCCAGGTGTTCTTCGCCGGCATGGGTGGGTTTGACAATCACACTAACCTGCTCTCCAGCCACGACGGTCTGCTCGGCACGGTGGATGCCGCCGTCGGGGCGTTCTATTCCGCCACCCAGGAGTTGGGCGTGGAGAACGCGGTCACCACCTTCACGGAGTCGGAGTTCAACCGAACCTTCACCCCCAACTCCGACGCCGGGACCGATCATGCCTGGGGCGGTAACCACATCGTCGTCGGCGGCGCTGTTCGTGGCGGTGAGGCCTACGGCAGCCTTCCGCGGCTCTTGCCGGGCGGACCAGACGACGCGGGCAATCGAGGTCTGTGGATCCCGTCCCTCGCCATGGACCAATACGGAGCCACATTCGCCTCGTGGTTCGGAGTGGCCGATACCTCCTTGCCGACGGTGTTTCCAAACATCGCTAATTTCAGCAACCGTAAACTGACTTTTCTGTAAAATGAACAGGACCGGTCCGCTCACCGGTCCCCATCTCCGTTCGGACTGATTCGGTCGCATTTTGACCTGACAATCGCCCCTTTTGGCAACTTGGCGTTGCGACGGTGCGGTTCATACGGTTATCCTGGCATTCGAATATGCAAGTGGTTTGCACATGGCTGATCCTGATCGGCACCGTCGCAGGAGCTTCTTCGCCCTCCCCGGAAGCGGCCATCGCCTCGCTGCGGGGTGTTGTTCAGGACGGACAGGGTGCGCCTGTCGCTGCCGCCGCCGTGCTGATCGAAGAACTGGGGACACCACTCACACAAGCAAATCAAACAGATACGGACGGCACCTTTCGACTCGCATCGCTTCCCGCTGGGACGCTGACCGTTCGTGTCGTGAAGGACGGCTTCCGTCCCGCACGCCGGCGGGTCAGCTTGACGGCCAGCGCCGAGGAGTCGGTGACGATCGTCCTTGAGTTGCAAGTGCAGCAATCGGCGGTCACAGTTTCCGAGAAGGTATCGCCCCTGGACGGGGCAGCGCCGGTGACTCCCGGTCTCGCGCGTCTGGATGACATTACCGGCGTGCAGATCAACGCCGCGAAGAAGAATGAAGTGATTGTCCCGGACGACCTGGATGCCAATCTCGCCGTCGCAGCGCCTCGGCAGACCTTTGCCAAGATCCCGGGAATCAACATCTGGGAGAACGACGCCAGCGGTATTCAGTTGGGCGTCGCCACCCGAGGCTTGAACCCCAACCGCTCCTGGGAGTTCAACGTCCGTCAGAACGGCTACGACATCTCTTCCGACGTATTCGGCTATCCCGAAGCCTATTTCACACCGCCGATCGAGATGGTGGAACGGGTCGAACTCGTCCGCGGCGCTGGCGCTCTCCAGTACGGAACGCAGTTTGGCGGCTTGCTGAACTTCAAGATGAAGGATCCGCCAGTTGATCGGAAGTTGCAGTTCGAAACGCAGCAGACGGGCGGCGCTTACGGGTTATTCAACAGCTACAACAGCCTGGGCGGCACCCGCGGGCGCTGGTCCTGGACGGGCGCGTTTCATCATCGTCAAGCCGATGGCTGGCGGCGGAATTCGGGCTTCGACACCAACACGGGCTATGGCATGGTCCGCGTCCGGCTGACGGACCGTCTGTCGCTTGCCTTCGACCTGACGGCAATGGGCTACCTGATGCAGCAACCCGGCGGACTGACGCAGGCGATGTTCGACGCCGACCCGCGGCAGTCGCTTCGCGCGCGGAACTGGTTCCAGACGCGATGGCTCGTCCCGGCAGTTCGCCTCCAGTTTGACCGCGACGCCAGGACCCGTCTTGAGGTCCGCGCCTTTGCCCTGTCGGGAGACCGCAACTCGATCGGCAACGTTGCCGCAGTGGCGAACGCCTCCGGACCGGTGCTCGATGCGATGGGGCGCCCTCGCCGCACCGATGTCGATCAGTACTGGAACGGCGGCGTCGAAACTCGGGGCGTTTCCAGCTACAACCTGTTTGGCCGGGTTTCGACCGTCGCCTACGGCTATCGCTTCTTCGAAGGCCGCACGGCGCGTCTCCGCGGCCCGGGGTCAACGGCAGCCGACGCGGTGTTCAGCTTCCTCGGCCCCAAAGAGTTGGACCTTTCCTTCGGCAGCCGGAATCATGCGTTCTTCGTGGAAAATCTGATTCGCCTGACCTCTCGTCTGAGCATCACGCCCGGACTCCGCGTTGATTACATTGGCACCAACGCCCAAGGGTTCCCGTTGAACACCCGCCGCGAGTTCAACCGCACCGTTCCGCTGTTCGGCATCGGCGCCTCCTACCGGCTGACCGAGTCCGCCGAGCTTTACGCCAGTTGGACCCAGAACTACCGTGCCACGCACTTCAACGATGTCTGGCGCCCCGACCCCACGATCGTGGTGGACCCTAACCTGCAAGACGTGCGCGGCTTTACCGGCGAGGGCGGCGTTCGAGGCAGCGCGCGCGGCCTGTTCCACTATGACGTCAGCTACTTCTGGATTGACTACAGCAACCGGATCGGCACTCTGGTGCGCGGTGGCCAGAACTTGATCACCAATGTCGGCGACAGCCGGAATCGCGGCGTCGAGGGCTATGTCGAGTTTGACGTCCTCGGTCTGACGAAGGCACGCCGGCTCGGATCGCTCGGCCTGTTTTCAAGCGCCGCCTACATCGACGCCATTTACACCTCCGGCGCCGTCCGCAACAATCTCGTTGAGTTCGCGCCACGGTCGAATGTCCGTGCCGGGGCCACGTATCGGAAAGGCAACCTGTCGACGACGCTCGGCTGGTCCGCCGTCGGCGCGCAGTTCTCGAACGCCTCCAATCAGGCTGCCTCGATTGACGGGTCACAGGGTATCGTGCCCCAATACCGGGTGTGGGACCTGGCCGGCACCTACCGCTGGTCCCGCTACTCGGTGCGGGCCGGCCTGAATAATCTGGCCGATGCCCGCTACTTCACGCGCCGCGCCACCGGATACCCGGGGCCCGGCATCATTCCCGCCGACGCCCGGACGTTCTTCGTCGGCTTCGGTGTTCGCTTCTAGATCTCACCGCGAAGCGCGGCTTCGATCTCATTGCGAACCCGGGCCGAGAAGTCGGCATCCCTCATGCGGGCGGGCGTAATCTCCTCCATCGCGATTCCAGGACGCGGCGGCGCGACGGCCGACGACAGTTCCGTGTGCAGCGCGGCGCGGTCTTCCTCGCCGAGGCTCGCGACCAGGGCGCGCAATTGTTCGCGTAAACGGTTGGGGGTTTCCATTGTGTTCTCCTATTCCGCAAGGCCGGAAGCGGCCCGGATCTTCTCGAATTTGTCTTGGTGTTCGGCCAACCACCGGCGGTAGGTGTCGGCTTCCGCCTCCAGGCGTTCGGCCTCGCGCATCAACTCGCCGGAGACGGTGCGTTGAGAGTCGAAGACGATTCCGCCCTCGTGCTCCGCGGCGTCCGCCATCAGCTGGGCGGTCCGCTTCAGGCGCGCACCGGCCTGCTGCCGCAGTTCGGCCGCCAGGGCGAGCCGCTGCTTTGCCGTTGTTTCCATTTCCTGGCCGACAGCGTCCGGAATCAGCTTCTCGACAAACCGGCGGTTTGCCTCGGTCAAGAGCCGCTGTTCCGCCTCCAGACGGTGGAAATCGGTGACGGCCACGGCTGTGTCAGACGCCGCGATGACGGCTTGTTCAAATCGGTCTCGGGTCTCGCGAACCGCCTTTTGAATCTGGCCGAGCCGGTCCAAGATTCGGGCCAGACCTTTCTTGAGTCCGGAGGATTTGGCGTTGGCCGCCGCCAGCGCCTGTCCCGCCGCGACGACGGCGGCCTGTTTGCCGGCTTCGGTCAGGATTTTCGGAATCTGCTGCCGTGTCGAAACGGCGCGCTCGGCCGGATCGGCGATTGTTTGCACTTGGGTAGGAGAGTCCATGCCGGAACCAGCATGAAACGGGGCTACGCTACAGTTTCACGGTCGCGCCCGTATCTCGAAGCAAACGGAGCCTGTTTTCACCACAGAAAATTCGTGACCGGTTCTGAAGTTTTCCGCAAATGTGGCCGATTTGGATTGTGTTGCGCCGAACAGGACAGCCGTAGATGTTCGCCTCGATTCCCAGTTCGCTCCGGCCCTTGTCGCTCGCGTTTGCTCTCGCAACCGCGACTCTGGTGGGTGCGTTCACGCTCAGCCACTGGTTTACGTTGCGTCACGCACAGGTCGCGCTCCTGGACGGAGCTTTACTGGAGCGTGCAGCGTTGCAGCGAGTGCGTGCCGAGGGAATCGCGGCAGATGTCGACCGTCTGGTGCGGCAGCCGACTCCGGTATCGCTGCGAGACCTCGACTCGCGTCTGGCGGAAGTCGAACACGAGCAGATCTACCTGGACCGTCCGGCGGATGGCCATCCGCTTCCGGAGCGGGCGGCACGGGTGGGGGACGACGTCGCCCGGTTCCGGCTGGTGGTCCAGCGGGCGATTGCGGAGATGGAGGCGGCTCCTGGCCGGGAGCTGGTTCGCGAGCGGATTACCGAGGATGTCCTGCGGGAAAAGGAGCAGCTGGTCGCGTCGGCGCGCGCCACCGCCGCCGAATGGGAACGCGTGGGGCGGGCCAATCACGACCGCCTCATCTGGATGCAGAGAGCGCTGACAGCAGGGGCCATCCTGCTGGCGGCCGGGCAGTTGCTTTTCCTGTTCCGCCCCGTGCAAAACCGGCTGGCCAGGACCTTGCGCCACATGGCGGACAGCGAGCGGCGCTTATCACGAGAGCGGGACATTTACGGGCTGTTCCGATTCGTCTCGGCCGTCTGTAACCGCTGCGACCGGCTGGAGGATGCATTGGCGGAGCTTTTGCCGTCGATTGCACGCCAGGCGGGCTTTCCGGTGGCGCACGTGTTCTCCATTCAAGGCGGCAAAGGAGAGCCGGGGCGCTACTTCTGCGAAGATCCGCGGCTGCGCGGCTTTCTGGACGCCACGGCCCGGACCCGGATCCAACTGGGCGAGTGGCCGTGGGATTGTGTCGAGGCACGTTCTGCACTGTGGCGGGACCGCTTGGCGAGCGATGCGCAGTTTTCGCGCGCGCAAGCCGCAGCCGAGCACGAACTCGGTTGTTCTGTCGCCGCGCCGATCCTCGCCGGGGGATCGCCGGTCGCTATTCTTGAGTTCTACCGGCCGGGCGCGGCCTCCTTTGACCTGGACACCCTCGATCTCGTGGCCGGTATCGTCCGCACGCTCAGCGTCCTGGCCAGCCGGGAACAGGCCTTCCGGCTCCTGGATCAGCGGCGGCGTGAGTACCAGCGCTTGTCCATGGTGGCGAGCCGCACCAAGAGCCTGGTAGTGATTACCGATGCCGACGGCCGCATCGACTGGATCAACGAAAGCTTTGAGCGCGAGACGGGCTTCGTTTTGGCGGAGGTACGGGGGCGCAAACCGGGCGAGGTCCTGGCGGGTCCGGAAACAGACCGCCGGGAGCAAAAGCGCATTGGCGAAGCGGTCCGGAAAGGACTCGCCTTCCGCAGCGAGCTGCTGAACTACACCAAGCAGGGACAGCCCTACTGGGTGTCGATCGAATGCGAGCCGTTGTACGAGGACGGGCGCCTTGCGGGATTCGTCGCCATCGAAACCGATGTCACCGAGGCCCGGCGCGCGGCAAAGTGTCTTCAGGAAAGTGAAGCGCGGTTCCGGACCCTGGCTGAGAATGCTCCGATCGGCATCTTCCTGGCCGACACGCAGGGGCGGATGACGGACTGCAACCAGCGCTGGACGGAGATTACGGGCCTGAGTTCCCAAGCGACGGTGGGGGCCGGGTTTGAGACGGCGGTTCACCCGCAGGATCGGGAGCGGATCCGGGCAGCCTGGGAGGCGAGTTTCCCACACCAGCGCTTCTCGGCAGAATGGCGTCTGGTTCGGCCCGACGGCACATTGGGCTGGGCGGAGATCGTAGCTGAACCCTTGTGGGTGGGTGGGCAGTGCGGCGGGTTCGTGGCAGCTGTCTCGGACATCACGGCCGCGAAGATCGCGCAGCAGCGCCTGGCCGCCTACGCCACGGACCTGGAGTCCGCGGTGGCCGTACAGGAGCGAAACGCAGAAGAACTCAGCCATCTGGTCACCCAGTTGAGCGAAGCCAAGGCCGAGGCCGAACGGGCGAATCGGATCAAATCCGAGTTCCTGGCGACGATGAGCCACGAGATTCGGACGCCGTTGAATGGCATTATCGGCATGAGCTGCCTGTTGAACGACACGCCGGTCTCAGCACAGCAGGCCGAGTACCTGGACACGATCCTGAACTCCGGCGAAGCCCTGCTGCGCCTGATCAACGACATTCTCGACTTCTCGAAGATCGAGTCCGGGGCGCTGGATCTCGAAAGGATCCCCTTTGACCTTCGGCGGTCGATCGAGGACGTCTCCGACCTGTTGGCGGACTCCTTCCGGCGCAAGCGCTTGGCGTTGAGCATCGACGTTGTGGAGAATGTCCCGGACATGGTTTGCGGTGACCCGGGGCGGCTGCGGCAAATCCTGCTCAATCTGCTGAACAACGCCGTCAAGTTCACCGAGGAGGGCGGAGTGGAGATCAAGGTGCGGCGCATTCCCTCGCTTCCCGATCTCTACCGCTTCACGGTCAGCGATACCGGCGTCGGCATTGACGCGGAAACACAGGCGAAGCTGTTCGCGCCGTTCACGCAGGCAGACTCTTCCACCACACGGCGTTACGGCGGCACCGGTCTGGGCCTGGCAATCTGCCGAAAACTGGTGCAGGCCATGGGCGGGGAGATTGGCTTGCGCAGCGTTCCCGGCCAAGGCACCAGCTTCTGGTTCGACCTTCCTCTTCCCGCGCACGTCGAAACCGAGCCGGCGCCGGACCGCCGTCCGCTGGAGGGCGTTTCCGTTCTGGTTGTGGACGGCCACCCAACCGCAAAGGCCGTATTCGGCGAGAGTCTCCGGAGGGCTGGTGCGACGGTGGTCTGCTGCGAAGATTCCCGTTCCGCCTGGAAGGTACTGGACGCCGGACCGCCGCCCCAGGTTCTCCTGCTCGACCTGGAACCTCCGCCAAGCAACCAGGAGTTCCTGTCAGAGCTCCGGCGGCGGCGTGAATTCGACTCCGTCCGTGTGATCCTCGCCTACCCCGCGTCTCACGAACCAGGGGAAGCGGAGATGCTCGACCTGCGCATTTCGGCTGCGCTGCACAAACCGGTCCGATACCGGGCTCTGCTCCGCGCGGTGAGGAGCTGCCTGAGCGACGGGGCTCCAGAGTCATTGCTCCGCCTGAATCAGGCGGTCACCGACAAGGCGTCCACCACGGTCCTCCTCGTCGAGGACAATCCCGTCAACCAGCGCGTGGCGGAACTGCTATTGCGAAAGCTGGGCTATCAGGTGGAGCTGGCGGTGAACGGTGCCGAGGCAGTCGACAAGGCGCTGAGCGAGACTTATGCGGCGATTCTGATGGACTGCCTGATGCCGGAAATGGACGGCTATCAGGCCACGGAGGCGATTCGTCGGGCGGAGTCCGGAACCGGCGTTCACCGCACGATCATCGCACTGACGGCGAATGCGTTCGCTGCGGACAAGGAGCGCTGCCTGGCGGCAGGGATGGATGACTTTGTTTCCAAGCCCGTGCGTCTGGAAACGCTCTCGACCGTTCTTCGCCGATGGGCGGAACCGTCCAGGCGGGCCGGCGTCACCGCTCTTCCCAAGTCCCGCCAGCTGATCGAGAACTAGGCGGACGGCGGTTCGGCCGAGGACGGCTTCGGTTTGCTCGCGACTTCCTTCGGAGTGGTCTTCAGCGGGCTGATGATGACGTGCGCGTTGCGCCCTTCCAGCTTCGGCTGCCCTTCGACAGACCCGTGTTCCTTCAGGTCGTCGGAGAAGCGCAGCAGCAGCTTCTTGCCCAGGTCCACGTGTGCAATTTCACGGCCCCGGAACTGCACCACCGCCTTCACACGATTGCCTTCCTTCAGAAAGCGGATGGCGTGATTCTTCTTGAAATCGTAGTCGTGATCGTCGGTGTTGGGGCGGAACTTCAACTCCTTCACCTGGATGACGTGCTGCTTTTTCTTCGCCTCGTTCTGCTTCTTCTTGTTCTCGTACTGCCACTGGCCGTAGTCCATCGCCTTGGCGACGGGCGGGTCTGCCGTCGGCGAAACGAGAATCAGGTCGAGCCCCATGTCCTGCGCCCGCCGCACGGCCTCCATGGTGGGCATGACCACCACGGTTCCGTCGGGGAAGACGGCTCGCACTTGAGGCACTCGAATCGCCTCGTTGACATTCTCTCGGACTCGGGGACGGCCGCCGCGGGGGGGATAGTTGCGGGGAGGATACATGCTCTAGCGGAGCGACCCAGCGCTGAACAGAGTGCCGCAATCGACGTGCGGATACAAGAAGACCATCTGCTTCTGATCCTAACAAAGTTCTGCATACTTGCAACTGCTTTCGACGGCTTCCGCTTGCTACACTAGCGGGCCATGGCCCTGAGTAAGGAGTTGCTCGACATCCTCGTCTGCCCGTTTTGCCGCGGAGACTTGACGCTGAAGGCCGACGCAAGCGGCGTAACGACAGGGCTGAAGTGCGTTGCCTGCCACCGCGTGTATCCGGTGCGGGACGACATCCCGGTGATGCTGATTGACGAAGCTGTCATCGAAAGCTAGAGTTCTCCTCATCCGCCTCCGCTCGCTGGGCGATTGTGTTTTGACCACGCCGGCGATCGAGTTATTGGCCAAGTGGCAACCCGATTGGCGAATTGCGGTTGCCGTGGATCCCGCCTTTTCCGCCATCTACGAAGGCAACCCGAACGTGTCTCAGATCCTCACCCGTACCGGGGACATCGTCCGCTACGGCGCGGACATCACGGTGAATCTGCACGGCGGAACGCGCAGCGCCTGGATGACGCTCGCGCAGCGAAGCCGTATCCGCGCGGGCTTTGGGCATTTTCGCTACCGGCCGTTGTACAACGTCCTCATCCCGCGCGCGCAGCAGATTCTGGGGGAGGAACGCACGGTACACACGGCAGAGCACGTGGCTTCGGCGATGTTCCATCTCGGCGTCCCGCGCCAGCCCATTCCCCGCGCGCGGCTGTATGCGGAACCGGTTCCGGCCGCAGAGCCTTACGCCGTGCTCCATCCGTTCGCCTCGGCGCCGCAGAAGCAGTGGCCCTATTTCGCGGAACTGGCGCGGCAACTCCCGCTGCCTGTCCGAATCCTGGCTGGTCCGGGCGACGACACGACGGGTTTCGCAGGCCTCCGCATTGAGCAGGGCTCTTTGCGCGGCGCGAAATCGGTGCTGGCTGGCGCGCGGCTGTTCATCGGCAACGATTCCGGCCCGGCGCACATGGCCGCCGCTTTCGGGCTGCCGACGGTCGTCCTGTTCGGGCCTTCCGACGAAGTGGTTTGGGCGCCGTGGCAGACCCGGTCTCGCGTGCTGAAGAGCGTTGATCTGTCGAAGATCGCAACCTCAGACGTGCTGTCTGCCGCGGCGGAATTGCTTGCCTTGCAGCAACAGTCCGAGACCTAGGCTCAGGGCCAGCATCGCGACCCCGGACGTTTCCGGAATCGCCACGATGACACCCGGCTCACCGGGACGGAGGATCCTGCCGTCGGCGATCCCTGTGGGTCCGATCGACGAGTAATCAACGCCAAACGCACTCCCATGATCAATGACGGCAATCCGTCGCGCAGTGGAGAAGCGGAATTCGAGCGACTCGCCGATGGCGATGTCGACGTTTCGGTCCGCAATCCAGCTGTAGTCGAAGTCGGTACCCGGGCCGTTAAAGCGCCATCCCGGTGGATTCTGAAATCGGAAGTCACACAGCGCGTCGGACGACGGGAAGCATCCGGGCAGAGTCATGGACAGACCGAACCAAAGCCCATCCAGATACGAAACGCTTCCGCTGGGCGAGATCACCTTGAAGCTGACGTTGCGAACCAGATAGGTCCAGGTGTAACGGTCGAAGTCGCCGGCGTCATTGTCGAGTACGCTCACTGTGACGCGTACATCGCCGTACGGGCCCGTCAGGTCGAACGATTGACGAACGAGGATACTGCTGCCGGATGCGGTCCCGCCAGAGAGCGCAAGGACGCAGATCAAGCTGCTTACGATTCGGTTCATGCTGGCCTCCGCTTGGATTCTATGGCGGAGACACCGAAAGAACTCGAAATTTCTTGCGCTTCGATTAGTCGGTTTCCGGACCGGTGTTGCCGTAATTCCACGGCGCGGTGAAGGGCAGTGCCGCCGGAGGAAGAGGAACCGGACCAGGCGACAAGGCGGACACCAGGTCGATCGAAGCTTGGGCGATTCGGGTTCCCGCAGTCACTTCCAGGTTGGTGTAGCTGGTGAGCCGCGTCTCGTAGCCGCCGCCCCCGGCGCCGAGTGCGGCCTCCGTGGGGACGTAGCCTACGCAGCCGTTTGCCAGCATCACCGGCCAGGTGAACGGGAAGCGACTGGCCTTCTTGATGCTCAGGCCCAACTCGACGAAGAACTCCGACGGGTTCGCGGCGAAGACCGCCGGGCCAATCTGCAGCGCTTGCACTTCGACCGGAACCGCGGGTTGCACCTCACACAGCCAGTCGGCCAGGACCGTCTCTTTTGCAAAGACCCATTCCGCCAGAGTTTCTCGCATCGGAGCAACAGCCGCCAAGCGACGGGCCGCTTCGACTTTCGCGCGAGCAGGACGCCGGCGCGCAACGGGGAAGGTCCGCGTCAGGGCGTTGACCGGCGTGAGTTCTCCCGGAGTCATCGCAAGCAGACACTTCAGTGCCTCGGCACCGACGCGCCCGCCCACCCGCTTGGCGTATTGTTCTCCCGTCGGTTCCCGGTACGGGCTGAGGTTGTCCACCTGGGTGATGTCGGCGCAAGCGCCGGGAAGGAAGACCACCACCGCGTTGCGCCCATACACGCCGCGGATGGTGCGCTCGAGATACCAGATCGAGTTGGCGGTGATGCCGCCCGGGCTCGTGGTCGCGTGGCAGGCGTAGGTGACGATGCAGCCCGCAAGATCGTCCCCATCGAAGGCGCCGATGACGCCGACTTCGGGGTCAATGGGGCCGGCAGGCTCGACGATGTCCGGGTTGCCGGGCCGCGGGTGGGTCCAGGTCTGCCCGTTCTTCATCCGGAAGCGGCGGTTGAAGGCGGCTTTGTCCTCGTGGCCGCGCGCAACCCCTGCCCGCACCGGCCGCCGGCGCCGGTCAGCATCAACGACCGCATCCACCACCGCGTCTTCGACCACCTTGAGATAGCCGGGGTCAGCCACAGTGGACTGCTCCGCCAGGCGGCGAACAAACTCGGGCGCCTTGTCGTACTCACCCGGCTGAACCATGCCGACCGGTCCCGAAG
>CAYNDS010000010.1:29471-32430 GCA_964395885.1 uncultured Solibacteraceae bacterium | reverse complement strand
GGTCCACGCTGCCGACGACACCGCTGGTGTAGATCTCGGTGGCCGCCGCACCATTAAAAAAGGAAGCGATGCGGCAGGTGTCTTTGCTTTCGCCGGTACCCGACACGGCGGAGTTGCCGGTGCTGGCCGAGGCGGCGCAGGGGTGCCGGAACTGTGATCTCTACGCAAACGCCACGCAGGCGGTGTTCGGCGAGGGGGCGGCACGGTCGGACGTGATGTTGATTGGCGAGCAGCCGGGCGATGAAGAAGATCGGCAGGGGCGGCCGTTTGTCGGACCTGCGGGCCGCGTGCTGGCCGATGCCGTGTCTCGGGCCGGCCTGCGTCGCGAGGACCTGTACGTCACCAATGCCGTGAAGCATTTCCGCTTTGAAGAGCGTGGCAAGCGGCGCATCCACAAGACGCCTTCGACCGTACAGGTTGCCGCATGCCAACCTTGGTTGGAGGCCGAACTCGCGATCGTGCGGCCGAAGTGGATCATCTGCCTGGGGGCGACCGCCGCGCTGACGGTCTTCGGCAAGCGGGTGGGAATCGAGGAGAGCCGCGGGCGTCTGCACCCGCATGCCTCCGGCGCCCAAGTGGTGGTGACCTACCATCCCTCGGCGGTCCTGCGGGCGGAGGATCGGGCTCCGCAACTCTTTGAAGCGCTGGTGGAGGATTTGTCGCGCGTGGCGCGCTAAAGTTCACCGCCGGTTCCTCCGATGGTTCATTCGTGACGCGAATCGGGTTGGCAATGGCGATGAGCCTGGGTATCGGGGCGGCAGGACCGATTTTTGAGGGTCGGTTCGTGACCGACGCCGCCTACCAGAACTTCCTGACGACGCGCGGAGTCACGACGCCGGCTGACGAGCGGTTCGTGGCACAAGTGCGCAGCGGACGTCCTGGGGCGGCGGACTACGAAGCCGGACTGCACGTTCCGCCGAACTTTACCAATGTCGGCCCGGTGGGCACGGCAGGCCAGATTTCCTGGGTCTCCGGCGTGGCGGTCCCCTTTACCCTGACGCGCATGGGTGCAACGGTGACCTTTCAGACGGGGACCTACAACCAGAGCTGGACCGACCCGATGGTCGACGACGTGAATCTCTTCGCGTTTCGTGCTCGGGCAGACCGCGTCGGGTCCTCGACGCTGGTGGACAACCTGGTTTTCAACGGGCAGAGCCTGGGACAGAAGCTGAATCCGATCGGGGCGAACGGAGTGGAAATTGTCGTCTTCTCTGCCGTCACCGGCAACTTCACCCTGACCGGCACCACCACACTGGCCTGGACGGGGGCATTGCCCACCGGATCCCGGCTGGGGTTTCAGCTCAAGGCAATGATCGACAACGAGGTACCCGAGTCAAAGACGCTGCTGCTGTGCGGCGGAGCGCTGGCGGCACTCCTGGTTTGGCGGCGGCTCAGTTCGGACGCGCGTTGTACTTCTGATAGAGCCGGAGATGTTTGTTCTCCAGGCTGACGCTTCGGCCCTTGATCCACATCGCGGTGATCTGGGTCTTGTGCTCCAGCAAGTCACCGTCGGTGAGGATCAGGTCGGCCCACTTGCCCTTGTCGATTGAACCGTAGTCCTTGTCGATTCCCCAGATTTCGGCTGGGGTCAGGGTCACGGCACGGACGGCCGCATCCTCGGGAAGTCCATATCCGACGGCGATGCCTGCCTGGAACGGCAAGTTCCGCGCGAATTGGTTGTCAAACGTCGCGAAGGCGAACTTCACGCCCGCCTTGTGCATCTGGGCGGCGAAGGCGTAATTCTTGTCGTACGGATCGTCCTGTTCCTCGGGAAGATCGGTCGACGATCCGAGAATGACGGGGATGTTGCGCTTTGCGATTTCCGCCAGCTGCGCCCCGGGGCGTTGAATGTCGGCGAGAATGGCGCGGATCTTCTGTTTGTCGATGAACTCCAGCGCCGCCTTGATCGTCCGCTCCTGACGGGCCACGATGAAGACGGGCATCTTGCCGTCCAGCACGGGGAGCATGGCTTCCATTGAGAGGTCGGTCTTCCAATCCTTGCTGCCCGCCGCCTTCGCCTTCTGATAGGCCCGGGCCTTGTCGAAGTAGTCGTTCAGTTCCCTGAGCTGCTTCTCATAAAACTTCTTCGCTTCCGCGTAGGCGGACCGGTTGGGGGCACCCGGATCAAACAGACCGAAGGTCCGCGTTTCGATCAGCGGAAAGACCATCATCATGGCGGCATCGCGGCGGATCTCCATCTCTTCCCAGGTCCAGCCGTCGAGGTGCATCAGCGAGGCCTGTCCAGGAACGATGGCCGGCTGTCCGGTGATACGGAAGCCGCCCGTTGCGGCGGGCAGCGTCAAGGCCGCGGTGATTCCGTTGGCGCGGGTCACCGGAATGAACTCGCTCTCCGGGTTGACGGCGATCAAGGCGCGGAGCTGCGGATTGAAGACGCCCAACTCGCCCGTGTCAACGGTTTCGCGGATGGACGAGATCTCCTGCAGGCCCAACTCTGTCGCGGAGTTGATCATGCCGGGCCAGAGATGACCGCCCTTTCCGTCGACAATCTTCGCGCCGGCGGGCGCCAACTTCGGCCCCACCTGCGCGATGCGCCCGTCCTTCACCAGCACCATCGCGTTGGAGAGGGCAGGGCCCGACACCGGGTGGACCGTCACATTGCGCAACAGGAAGGTATCTTCAGCGCCGGCGAAGGCCACCGCCGTGATCAGTACGGTTGAGAACTTCATGCCGGCCTCCGCGCGCCACCCGTGGCAGGTGCGCCCTTCTTTTCCCGCTCCTTTGCGGCGTCCAGAAGCACCTTCTTCCGAGCCTCCTTTGCCGCGCGCTCCTCGATATCCTTTTGGCGGTCGAAATAGAGCGTGCCGTCCACCCACACCTTCTGCGCGACGGCGTAGCTGGATAGCGGATGCCGGTTGTAGAGCACGAGGTCCGCTTCCTTGCCTGCCTCAATCGAGCCCACGCGATGGTCGATTTCCAGTTGCTTGGCGGGGTTGATGGT
>CAYNDS010000010.1:0-29461 GCA_964395885.1 uncultured Solibacteraceae bacterium | reverse complement strand
GAGCTTCCGTCTCGGTGGCGCCGCCGTACTTGATCGTCTTGGCCGCCTCGGTGTTGAGACGGCGCGTGACGTCGGCCGAGTCGGAATTCAAGGACACGAGGATGCCTTTGCGCATCATGGCGACAGCGTTGTACGGGGTCGCGTCGTAGGCTTCCACCTTGTAGGCCCACCAGTCGCTGAAGGTGGATGCGCCCGCGCCGTGCGCCGCGATCTCCTTGGCCACCTTGTAGCCTTCCAGGACATGTTGCAGCGTGCGGATCTTGAAGCCGAAATCATCGGCCACGCGCAGCAGCATCAGGATCTCGTCGGCGCGATAGCAGTGCGCGTGCACCTGCCGCTTGCCCTCCAGGATTTCGACCAGCGGTTCCAGGCGCAGGTCGCGGCGCGGCGGCATGACGGCTTCCCCGCGCTTGGACCGCTCCGCGTACTCGCGGAGGGTGGCCTGGTAGATCCTGGCCTCGTTGAATGCCTGCCGGATCACGTCCTCCACGCCCATGCGCGTCGCCGGATAGCGCAGGTTGGCGGCGGTGGAACCGAACGGGCTCACCGACGGGCTGCCGCGCCGCTTCGGATTCTCGCCGAGCGCGAACTTAATGGACGGCTTTGCGCCCTCCATCAGCATCTCGGGCGCGGTCTTGCCCCAGCGCATCTTCAGCACGCTGCACTTGCCGCCGATGGCGTTGGCGCTGCCGTGCAGAACGTTGGAGATCGTGACGCCTCCAGCCAGGGCCCGGTAGACCGCGATGTCCGTGGGATTGATGACGTCGTCGATCCCCACCATGGCGGACACCGAGACGCTGCCTTCGTTGATCGAGTCGGCGGCGATGTGCGAGTGGCAGTCAATGATGCCCGGCATCAGGTACTGCCCGGCGGCATCCACCACCTGGGCGCCCGGCGGGATGACGACCTTCTCGCCCATCTCGCGAATTTTTCCGTTCTCGATCACCACGCTGCCTTTGAATGCCGGCTTGGTGATTGGCAGGACGTTGGCGTCGCGGATGACAATCACCTGCGCACTGGCCGAGGTGAGGGCGAGAAGCAGGGGGAGAGTGCGAATCACTGTGTGACCTCCGGCTTGGCGGGTGCGGCGGCGGGCGCAGGCTCATACCGCACGCCGTCGATGAACACGTACTTCACTTCGGGCTTTTCGGCGAACAGATCGCCCTTGGCCACGACAAGGTTGGCGATCTTGCCCTTCTCGAGCGAGCCGACGCGATCCGCCACGCCGTAGATCTCGGCCACCGATAGGGTCAGCGCACGCAGGGCATCGGCAGGTGCCAAGCCCTTTTCGATGGCGCGGCGGACTGCCTTCGTCAGGTCACCCGGCGCCCCGTCGACATAGAGGGCAAAGGGCACGCCGGCCTTGGCCAGCGCGGCGGGCGTGGAGGGAGCGTTCTCGCGCAGTTCGAGAGTGCGCATCGTCTCCGGCTCATCGGGGTCGCGATCCGGCGGCGGGGCGGGCCACTTCATGCTGACGAGCACGGGCAGCTTCGCCTGCTGCAACAGTGAAGCGGCCGCGTAGCCTTCGTGGGCGCCGTAGAGGACAGCCTTCAGGTTCAGCTCTTTGGCGAAGCGCAGCATACGCTCGATTTCGACGGCGCTGACAGCCGGAATCAGCACGCGCGGCGAATCGAGAATGCCTTCCAGCGCGCGGTCATAGGCGGGACGCTCCAGCCCTTGGGGAGACTTGGCGTAGAGTTCCTTGGCTCGACGGTAGTGGTCCGCGTCGAGAAACACCTGGCGCAGATAGGCGATGGTGCCCATCAGGGAGCCGGGGAAGGTACTGAAGGCGCCGCGAGCCATCGTGACAAACTGGCCCACTCCGTTGGCCACCACCATGCGGCCCGCATCCTCAGCAGCGAGATTGATCACCGCGCCCTGGCCGGTGAAAATCCCGGAGGAGGGGAACGTGACGGCGGATGTGTAGCCGGCTGCGCGAGCCGCTTCCAGACGGCGCTCCGTTGTGCGCACCAGGTCAGCGGCACGCACCCAACTGGAGGTCAGCGGCCGATTTTCCGGGCCTCGCGAGGCGCTGGCCGCCGTGGGCGGAGGCGGAGGCGGCGTGACCGGGCGAGCCGGCAGCGCGCCGGGCGCCATGTCTGGAATGCCCAGCGACCCCAGCGCGTCCATCAGGCCGGGATATACGGTCAGCCCCTCTCCCTCGATCACCCAGGCATCAGCGGGAACGGCGGCGTTGGTTCCGATGTCGGCGATCAGGCCATTGCGCACCACGATGGTGCCTCGCTCCAGGACCGGCCCGCTGACGGGGACAATCCGCGCGTTGCGAATTGCAGCCACCGGCGGAGACTGCGCCGCGGCGGCCGCAGCAAGCAAAACGAGAGCGCTGGCTGTTCTCATCTGAATTTCATTCGATGATCGCAGTATCCTAAGGGTTCTCACAACATGATTCGCCGCACGCCCATCCGCTATGCCGATTCCGGTGTCGATATCGACGAGGCGGACCGGGCAGTCCGCCGCATCCGTACCTACGCGCGCGCGACATTCACTGCGGGAGTGCTGACCGACATCGGCAGTTTCGGGGGCGGGTTCCGGCTCACCGGGTACCGAGAGCCGGTGCTGGTTTCGTCGGCCGATGGCGTGGGCACCAAGCTGCGCGTTGCCATCATGGCCGGGAAGCACACCACCATCGGCGAAGATCTGGTGAACCACTGCGTCAACGACATCATGGTGCAGGGCGCCAAGCCGCTGTTCTTTCTTGATTACTTCGCAGCCGGTAAGTTGAACGCCAGCGTGACGGCGGACGTGGTGCAAGGAATCGCGCGCGGCTGCAAGGCGAATGGCTGCGCCCTCATCGGCGGGGAAACGGCGGAAATGCCGGGCCTGTACGCCGACGACGACTACGATTTGGCCGGGTTTATTGTCGGCGCGGTGGAGCGCAAGAAGATGATCACCGGCGAGGAGATTCGCGAGGGCGCCGCGCTGCTGGCTCTGCCTTCGAATGGTCTCCATACGAATGGCTATTCGCTCGCCCGGAAGCTTCTGTTCGAGGTTGCCGGGTATTCGATCGACTCTGTCTTGCCGGGAATGGGATCGACCGTGGCGGAAGAGTTACTGAAGGTCCATGTCAGTTATCGAAAGCCGTTGGAGTCTCTGATGGAGGCGGGCCTGTTACTCGGCGCCGCGCACATTACGGGTGGGGGCATTACGGACAATACGCCGCGGATGTTACCGGCAGGTCTGGGCGCTCGCATTGATTTGGGATCGTGGCACGTCCCGCCGATGTTTCAGCTCCTGCGCGAGATCGGCAAGGTACCGGAGGCCGATTGGCGCCGCACGTTGAACCTGGGCGTCGGCATGATTGTCGCCGTTCCGGCTCGCTCTGCTGCGCGGGCACTGGCCTCTCTCAAGAGATACAAGGCGTGGCGTATCGGCGAGGTGATCTCCGCCAGGAAGGATCGTGTCCAGTACGAATGACACGTCTGGGCATCCTGCTTTCGGGCCGAGGCTCCAACTTCGAAGCCCTTGCGCGCAGCGTGGCCCAGGGCCGAATCCAGGCTTCGATCGCCGCCGTCGTGTCCAATGTCGCCGGCGCCGGAGGGATTCAGCTTGCGGAATCTCTTGGCCTTCCCGCGTTTGTGCTTCCCTCGCGAGGCATCGAACGGGAGAAATATGACGCACAGTTAGTCGAGTTACTCCGCCGGGAACGGGTGGAGCTGGTCTGCCTGGCGGGATTTATGCGCCTGCTGAGCCCGGGCTTTGTTCGTGCGTTCCCGAATGCCATCGTCAACATTCACCCGTCGCTGCTACCGGCCTTTCCGGGCTTACACGCGCAGCGGCAGGCGCTGGAGCACGGTGTGAAGTTCTCCGGCTGTACGGTGCACTATGTCGACGAGGGCCTGGATTCCGGACCCATCATTCAGCAAGCCGTTGTGCCGGTTCTGGACAGTGATACAGAAGAGAGTCTTTCCGCCCGAATTCTCTCCGAAGAGCATCGGATTTATTCCGAAGCGCTTCAAGCCGTGGTCAGCAGGCAAATCGAAATTCGAGGAAGGAAGACTTATCGATGCGAATCGCAATGATTGTGTTTTTCAGTATGTTGGCATGGGCCGACACGGTTACCTTAAAGAACGGAGACCGCCTGACCGGCACCATTCAAAACACCACTGACAAAGGCGTCATTCTCAAGAGCGAGTTAGCCGGAGAAGTTACCATCCCCGTCGCGAACATCACGGAAGTGACGACAGCGGCACCGCTGGTCGTCAGCACCAAAGACGGCAAGAAGGTTGCAGGAACCCTGAAGACCGAGAACGGCAGCATTGTCGCGACTCCGCCCAGTGGCGCGCCGGTGACCATCGCCGCCGCGTCGTTGGAAGCACTGCGGCCGGAAGCGGCACAGTCGGCGTTCGAGTTATCCCAAAGGCGCGCCTCCGACCCCGGATTTCTCGACATTTATTCCGGCTTCGTCGACATGGGCTATGCCTCCACCAGCGGAAACGCGGCCACGAACACCCTCGGCACATCCGCGAATCTGGTTCGCACAACGAAGCATGACAAGGTGACGCTGCGCTTTGCCTCCGTGTTTGCGCAGAACTCCACCACCGGCGTGAGCATCACCACGGCGAATGCGATTCGCGGCGGCATCGGATATCAGCGCAACATCGGTTCGCGAATCTTTTTGAACGCCTTCAACGATTACGACTACGACCAGTTCCTGTTACTGGACCTTCGCACGGTCCTCGGCGGCGGTCTTGGCGTGAACCTATTAAAGAATGCCCGGACGACGCTCACGGTCGGCGGCGGTGGTGCGTACAACCGGGAAGCGTTCGGATCGAATCCCGCAGCGAATCGCGCGGCGTTCACGCGGTCCTCCGGTGAAGTCTACTTCAACCAGGAGTTCACGCATAAGTTAAATGCGATCGTGAACGTGTTTGAGCGCTTCTCGTTTTTTCCGAATTTGACAAACACCGGAGAGTATCGCTTCAACTTCGATGCGGGGGCGGCAGCGACCATTTACAAGACGATCGCGGTGCAGGGATCGTTCAGCAACCGATTCCTGAGCAATCCGCCGGCCGGACGACGCCAGAACGATACGATCTTGACGACCGGAATCCGCTACACCATCCCCACTCGGGTGAAGTAGCGCCGCCTATACTGATGCTATGCGGGCAACCCTGCTCAGTTTGGCGGTGGGCCTTGCGACGGCCACCTCGACGTGGGGACAGCTGACCTATACCCGGGACGTCGCCAGGATCGTGCAGGCGAAATGCGCGATCTGCCACCGGCCGAACGACATTGCTCCGTTTTCGCTGCTCACCTACGATGACGCGGTCACTTATTCGGCGGATATGCTGCGCGTCATCAACGAAGGATTGATGCCGCCGTGGAAGCCGGTCGCCCCGCATGGCACGTTTCGGGACTCGTATCAGTTGACGGACGAAGAGCGTCAGACACTGCTCAGCTGGCTGGGCGGACCGAAAGACAAAGGTGACGACGCCGACCTTCCTCCAGTGCCGGACGAGCAGGGCGAGTGGGTGCTGGGGCAGCCGGACCAGGTACTGGAAATGCCCACCGCCTATCAGCCGCCGCGGGGTCGCGACATGTATCGCTGCTTCGTCCTGCCTGCCACGCTGGAGGAAGACCAATGGGTCAGCGCGATCGACATCCTGCCCGGCAATCGGCGCAGCGTTCATCACGCCATCGTGTATCTGGACGAGAGCGGTGAGGCGGAGAAGTTGGATGGGCAGGACGGGCAGCCCGGCTACACGTGCTACGGCGGACCCGGCGTCTCCCTGTTCAACCGCAACATCGGCTCGCTGTCGGACCTGCTCGGGTTCAATTACACGCTGGGCGGATGGGCGCCCGGAAGCCGCCCGCATCAGTTGCCGGACGGCGTGGCGATGCGCCTCCGGAAGCAGGCGCGCGTCGTGCTGCAGATTCACTATTACACCGCGCTCAACGAGGACGCGGATCAGACGCGCATCGGCCTGTATTTTGCGAAGAAGCCGGTGAGCCAGGCGCTCTACTTCTTCCCCATGATCCAGACAAGGCTGGAGATTCCCGCCAACGCGCCGGACCATGAGGTGCGTTGGAGTTTCATCATTCCGCCGTTCCTGGATGCCAAGGTCGTTCAGGTCTTCCCGCACATGCATCTGCTGGGGCGCAGGATCACCGCGGAAGTTCAGCCGCTGTTCCAGCAGCCGCAGCCGCTCATCCGCATCGACGATTGGGACTTCAACTGGCAAGGCTCGTACTTTTTCGAGAAGCCGGTGGATCTGCCGTCTCTGTCCACCATCCGCATGAGCTGCCGGTACGACAACTCCGCCAACAATCCGCGCAACCCGAGCAATCCGCCGAAGGTGGTGCGTTGGGGCGAAGGCACAGAAGACGAGATGTGCGTCGCTTTCCTGGGCATTACGTTCAACAACGAAAACCTGATTCGCTAAAATCGCGCTGATGCCTGACCTCAGCGCGCTCTGGGAAGAGCACACGCGTCATGAGTTTGCGACGCGCGACGTGGAAGCCACGCTGGCCACCATGGTCGAGGACGCCTATGTGAATCACGTTCCGGTGATGACGGGCGGCCACGGCAAGGCGGCGCTGCGCGACTTCTACGCCCATCGTTTCATCCCCACCATGCCTCCGGACACGACGCTCACTCCGGTATCCCGGACCGTGGGGGAAAACCAAGTGGTTGACGAGATGATCTTCGCGTTCACACACACCCAGGAGATGCCGTGGATGCTGCCCGGCGTCGCGCCGACAAACCGCCGCGTGGAGATTCCGCTGGTGGCGATTGTCCGGTTCCGCGACGGCAAACTGGCGCATGAGCACATCTACTGGGACCAGGCCTCCGTGCTGAAACAGATTGGGTTGCTTACGGATGAGTCCCTGCCGGTGTGCGGCGTGGAAAGCGCGCGCAAGGTTCTGCTGCCGGCGCAGACGGAAGCCGCTTCCGCGTAACATCTCGCCCCGACAGGTAGTCTTGAAGAAGGTGCCCTCCTCCACGGCTCAGCGCGCGATGAACCTGTCCCTGGCGGTCGGGCTGCTGATGCTGGTCGGCAAGGTGGCCGCATGGCTGCTGACGGGTTCCGCGGCGATCCTGTCCGACGCTGCCGAATCGGTGATTCACGTCGTGGCGGTCGCCTTTGCCGCCTTCAGCCTGCGCCTGTCGCGCCTCCCGGCCAGCGAGCGGTTCCAATACGGCTACGAACGAATCAGCTTCTTCTCTGCCGGATTTGAGGGCTCGATGATCGCCATCGCCGCGGTCGGCATCATCTGGAAGGCAGTGGCGCAGTGGCGCAGCGGCATCGAGATTCGGGAGCTCTCCACCGGCACTTTGATTGTGGTCGCCGCGGCGCTGATCAATCTCGTGCTGGGCTGGTATCTGATCCGCATCGGGCGCAGCGAGCACAACCTGATTCTGGAAGCCAACGGCAGGCACGTGCTGACCGACAGCTGGACCAGTTTCGGCGTCATCGGCGGACTGGTGCTGGTGCTGCTGACCGGCTGGAAGCCGTTTGATCCGATTTGCGCGATTCTGCTTGCGCTGCAGATTCTCTATTCCGGCGTGCGCCTGATGGCGGGCAGCATTCGCGGCCTCCTGGACTACGCCGACCCGGAACTGGCGCAGAGGCTCAACTTCGCGCTGGAACACGCCAGCCGCGCGCACAACGTCTCCTATCACGAAGTTCGCTTTCGCCACACCGGTCAGCGCATGCTGGCGGTCGTCCACCTGCTCTTCCCTTCCTCGATGCCGATCGGCGAAGCGCATCGCATCGCCACGCAGATTGAAGACGAAGTGGCGCGGGAGTGCGGTCTGCCGATTGAGCTGGTGACGCACCTGGAATCGGCAGAAGACCACGCACTGCTGCATGACCGCCGCGTCCGCGCCGAATAGTTTCCCCGAATGATTTCCCTTTCCAACATCCAGAAGCAGTACGGCAAGCAGCTGATCTTCGTCGAGGCTTCCTTTCAGCTGAATCCTGGCGAGAAGGTCGGTCTCGTCGGCCCGAACGGCGCCGGCAAGACCACGCTGTTCCGCATGATCATGGGCGAAGAGCAGCCCGACGACGGAGAGGTCTCCGTGCCGCGCCGCGTCACCATCGGCTACTTCCGCCAGGACGTGGAAGAGATGGCCGGCCGCTCTGTGATCGACGAAGCCATTGCCGGATCCGGCCGCGTCGGCGACCTGCACCATGAACTCGAAAAGCTGCAGCACGCCATGGGCGACCCGGATCAGACGGACCAGATGGACCGCATCCTGGAACGCTTCGGCGAAGTCCAGGAAGAGTATGAGCACCTTGGCGGCTATTCGCTGGAAGCCTTGGCGCGCGAAGTGCTTCACGGGTTGGGCTTCGCCGACGATCAGATTGACGGCGATGTCGGCGCGCTGTCCGGCGGCTGGAAGATGCGCGTTGCGCTGGCCCGCGTGCTCCTGGGCAAGCCCGATGTCCTGCTGATGGACGAGCCCACCAACCACCTCGACATCGAGTCCATCATCTGGCTGGAAGGGTTTCTCAAGAGCTACCAGGGCGCCCTGCTGATGACGTCGCACGATCGCGAGTTCATGAACCGCATCGTGACGAAGATCGCCGAGATCGATGCCGGCGAGATCACGGTCTATTCGGGCAACTACGACTTTTATGAGCGGGAGCGCGCCATCCGCGAAGCCAATCAGCAGGCCGCATTCGCGCGTCAGCAGGCGATGCTCGCCAAGGAGCAGCGCTTCATTGAGCGTTTCAAGACCCACGCCGCCAAAGCCGCGCAGGTGCAGAGCCGCATCAAGGCGCTCGACAAGATCGAAAAGATCGAGTTGCCGAAGAAGCGCGAGGTGGTGAAGTTCGACTTCCGCGTGCCGCCGCGCTCCGGAGATCAGGTGGCCGTCATCGAAGGGATCTCGAAGAGTTACGGGACGCGCACAATCTACGACGGCTTCAGCATGACGATCCGCCGTGGAGAGCGTTGGGCCGTGATGGGCCGAAACGGCGCCGGAAAGTCCACGCTGCTGAAGATGATTGCGGGGGCGCTGCCGCCGGACTCGGGCACGGTGCGGCTTGGCGCCAGCCTGTCCATGGGCTACTTCGCACAGCAGGCGCTCGACGTTCTCGATCCGGATCTCACCGTCATGGAGCAGTTAGAGAAGGACTTTCCGAAGGACTCCATCGGATCACTGCGAACACTCGCCGGAGCGTTCCAATTCTCCGGCGACGATGCGTCCAAGCGCATCCGTGCGCTGTCCGGCGGTGAGAAATCGCGGCTGGCGATGGCACGCATGCTCTACAATCCGCCCAATTTCCTGGTGCTCGACGAGCCGACGAATCACCTGGACCTGGCGACAAAGGAGATGCTGGTCGAAGCGCTGAAGGATTTTGAGGGCACGATGATCTTCGTTTCGCACGACCGCATGTTCCTCCGCGGTCTGGGAACGCGAGTCCTGGAACTCGGCGGCGAAAGCGGTACCGGTCGCGACCCGCTGCTCTATCCGGGCACCTACGTCGAGTACGTCGAGAAGCTGGGCCATGAAGCGCCCGGAATACACTCATAAGGCCGGAATGCGGAACAGCCCATCTGGCATTGCATCCCTATGAACGCTCTCCTCGCCGCAGTGGCGCTGCTGGCCCAGTCCGCTTCGGACCTGGACCGTGTTCGGGTGGGAAGCCCAGCGCCGGACTTCGAGTTGACCTCGCCGGAAGGGCAAGTCTCGCTCGCTTCTCTCCGCGGATCGAGCGTCGTGCTGGTGTTCTATCGCGGCTACTGGTGACCGTACTGCGTCACGCAACTGGTTCAGTTGCACTCACTGCTTCCGGAAGACCGCCGCAGGACGACTCGCATTGTCGCCATCGCGCCGGACCCGCTGGAAAAGCTCGGCGAGATCATCCCCAAGGTGCGCGCCAAGTCGGGCGGCGCGTTTGTCGTCACGCTGCTCAGCGATGCCGATCATGCCGTGATCGACCGCTACGGATTGCGCAATGAGGAGGCGGCTGCCCGGGGACGGTTTCTGCCGCACCCGACCACCTACGTGCTTGACCCGCAGGGCATCGTGCGCTGGAAGTTCACGGAAAAAGACTACAAGGTCCGCCCGGATAACGAAATGATCCGCAAGGAACTGGAAAAAGTCTGGCGTGGAGTCGCGCGTTAAAACGGCACGTCGTCGTCGGTGATGCCGGGCGCGAAATCGTCCTGCGGCGCCTGCTGCTGCATGGGCCGGGGACGACCGGCGGCCGTGCGTGGCGCCGACGCCATTCCGCCCTCTTCGCCGTCACCGCCACGCCCGCCGAGCAGCATCACTTCCTCTGCCACCACTTCGGTGATGTACTTCTTGTTTCCGTCCTTGTCGTCATAGCTGCGCGTCTGCAGGCGGCCCTCCACGTAGACCTGCTTGCCCTTGGTCAGGTATGGCGCGACATTCTCGCCGCGCCAGAAGACCACGTTCGTCCAGTTGGTCTCTTCCTTCCAGTCGTTGGTGGCCTGATCTTTCCAGCGGCGCTGCGTCGCCACCGAGAACGAAGTCACCGAAGTGCCCGACGGCGTGTAGCGTGTCTCCGCATCCTTGCCCAGATTGCCGATCAGCATCACCTTGTTCAGACTGCGTGCCATAACCCCACGAAGGTAGCACACGCTTCTGGGACACTGAAGGCATGGAAGGTGCCGGGCAGCGCACGAATGGCCTGTACTGGCGCGCGCTGGGCGACGCCGGCCCGTCGGTGATCTTCGAGTCGGGCTTCGCGGCCACACACCTGAACTGGATGGGTCTGGCGCCCCGCGTGGCCGAATTTTCCCGCGTGTTTGTTTACGATCGCGCCGGCTACGGATTCTCCGCGCCGCGCCCGGAACCGCGACACGTCGAGCAATGCGTGACGGAACTGGCGGAGCTCGCCGAGCGTGCCGGCTGGCCCGCGCCGTACCTGCTGGTGGGACACTCCTTCGGCGCACTCATTGCCCGCATCTTCGCGGAGCGCCATCCGGAACGCACCTCCGGCCTGGTGCTGGTGGACCCCATCCAATTCGGAGACTGGTGGCCACCGTCGCCCACTTCCGCCACCCGGCTGCGTCAGGCTCGCAAGCTGTTTCCGCTGCTCAGTGCCGCTGCATCGTGCGGCATCATGAAACTGCTGGTCTGGGGCACGCCGAAGGTCGGTGCCCCGATGCATCCGCTGGTCGAACAGTTGGTCGGCGAAATCTCGAAGATGCCGGCCTGGACCTGGCCGATTGTTCGCCGGCATTGGACCGCCCCGCCGGGATATCGCACCCTGACCCGCTATATCGACCAACTCGAAGACAGTTGCCGCCGCGGTGCGGAGTTTCCGGATTTGGGCGATCTCCCCATCACCGTGATTTCCGGCGCGCACCTGATGCCGCACCAGATCGAGGAGCACCGGCGCTGGGCGGCCTGCTCTCGCAGCGCGCGCCATCGCATCGCGGCCGAGGGGCGGCATTGGGTGCATCTGGACCAGCCTGATCTGGTGTGGGAGGCTATTCGCGACGCATGTCAGACGTCTCGCCCGCACGCCGCATAGCTTTCGATGTCCTGGCGAAGGTCGAGGCCGGCGGCCTTTCCGACCAATTGCTCGTCACGGCGACCGCGGGGTTGGAGCCGCGCGACGCCGGCCTTGCCTACGAACTGACGCTGGGTGTCCTTCGCCGGCAACTGACACTCGACTTCCTGATCGCGCACCATGGCGGGTTGCATCCGGAAAAGCTGGATCCGCCGGTGCGGCGCGCACTCCGCCTGGGTCTCTACCAACTCCGTTTTTTGGAACGCATTCCCCCGCATGCGGCTGTCGGCGAGAGTGTCGAGCTGGTCAAGCGCTCCGGCAAGCGCTCCGCAGCCGGTCTCGTCAATGCGGTGCTGCGAAAGGAGCGCGGGCAGGAAGTGCGATACCCGAATCGCGCAGTCGCATGGTCGATGCCGGAATGGCTGCTGGAACGGTGGGGCGCCCGCGGTGAGAGCATCGCGCGGCATGCCCTCACCGTCCCGCCCAGCGGCATGGATGAGGGAGCGCGTGCCATTGTGCCGCTGCTCGAAATCCACCCTGGGGAGACGTTTCTCGATCTCTGTGCGGCGCCGGGAAACAAGACGCGTCACGCTCGCGAATTTGGTCCCAGCCTGACGATCGCCTGTGACCGGAGCCTGCCGCGATTGTCGCAGGTGGATGGCCCGAGGGTGCTGCTGGACGCCGCACAGCCTCTGCCGTTCCGTCACCGGTTCGACTGCGTGCTTCTGGATGCTCCGTGCTCCGGGACCGGGACACTTGCCCGGAATCCGGAGATCAAGTGGCGCCTCACGCCAGAGGACCTCGGCAGGCACCAGCGCCGCCAGCAGCGGATGCTGGCCGAGGCCCTGAAGGCAGGCCGCCGCGTGCTTTACGCGACCTGCTCCTTGGAACCCGAAGAAGACGAGCAGGTCGTCGAAAGCCACCCGGGTCTCGTGCGCACGGTCCGCCGCTGGCCGGGGGAGGACAAGGGCGACGGCTTCTTCGCCGCCCTGTTCCACCCTTAAGCTTCCTTCATGGTGCCTGGCACCTCATGCACGAGGTGTCAGGCACCATGGAGTTTCCTTCACCCACACCCCAGCCGAGAACCGGAGGCAAACACAAGACTTGTCCTGGACTCTCCACTGGACCCACAGATGAATCTTCCTTCATGGTGCCTGGCACCTGATGCATGAGGTGCCAGGCACCATGAAGGGGTTTTCATCTCGCGAGAAAGGCAGCTGGAACTGCCATAATCAGGACAACGTGTTGGAAATCTTGCCGTCGCTTTTGGCCGCCGATTTCGCCCGGCTCGGGGAACAGATTGCGCAGGTGGAAGCCGCCGGTGCGACCCATCTGCACCTCGACGTCATGGACGGCCGCTTCGTCCCGAACCTCTCGTTCGGCCCTCCCGTCGTTCGATCCCTGCGCCGGATCAGCAAATCGTTCTTCGACGTTCACCTGATGGTGGCGGACCCGGACTCGCTCATCCCCGCCTTCGCCGACGCCGGGGCCGACCAGCTGCTAGTGCATCAGGAGACCTGTCCGCACCTGGACCGCACGCTCCGC
Source organism: uncultured Solibacteraceae bacterium (assembly GCA_964395885.1). Lineage (GTDB taxonomy): Bacteria > Acidobacteriota > Terriglobia > Bryobacterales > Bryobacteraceae > JAPKYZ01. The sequence goes on along the minus strand of CAYNDS010000010.1, from coordinate 16,460 downwards.
CACATCCGATCGCTTTCGCTCGGCGCTGGCGTCGTGATCAACCCCGCCACGCCGGTGTCGACGCTCACCGAGGTGCTCCCGATTGTCGACCTGGTGCTGGTGATGTCGGTCAATCCCGGCTTCGGCGGGCAGGCCTTTCTTGCCCAGACCCTGCGCAAGACCCGTCAACTGGACCAGTTGCGGCGAGACCACGGCTACACCTATCGCATTGAAATGGACGGCGGCATTGACGCGACGACCGCGCCCGACTGCGTCCGCGCCGGTTGCGACTGGCTGGTGGCCGGAACCTCGGTTTTCGGCAACCCGGACCCCGGCGCCGCCGTCCGATCCTTGTCGGCGCTTGCCCGCTCCGCCCTGGCCGTTCGCGCCTAAACTACCGCTAGACTAAGAAAGTCATCCCATGTTGCGATCTGTTGTCATGATCCTGGTCTGCCTCACCATGCTGGTGGGCAGCGGTTGCATCCGCAAAAAGTACGAGAATCCGATCAGCAAGGATACGGAGCAGCCCGATAAAGTGCTGTTCGACAAGGCCATCCGCGATATTGAGCGCGGCCGCTACGAAGTGGCCCGCCTGACGCTGAATACGCTGATCAACACCTACGACAGCAGCGAATACCTCGCCAAAGCCAAGCTGGCGATCGCTGACAGCTGGTTCCGCGAGGGCGGCTCCAGCGGCTTGGCGCAGGCCGAGGCCGAATACAAGGACTTCATCCTGTTCTACCCGACGATGGAAGAAGCCGCCGAAAGCCAGGAAAAGATCTGCATGATCCACTACAAGCAGATGGACAAGGCGGACCGTGACCCGACGCACGCGCTGCGCGCCGAGGATGAATGCCGTCAGCTTCTCGTGCAGTTCCCGAACTCGAAGTTCGCGCCGCGCGCCCAGCAGCTGCTGCGCAACATCCAGGAAGCGCTGGCCGATGCCGAATACCGCGTCGGCGAGTTCTATCACAAGAAGGGTAGCCACCCGGCCGCCGCCAACCGCCTGAACACGGCCACGGACCATTTCCCGCTCTTTAGCGGCGCTGACCAGTCTCTCTGGCTACAGGCTGATTCTTATTCGAAGATGGGGAACCGGTTCCGGGATAAAGCCGGCGCCGCCTACGCCCGTATCGTGAAGGATTACCCGCTCTCGCCCCTAGTGGACGACGCCACCAAGCGCCTTCGCGAGCTGGAACTGCCCGTGCCGGAGCCCGACCCCGTCGCCGTCGCGCGCATGAAGTATGAGCAGGAAAATGCCGGTCGCGCCGGCTTCATGCAGAAGGCGTCGGGCCTGATTAAGCGCGGCCCCAATATGTCGAAAGCGGCGAAGAGCGGCAACCCGGCCATGGAGTCCTTGCGTCCGCGTGTGCCCGCCAGCGTGCCCGTGCCTACCACCGGCGCTGCGGGCGGCGTGACCGATGTCAGCGTCTCCACCGTTTCCGGCGCGACGTCGGATCTCGACACCAAGCCGGATGCGCGTCAGGTGCAGCCCGGTGCGGCGCCGGCACCCGCGCAGGGAACCGGAGCCAGCGCCACCCCGCCGCCCCCCGCCCAGAACGAGCCGTTGCCGTCCAACCGGCAGGCGCCCGCCCCGAAGAAGGGCAAGAAGCAGAAGAACGAAACCTCCAAGAAGGACGCGAAGAAGTAATCCGCGTGGGCCGAGTTCTTCTAGCCGACGAAAGCCCGCACGCCCAGCGCATGGGCGAGCGGATTTTACGCGAGGAAGGCTTTGAGGTGGTCACCGTCACCGACGGGGACACCGCCGTCCATCGCCTGGGCGACGTCGACCCGGACCTGATCGTGGTCGACGCCGCGCTGGCAAAGCGCAACGGCTATGAACTCTGCCGGTACGTGAAGGGGAATCCCCGCCACAGCTTCGCGCGTGTCATCCTGACCGCCGGCGCACTGGCTCCCTTTGATGAGGAGTTGGCCAAGAACGTCGGCGGCGATGCCAGTCTTCGCAAGCCGTTTGAGGCGTCAACGATGCTGGCTACCGTACGGCCCCTGATCGCTTCCGCCGAAAAGGACCGCGCCGCCCGCACACCCAAGACGCAAACTGAGATCGATCCGCGAAAAATCCGCGCCGCTGTCACGCTGGCGCTGGATGCCGCCATGCCGGCCATCATCGCCGAGGTGACCGCCAAGGTGATCGAATCCATGAAGGAATAACCCATGCCCGACAATAGCTTCGACATCGTTTCCAAGGTCGAAATGCCGGAGGTCGTCAACGCCATCCAGCAGGCCCAGAAAGAGTTGATCGCCCGCTACGATCTGAAGGACTCCAAAAGCTCGATCGAATTGAACGAGAAGGACCTGAAGATCACGGTGGCCAGTGCCGACGAGTTCAAGCTCAAGGCCGTCATCGACGTGCTGCAGGCCAAGATGGTGAAGCGCAACGTGCCGCTCAAGAACCTGGATTACGGCGCGATTGAGCCGGCCTCCGGCGCCACAGTCCGTCAGGAGATCAAGCTCCAGCAGGGCATCCCCACCGAGAAGTGCAAGGACATCGTCAAGCACATCAAGGATTCCAAGAAGAAGGTCCAGGCGTCGATCCAGGGAGACCTGGTGCGCGTTGCAGGCAAGGACCGCGACACGCTGCAGGAAATCATCGCCCTGGTCCGCCAGAAGGACTTCGGCCTCGAGTTGCAGTTCACCAACTACCGGTCGAACTAAGTGCCGCGCCGGATCGAATCGCACTTACTGCCGGGTCCTGCCGGAAAGCTGGAGGCACTGCTCGAAGAGCCGGAAGATCAGGAACCGCGGTTTGCCGCCCTGGTCTGCCATCCGCACCCGCAACATGGCGGCACCATGCACAACAAGGTGGTCTATCGCATCGCGCGCGGATTGCGCCGCGCGGGCGGCGTGGTCCTACGCTTCAACTATCGTGGCGTCAACCTGAGTGAAGGCGCTTACGATCACGGCATCGGAGAGACGGAAGATGCCCGCGCGTGCCTTTCGTGGCTGCTGCAAAGCTATCCGAAGCTGCCCTATCGCATCGCGGGATTCTCGTTCGGCTCGCGCGTCACGCTGCGATTGGGCTGCCAGCTTCCAGACCCGCTGCAGTTGATCGCCGTCGGCTACCCGACCGTCTACAAGGAAAAGCCCTGGATGAATGACTGCTCGCTGCCGAAGGTGTTCGTGCAGTCCACACAGGATGAGTTTGGGCCGATTGCTGACTTAGAAGCACTGGTGGCCACGCTGCAGGGCCCAGTGGAACTGCACCAGATTCCGGCGGGCGATCATTTCTTTGCCGGTGCTCTTTTGGAACTCGAAGAGAAAATTCGCGAAGTGGCTGCTTAACTCGCCTGACGCAATGTTCGCAGCACGCGGCGGGAAGCCCGCTCACTAATCAGACCGGCGACTTTGTCCAGCAGTTCCGGGACATTTTCCGGCTCGACCAGGACCGGAGCCTTCGCCTTGGCCGCTGGCGCCAGATAAGTGGTGATCAGCGCGGTTGCCGGCTTATAGTCCGCCAGACGGGCGTGCGCCAGAACACGCAAGCCGGACTCCGGAGCCTCCATGTGCAGATCGGTCAGGACCAACTCGTACTCGTTCTGCTCCAGTTTTCCGACGGCTTCCGCAGCACTTGCTGCCGCATCCACTTCATAACCGCCGGCCCGCAGCAACGTTTGCAGTGTCAGGCGGGAAGTAGGGTCGTCGTCGGCAAGTAACACGCGCGCGAGACTGAATGCCGGCTTATCCTTCGAATTGTCCAGTCCCAGGGGCATGTTCGTCCGGCTTCAGTATACGGGAGATAAGTCGCGGCACAACCCGTTATTTCTCAGGAATTTTGCGCGTGCTTGTGGCAACCTATGCAAATCTATGAATCTGATCCGAACACGCGTCCGAAGATCTGATCGACATGTGCTAACTGCCGCTCCGCGGAGAAGGCCTGGTCTAACTTGTCCCTCTTCAGCCGCTGGGAAATCTCCGGATGGGACCGGATCGCCGCCGCAAAATCGCCGCCGGAATTCCAGTTCTCCATCGCCAGTGACTGCACCAACCGGTATGCGTCTTCGCGCAGCATGCCCGCTTCGGTGAGGTCCAGCAATAACTGCCCGGAAAACACCAGCCCCTTGGTGAGGTCCAGATTCCGCCGCATATTCTCCGGGAACACCAGCATGCCCGAAACCAGCCACTCGGTCTTCGCCAGAAGCGTGTCGGCCAGAATGGTGGTGTCCGGCAGGATGACGCGCTCCACCGACGAGTGAGAGATATCGCGCTCATGCCACAGCGCGATGTTCTCGTAGGCGGCCTGGACATTGGACCGCATCAGGCGCGCCAGGCCGCAGATCTGCTCACAGGTGACCGGGTTGCGCTTGTGCGGCATCGCCGAGGAGCCCTTCTGCCCGGGAGCAAACGGCTCTTCCGCCTCGCGAACCTCGGTGCGCTGCAGGTGCCGCACCTCCAGCGCGATCTTTTCGCAAGTCGCCCCGATGAGCGCCAGGACGGCGACATAGTGCGCGTGCAGGTCGCGCGAGATCACCTGACTGGCGATGGCGGCAGGCTTCAGTCCCAGACGGCGGCAGATCCCTTCCTCGGCATCCGGCGAAATATGGCCGAAGGTGCCCACCGCGCCCGAAAGCTTGCCAACACGGATCTCTTCGGCGGCTTGCGTGAAGCGTGCTTCGTTTCGCCGGAGCTCGTCATACCACAGCGCCAGTTTCAAGCCGAACGTGTACGGCTCTGCGTGTATGCCATGCGTGCGCCCAATGCAGACCGTGTGCTGAAACTCGAACGCGCGGCGCTTCAGCGCTTCCAGCAGCTTGGCCAGACCGGCCGTGATCTGCGCAGAAGCCTGCCGGATCAACAGCGCCTGCGCCGTGTCCACCACGTCGTTTGACGTCAGCCCATAGTGAAACCAGCGCGACGCTTCGGCATGTCCCGCCGCCGCCATGGACTCGGCCACACAGGTGGTGAAGGCGATGACGTCGTGACGCGTCTCGCGCTCAATCTGCTCAATGCGAGAGGCGGATGTGGCGGCATGCGCCCGCAGCAGCGCCGCATCCTCGCGCGGCACAAGCCCCATCTCCGCCAGCGTCTCGCTGGCCGCCAGTTCCACTTCCAGCCACTGGCGGTACTTGTTCTCTTCGTTCCAGATGCGAGCCATCGGCTCGCGCGTATATCGGGCAATCATTTATTCGAGATGGAAGACTTCCGGCGCCGGCTTCGGGTCGGCCACCACCAACCGCGCGCCCAGTCCGCGACGGTCCAGCGCCTGCGAAGCCGTCAGCCGCACCAGTTCCGGATAGTTGTTCTGTTCGCTCAGGTGACCCAGCACCAGCGTCTGCGTCCGCTCCGCCATATCGTTCAGGATGAACTGCGCGGCCACTTCATTCGACAGGTGCCCCATGCGCCCCATCACACGCTGCTTCACGGACCAGGGGTATGGGCCCACCTTCAGCATGTCCAGATCGTGGTTCGATTCCAGCAACAGAAAGTCCGTCGCGCGCAGGTGCCACCGCACCGAGTCCGGGATGTAGCCGAGATCGGTGGCGATGCCGACGGAGCGGCCTTCCGCACGGAAGCAGTAGCCCACCGGGTCCACCGCGTCATGCGGAATCGTGAAGCTGGTGACCCCAATGTCGCCGATCGAAAACACCGAGCCCGCCTGAAAGGTTTCCAGACGCGGCTCGCAGCCGTTCCAATCGATCTGCGGCGCGGTCAAGTGGGTCATGTAGACCGGGATCTGCCTCGCGTTCTTGCGCGCCTTGGCCAGCACGGGAAGCCCCGCGACATGATCCGAATGCTCATGCGTGATCAGGATCGCGTCCAACGCCTCCGGGTCCTCGCCGATCGCCGCCAACCGGGCGAAGGTGTCCCGCCGGCTCAGCCCGCAGTCCACCAGCAGCCGCGTCGTGGCTGTGGCCACGAAAATCGAGTTGCCGGAACTGGACGAGGCAAGAACGGAGACCCGCACGGAATACATATCGTAACGCGTGCGATCCTGAAAGACACCATGAAGGCTCGCGTTTACGTTTCTCTGAAGCCGACCGTGCTCGATCCCCAGGGCCAGACCATCCGCCGCGCCCTGGCTGGTCTCGGCCACGGCGAAATCTCCGACGTGCGGCAGGGAAAGTATTTTGAATTGCAGTTGACCGGCGTCACCGACCCGGCAGCGGCGAAGGCGGAAGTCGAAAAACTCGCCGCCGATCTCTTGGCCAACCCGGTGATCGAAGACTACCGCGTCGAAGTCCTCTGAGCGACGTCCTCTCGTCTGGGCGCTTTAGCCGCCCGCCTTGTCGCTGGCGGAACCGAACAGGCGCCCAAAGAAGGTCTTCGTCTCGGCCATCACGATGGCGTCCAGCGACGCCAGTTCCGCCTTCAGATTCAGATCCGCATCGGCGGTGGCGAAGATCCGGTTGCGCTCCGATTCCAGCTTCGTCGCCGTCAGCACCATTTCCGACCACGCCGGTCCCCACTGAAACTGCTGCGAGAAGCCAGTGGCGACCGTCAGCACCGCCGCCGTCAACGGCGTCAGCACGGCCAGCACGCCCGCGGGCCAGCCCTTCAGAACTTCGGCCGAACCTAACGACGACAGCAGCGTCACCAGCGCGCCCAGGATCACCATCGCAAATCGGGCGGACATGTACTGGCGCTTGTTTTTGCCCGCCACGCGCCAGTAATAGTCAATTCGCTTGCCATACTGCTCCAGCAGGTGACTCTTGGCGTCGAACCCGGCCAGGGCGGGTGCAGTTGCTGCGGACATAGGTCAGAGAATACAGCATTCCGCGGAAGACGAAGCGGAATTGTGCCAATCGGCATCCAATGGCCATGAGTCAAGCAAACATCGGGCTGAACGACGCCACGCGCGGCCAAGTTGCCGACATCCTGAACGCTCTCCTGGCGGACGAGTACGTTCTTTACACGAAGACCCGCAACTTTCATTGGAATGTCACCGGGCCCCACTTCAACGATCTCCACAAGTTCTTTGAGTCGCAGTACGACGAGTTGGACGAGATCATCGACGACGTGGCGGAACGCATCCGCATGCTCGGTGAGCGGCCGGTTGCCTCACTGGCAGGGTTCTTGAAGCACGCCCGGCTGGCGGAGTCTCCGACAACGCTGTCCGCCGGGGAGATGATTACGGTACTGCTTCAGGATCATGAAGCGATGGTCCGGCAGATGCGCGCTGACGTGGCCCGTACCGGCGAACTCGGCGATGCCGGCAATCAGGACGAAATCACCGGCTGGATGGAGTCGCACGAGAAGATGGCGTGGATGCTGCGGGCGATGGCGTAAGCCGCGAAGCCGCCGACATCAGACCCAGGCCCACTCCCAGCCACGCCGCACCGCTCCAGTAGGGAGAGGTGCGCGCCGCGTAGTCATAAAACAGGCCCGCCCACACCGGACCAATCACGCGCGCCAGGCTGGCCAGCGATTGGTTGACGCCCAGCACGGCGCCCTGCTCCTCCTGCGCGACGCGGCGCGACAGCAGCCCGGTTGCGGCCGGCCCCAGCAGTCCCATGCCCAGCGCGATCACCATGCAAGCCGGGTAGAGCCACGGAAGCGATGGCGCCAGCGCCACCAAGCTAAAGCCGAACAGCGCGACACAGAAGCCGATCACGGCCAACTGAAACGGATCGCGCCCGGTCAGCCGCCGGATCAGGTAGCCCTGCGTGAAGGCGCCCGTAATGCCGATACAGGCAAAGATGACGGCATTCTGCTCCGGACCCAGCCCGAAGCGGTCCGCCGAGTAGAGGGCAAAGTTGGTCTGCAGACCAGCCATCGCAAAGTTCGCGGCGAAGAAAGCCAGCAGCAGCAGACGGAGTTCCGGGCGGGCCAGGGCGCGGCCGATCTGCACCAGCGGATTCAGCTTGCGGCGGTCCAGCACCACGCCGGCGCGCTGCTCCTTCGGCAAGGACTCCGGGAGAAAGAAGAACGCCGCGACAAAGGTGAACAGCGAAAACCATCCGGCGGCAAAGGCCGGCGCTGTCAGGCTGATCTTGGCAAACAGACCGCCCAGCGCCGGACCCACGATGAAGCCCAGCCCGAACGCCGCTCCGATCAAGCCGAAGTTCTTCGCCCGATCCTCCGGCGCGGACACGTCCGCAATGTAGGCTTGCGCCGTCGAAATGTTGCCGCCCGTGATGCCGTCAATGATTCGCGAGACGAACATCATCAGAAGCGACCCGGCCCAGCCGAACAGAAAGTAGCCAAAAGCGGTTCCGAGCAGGCTGATCAGCAGCACCGGACGCCGGCCATAGCGGTCGCTCAGCACGCCGAGAACCGGCGTGGCGGCGAACTGGGCCAGCGAAAACACCGTCGACATGAGGCCGACCGTAAGCGCGTCGTTGTCGAAGTTCCGTACCAGGAAGGGGAAGACAGGGATCAGGATCCCGGCACCCAGCAGGTCCAGAAAGACGATCAGAAAGATGGTGAGAAGGGCACGGCGGCCCGCTGACTGCGGCAACCCCTTCAGGGTCTCACGCGGGCCCCGCCGAAGATAGCCCGCCCGTCGTAAACCAGAAAGTTCTTGGCGCCGGAGTTCATCGCGACGAAGAGACCCTTCGGAAAGCGGGAACCCAGGCTTGCCGAAACCGCCTCGATCCCGTCCGTCGTATCCGCCCCGCCCCGGAAGACAAACAACTTCCGGTTGCCGCCCTCGCGCGAGAACACGTGGTATTCGCTGTTGCCCGGAAGCTGATTGGTGGCGATCAGGAAGCCCTTGCCGCCCGGCTGCCGGTACAGCGCCAGCCCTTCCCGGTCACCGGTCATCGCTTCCGTGGCGAGCATGGCCAGCTCGCGCGGGGCGTCCGGATGATCGGGGTCGGCATGGTACTTCCGAATGCCCGCGCCTTCATCGGAGTAATACACGATGCCGAGCTCATCGTCCACGGCCACGGCTTCAATCTCCTTTGACCCGCTGAACTGCCCAAAGCGCCGTACCAGCCGCCCTGTCACGCTGCCATTCGCGGCTGTCAACCGGTACTGATACAGATAGTCCTGCCGCGGCGAGTCCGGCCGGCCCTTCGGCGAAACAATGGCAAAGATGGCCCCGTCCTTCGGTCGGCGATAGAGCCCAACGCCCATCGGTTCCGGGCAACAGTCCAGCGCCCCGAGATCGCGTACGCCCTTGCCGTCGACGGCAAACACGCGCAACCGGTTCTTCAGCCGTTCCGTGACCACTGCGATATCGACACGGTTCTGCCCCCAGGCAAATCCATACTCGACATCGACGTTGTTTGGACGGTCGATTCCGGCAATCGTCTGGTGAATCTTCCCGGCGAGATCAAACACAACGAGCGCCCCGTTCGGCGCCTTCACTTTGTTGGTTCCGAGAATCCAACTCCGCTCCGGTTGGTCCGGGTTCACCCACACCGCCGGATCGTCCGGATCGTCGGTGACCGGCGCCGTCGCAAACAGCGGCTTCACGTCGCGCACCGCGGTGGCCGTCGCACCCAGCAGCAGCACAGCCAAGAGGGGTCGCACGCTCTTCAGTCTAGAGAAGCATTGTTTCGCAAGTGTTACGACCTTTTGACGAAATCGTCATAGGTATGAAATGGCTGGCTTCCTAACCTGAACTTACAAGTTTCCATGCCTTACCGCCTACCTGCCTTGCTTTTGCTTTGCGCCGGAGCCCTCTTCGCGCAAGCCGACCGCGCCACTCTGAACGGAACGATTATGGATGCCGCGGGCGCGCTGGTCGCCGATGCGGACCTCACGCTGGAGTCCTCCGCGACCGGCTACAAGCGAACCGTTCGCTCCAACGGCGCAGGCGTTTATCAGTTGCCCGCCCTGCCCATCGGCGTCTATGACCTGACGATTGCCAAGAGCGGATTCCGCTCGGTGAAGGTGGACGACATTCGCCTGTCCGTCGGTCAGGTGCGGACGCTTGACGTGAAGCTGGAAGTGGCCCAGGTGGCGACGTCGATCGATGTCTCTGCCGATGCGACGCCGATCGATCAATCGACGTCGGAGATTGGCTCCGCCATCGGCGAGCAGCAGCTAAAGAACATTCCGGTGAATGGCCGCAACTGGTCTTCGCTGATGCTGCTGGCGCCTGGCGCGACCAATACCGGCGACGGCACGCAGAACTCGATCCGCTTCTTCGGCCAATCGCGCGACTCCAACAACTGGACCTTCGACGGCACCGACGCTTCCGGCGTGAAGGACCCCCGGCAGGAAGGCGCGCTTCGCCTGGTGATTTCGCTCGATTCGATTGCCGAGTTCCGCGTCAGCTCCGCGATGTATACGGCGGAGACGGGCGGCGGGGGCGGCGCGCAGGTAAATCTGGTGTCGAAGTCCGGCACCAATGAGTTCCATGGCTCCACCTTCTGGTTTGTCCGCAACGACGTATTTGACGCGCGGCGCGTGTTTGACGGCGCGACGGTGCCGCCGTTCCGCATGAATCAGTTCGGGGCCAATCTGGGCGGGCCGATCGTCAAAAACAAGCTGTTCTTCTACACCAACTATGAAGGGCTGACGCAGCGGCTGAACGTCACCTCCGTCAATGGCCTGGTGCCGAGCGCGGCGTTCCGCCAGGCGGTCATCGCGCAGACTCCGGCCCTGCGCCCGATCATGGAAGCCTACCCGGCGGGCAACGCCGGTTCCGTCAACGCCAACGTGGACCGCTTCACCGGCGTGCCGCAGCAGAAGTGGGACGAGAATTCCGGCATGGTACGCATCGATTACCGGATCAACGACAAGCACACGCTGTTCGGCCGCTTCAACACCGTGCAGGGCGTCATCGTGGAGCCGCGGACGGCGCTTCTTGAAACGCGCGACTCCGACGTGCGGCCCACACAGGGCACCATCTCGTTGCAAAGCGTGTTCGGCTCGCGCACGGTGAATGAACTGAAGCTGGGCGGGAATCGCTCCGCGTTGGAACGGACCACCTTCGGCCGTCTGCGCGAGCGGGTCGACATCCCGGGCTTCACCAGCACGCAGGCCTTCCAGTTCCTGCAAGAGAAGCCGACGGCGTACACGGTTCAGAACAACTTCTCGCAGATCATCGGCCGCCACACCTTGAAGGTGGGCGGCGAGTACCGCCGGGTCATTGTGAACGTGGCCGATACAGGCGGCACCCGCCTGACCTACGGCAGCGTCGCCAACTTTCAGGCCAACCGGCTGGACCGCTTCGAACAGTCGGCCAACTACCCAATGCTGAGTGCGCGCCGCCATTTCTGGAACCTCTACGCGCAGGACGAGTTCAAGGTGAAGCAGAATCTCACGCTCAACCTCGGACTCCGTTACGAGTACTTCGGCGTCGCCAGCGAGCAGTATGGCCGCGGGCGGGTGCTCGACTTCGAGCGCTGCCAGGGCTTCTGCCCGGCGGGCTCCGAATGGTTCTTCCCCGACCGCAACAATTTCTCGCCGCGCGTGTCGCTGGCCTGGGCGCCGACTGCCTTCAAGGGCAAGACCGTGCTGCGTGCCGGAAGCGGCATCTTCTATTCGCCCGGCCAGAACGATGACGTCAACGCCGCCCTCGACAGCTGGGCCGAGAGCCTCTCGCTCACCAATGTCGATGCGCCCGCGCTCTCGTTCCCGATTGCGTCCTTCCTCCCGCTGGCCCGCGCCGTCGGCGTCACGCCCCGCGCCCAGCAGCGCGACCGCCGCGATGCCTACACCACCAACTGGACCTTCACCCTCCAGCAGGAACTCCCCTGGAAGTTTGTCGGCCAGATCGGCTACGTCGGCAACAAGGGAACCAACCTGTTCGGGCGCGACCGTCTGAACCTGATCAACCCGGCCACCGGGCGGCGCCCGTTCTCCACCTTCGGCGCCATCGACCGGAAGGTGAACTACAACCACTCCACCTTCCACGGCTTGCAGGCGTCGGTCAACCGCTCCTTCACCCGGAACTGGCTGATGCAGTTCCAATACCTGTACGGCAAGGTGATCGACAACAGCGCCGGCGCGGGCGACGGCCAGGAGGTGATGATCAGTTCCTGCCGGGCGTGTGATCGCGGCCCCGCCGACTTCGATATTCAGCAGACCGCCACGCTCAACACCGTCTATGACCTGCCCTGGGCGAAGAACAAGCTGTGGGGCGGCTGGTCCGTCTCCGGCTTCTTTTTCGCCCGCACCGGCCGCGCGGTCAACGTGACGGTGGATCGTCCCGCCGCCGCGATTCCCGACGGCAACAACGCCATTCCGCAGCGACCGGACTTCGTCGCGGGCGCCAACCCGATTCCGGCGACCCAAATCGCTGACCGGTGGTTGAACCCGGGCGCCTTCCGGCTTCCGGCGCCGGGCACGTGGGGCAACCTGGGCCGCAACGCCTTCCGCGGACCCGGCCTCTGGCAGGTGGACACGGCCATTACCAAGCGGACGCGCATCGCCGAGGGCGTCACACTGGAGTTCCGCGCCGAAGCGTTCAATCTCTTTAACCGCGCCCAGATCGGCAACCCGGCCGGCAACATCTCCAACGCGAACTTCGGCCGCGTGCTGACGACCGCAAACGACGGCGCCACCGGCCAAGGCACTTCGCGGCAGCTTCAGTTCGCGCTGCGGCTGTTGTTCTAGGAGCTTCCGCACACTCCGGGTTCGCGGGGAGGCCCTCGCACGGCTCCGGCGGTTTTGGGAAGACGAGAATGTGGGCTCGTCTTCCGCTGGAGCCTCCCGTGTTCGACGATGCGGTGACCCCGCCCGGCTGTGTCCGCATCGTGGTACATTGAAATCAGAAAGCTCTCGCCGTCCCCTCGGCATATGTCTCCCCTCCCGAGCCTCTCTCTTAATCCATGAAAGCCAGCGTTCAGATCAGCCGAGGCATCGAGTCTCTGTTCGGCACGCGCGATGAGAACATCCGGCTCCTGGAGCAGGGCTTGGCCGTCCATACCCTTTTGCTCGCCGATTGCCTTGAAATTGAAGGCGAAAAGGCCGATGTCGACCGCGCCGTCGAAATTCTGGAAGAGTACTCGCTGCTCGTCCGCGAGGGCCATCAGTTCTCCAACGGCGACCTGAACAGCCTGCTGAAGGTGGTCACGCAGGACCGTGAGGTCAGCCTCCGCCAGTTGGTCATTTCGGGCAAGCAGCGTAGCTTCGGCAAGAAGGTCCTGGCGCCGCGTTCCGTCAACCAGCGCCGGTACGTGGAAGCGATTGAGCGGAACGACATGGTGTTCGGCATCGGTCCGGCCGGCACGGGCAAGACTTACCTTGCGGTGGCAATGGCCGTGGCCGCGTTCCTGTCGAAGAAGGTGAGCCGCATTATCCTGACCCGCCCGGCGGTGGAGGCCGGAGAGCGGCTCGGGTTCCTGCCCGGCACGTTGCAGGAGAAAGTGGACCCCTACCTCCGCCCGCTATACGACGCCCTTTACGAAATGCTGGATGCCGAGCGCGTGGAGAAGCTGCTGGAACGAAACACGATCGAAGTGGCGCCGATCGCCTTCATGCGCGGCCGCACCTTGAACGACGCGTTCATCATCATCGACGAGGCGCAGAACTCCACGCAGGAACAGATGAAGATGATCCTGACGCGGCTCGGCTTCAACTCGAAGATGGTGATCACCGGCGACATCACGCAGATTGATTTGCCGAATGGACGCCGCAGCGGCCTGCTGGAGGTCATCGACGTGCTGCGCGGCGTGGCCGGCGTCAGCTTCATCCACTTTGAGGATGTGGACGTGGTGCGCCACCAACTGGTCCAGAAGGTGGTCCGCGCCTACGACCGCTACAACGAACTGACCGGCGCCAATCGACAACTGTCGCTGCGGTTGGACACCACGCCTCCGGACGCCTCCGCGCCGCTGAACTCCGATGCCCCCGGGCGAAACTAGTCTCGTTTACCGTCAGCGCTATCCCACGCTGCGCCGGGCCGGGCTGAAGAGCTTCGCCACGGAGTTGGCCAGCCGTGTCCTGAAGCGGGACTTCGTCACCCTGATTACCGGCGACCAGGAGTTGGCAGAGTTGAATCGCCGCTTTCGCGGTCAGCGCGGCCCCACCGACGTGCTGTCCTTTCCGCCGGCCGAAGGGTCCGCCGCGCCCGGCGAATTGGCCATCTCCTATGACCGCGCCCGGGAGCAGGCACGCCAGCATGGCCATCGCGTGGAGCAGGAAGTCCGCATCCTGATGCTGCACGGCGTACTGCATCTGGCCGGTTACGATCATGAAGCCGACCAGGGCGAGATGGGGCGCGTCGAGGCTCGTCTGCGCCGCCGCTTCGGGCTGCCGGAAGGCCTGATTGCCAGGAGCGCCGCGTCGTGACCACCGTCCTGCTGCTCACCGGCCTGCTGCTGGGCCTGCTGCTGACCGCCGTCACGGTCATTCAGACGTGCTTTCTCGAAAGCCTGCGACTGCGCCCGCGGCAGTATCCGGCGCTCGATTACTTCAATGAACGCCTGCAGGATTCGCTCGGCGTTTCCAAGGAAGCCGGCGCCCTGGCCTTCTCGCTGTGGAAGCACGCGCTTCTGGCCGTTTGCGCTGTCCCCATTTACAGCGTCACCGGCGGCGCATGGGAAACGGCCGGGCTGGCGCTGGGCTTCATGCTGTTTGCCGGCTACCTGATCCCGCAGTTCCTCTACCGGCGCATCGGCGGAGCCTGGCTGGGCGCCTTGACGCCGCTCTTCCGGCTGCTGCTTCTGCTGGCGCGTCCGCTGATGAGCGTGCTCAGCTTCATGCGCAGCATCGCGGAATTGGCCGGGGAGCGCCCGCAGACCGCCGAATCCGCCAGCGACGATGTCGAAGCCCTGATTGAAGCCGGTGCCGAAGAAGGCATCATCGAGGAAGAAGACAAGAAGCTGATCCAGACCGTCATCGAGTTTGGCGACAAGACCGTGCGCGAGGTGATGACGCCCCGCCCACAGGTGGTGGCCATCGGCGAGGAGAAGCCGCTTGAGGAGCTGCGGCAGATGGTGATCAGCGAACAGTTTTCGCGTATTCCGGTCTTCCGCAACTCGCTCGACAACATCGTCGGCTTCGTCCACGTCCGCGACATGTTTGAGCTCGACGCGGCGCAGCGCGCCCGCCGCAAGGTGAAGGACATCATGCGCGAAATCGACGCCGTGCCGGAGTCGAAAGCGGTCACCGCGCTGTTGCGCGAAATGCAGCGCGAAGGCAAGCACATGGTGGTAGTCGTCAATGAATACGGCAACACGGCGGGCATCGTGACCCTGGAAGACCTCGTCGAGGAGATCCTGGGCGAGATTCGCGACGAGCATGAGCCCGGCGAGGATGTCACGCGCGAAGCGGGCGGCGCCTTCCTTGTCTCCGGCAGCTACGACGTCGATCACCTGCCGGACCTGGTCGAGGTGCGGCTGCAGCAGTCGACGGAATCCACTACCATCGGCGGGCTGGTGACGGAATGGATGGGCCACGTTCCTTCGGTCGGCGAATCGATCGAACGCGATGGCCTGCGCCTGGAAGTGGTTGCCGCCAGCGAAACACGGGTGGAGAAAGTAAGAGTGTCGCGCGTGGCCGTTGCCGACGATGATGGAGAGCATGCCGATGTCTGATCAGCCGTCCCCGCGCGTTTGCGGCTTTGTTGCCGTCGCCGGATTGCCGAACGCGGGCAAGTCCACCCTGGTCAACGCCCTGGTGGGCGAAAAGGTCGCGATCGTTGCGGACAAGCCGCAGACGACTCGCTCCGCCATTCGCGGCATCGTCACCGGCGCGGAAGGCCAGGCCATCTTCATCGATACGCCGGGCATCCACCGCTCCGACAGCTACTTCAACAAGCGCATGATGTCGGCGGTCCGCGAGGCGCTCGACACGCCGGACCTGCGCCTGTACCTGACCGATGTCTCGCGCAAGCCCGGCGCCGAAGAGTGGAAGGCGCTCGATACGCTGAAGCGCGCCCACCGCGACATCCCCAAGCCCTCCATCCTGGTGCTGAACAAGATCGACCGCATGGAGGACAAGCGCGAACTGCTGCCGCTGATCGAACTCTTCAAGGAGCAGCATCCGTTTGACGAGTTCGTGCCCGTGTCCGCGCGCAAGGGCGACGGTCTCGACGTGCTGCGAACCCTCGTCTGGAAATACCTGCCGCCGGGTGAGCCGATCTTTGACGCCGAACAGTTCACGGACCAGCCGGAGCGGCATCTCGCGGCCGAGTTGATTCGCGAGAAGATCCTTGCCGCCACGCGCATGGAGGTGCCGCACTCCGTAGCGGTCCGCGTCGAGAACTGGGAGGAGACGCCGGGCCTGACGCGCATCGCGGCAACGATCACGGTGGAGCGCGAAGGCCAAAAGGGGATCATTATCGGCGCACGGGGCCAGATGCTGAAACAGATCGGCAGCGAGGCTCGCGTCGAGATCGAGCAGATGCTGGGCCGCAAGGTGTTCCTGGAACTCTTTGTCGACGTGCAGCCGCGGTGGCGGGAGCGCGAAGCATTCGTGAATGAGCTAGACTGGCGGACAAACCGATGAGAACGCTCGCCCTGTTCCTGCTGCTTCTTGCGCCCGCCGCGGCGCAGAAGAAGGCGCCGCCGTCCGACGACACCATCTACGACAAGGTGCGCATGGTGCTGGCCAACGATCCGGATGTCAAGGGCGGCGCGTTCACCGTCGAGGTCAAGCAAGGCGTCGTGACCGTGCAGGGC
>CAYNDS010000009.1:17462-34741 GCA_964395885.1 uncultured Solibacteraceae bacterium | reverse complement strand
AAGAAGGCCATTGGGAGACAAAAGCCGGGTAGTGGAACATAAAGGCGGTTCCACCGGCTGCTTCTTGGCTGCTGATGTGCCTGATGCGGTTCAGGAATTCTGTGCACCAGCCCCCCTTCCGACCTACGTCCACGTGGTTCACACGTGTCCCGAACCGGTCGAGCCGGTCCCTTGGGGTATGCAGAGCTTTCGCATCAACGTCCGGTTAAGCGCGGCGATTCACTCGCAACTCGCGGTCACTGCAAGGGATCGGGGCTTCCCGATCTCTTTCGGCCTTCGTTCGAACACCTCTCCAGCAGGCAACCTAGAGCGAATCCGCAACCCTCGACGCAATCGCGTCGCAGGCGAAAG
Organism: uncultured Solibacteraceae bacterium; assembly: GCA_964395885.1. GTDB lineage: Bacteria > Acidobacteriota > Terriglobia > Bryobacterales > Bryobacteraceae > JAPKYZ01. The sequence continues at coordinate 34,390 of CAYNDS010000009.1, read as the reverse complement.
CGATAGACCGGATTCACCAGCACCTCCTTCGCGGTCTGCGCGACCACCAGGCGCTGTTCGCGTACCTGGACAGCCTGGCGAAGTTGCTGTTGACCTGCTTGCCCGAGCCGGTGGGCGAGGAGTTGCGGCCAGCGATTACCAAGGCACAGCAGCGCCACGCACGGCTGCTGCGGACGGTCGGGCGGGCGATGGCGGAAGAGTCGAAGTCGATGCTACAGGAGCTATCGGGAAATGTCGAAGAGCAGCGATGAAGAGCCGGCTCCGACTATCGGAGCCCACTTTTCGGGGGCGCGCGACGGCGCGACTACACTTTGCGGCTCCAGCACCTTCGACTTCCCCGGCTCACCCCGCAGCAGCCGATCCTCGGCGAGCATCGTCCCCAACCGGACCCCGGTCTGGGCCTCAATGGCGCGGCGCAGTTCGCGATACGTACATCCGGAGACGAACGGCTTACCGTTCACGAACAGCGTCGGCGTTCCGCCCACAACGACGGCAGTCCCGGCTTTCTTGTCCGCCTCGACTGCGGCGAGCAGTGCTTCGCTCTTCAGATCGGCCTCGAACCTGGCCATATCCAACCGGTCGGCACCTGTCACCCGGCAATGGCGATCGGAGATCGCATGTACGTTGTTCAAACACTTCCGGAGGTTAACCAGCCCGCAGATTGAGCTATTGGATGACCACACCAGCGCTGAACCCGAAGACCACCTGCGTTGACGATGATCATGACCCGGAAGATGAAGTAATGCGAGTGTTCCACCTGCGCGTTTGTTGACAGTCCGCTTGAGGGAGGGGTCCGGTTAGACAGCTTCGAACTCGCGTGAGTATCGATTGACAGAGCCGGACGACGCGCTAGGCCGCCCAGCGGAAGCCTGTGTGGGCCAGGCCCCGGCTGGACCGGCGACATGTCGAGCTCCGCGACCGCAGCACGGCCGCAGCCCTCGCCCAGGCCTACCAGCGCTACCGGCGCGTTCGGCGCATTGAGCGCGCCCATCCGGGAGGCGGAGAAACCGTCAACGGACAACTTGATAACGCGCCCCCCGGAAAGCCTTCTAGTCAACTGGCGCGGACGGAATGGACGGACCCACAGGGGGACGCTCTCCGGCGGCAAGCCGTTCATCAAGAACCGTCTCGACAACCTGCTGACGAGCATCGCCTACATCGGCAAGATCGAGCACGGAGGCCAGATCTATGACGGCGAGCACGAGGGCATCTTCGGTCCGGAGGTCTGCCAGCTGTGCAGGGTCTGCTCCGGTCCAACGGTCGCACCGGGGGCCGCCAGGTTCGGAACAAGTATGGGGCGGTGTGGAAGGGCTGCGTTGCGGCAGTCGATGGCAGGCCCATTCTGGCCGCATCCGCGCACACACTTCCACCTTGTAACCTCCTAGAATTCCCAACAAAACGCCTGACGAGGTTCTGGAACAGTAAGTGTTGTGCTGACCTTTCGGCCAATTTTCGCTTCGCCGATGATGCTTCCATTTGGAAGCGGGCGGGTTACGGGGTCGGTGGCGTGCACAGTCCAGCGCCTGCCACGCGACGCCGCGTAGCCCACCGCGCCGCGCCGGCGGCTAGCGCCCCAGCCACAACAAGCACCGACGAGCCCGGCTCCGGGATTACCACCTCCGTCGCCGACACCGATGCATCCACCGACAACGTGTTGCCACTTGCGAGCAGATCGGTGTCCGGGTTGAACGCTGAATCGTTCGGATCAACTGCGTACAAGTCGTACGTGACCTGGACCAGCCCCGTTGAGTTCGCGCCTGCAGCCGCCGAAGCGTCGATCTGGTAGCGGCCGATTCCGGTTTTCGCGTTGTTGTCGAACGGTTGCGACCAGATGAGCGTCGCGCCCGGTCCCACGACAACAAATTGCGGACTGATGTAATCCTCAAACGTCCCGATCGGCGTGGCGGACAGGTACGCGGCGTTTGTGACAACCAAGTAGTTGCTGTTGTTCGACAAGGTGAACCCCCAACCCACCACGGCACCGGGCGCACCACTTAGTGCGCCGTCTCCGGGATCCAGGGCGAGCACTGGGGTTGCGGAGCCAACGTCGGCGCCCGCGAACAAGGCCGAGACAGCGATGATGTGAGGGAAGAATCGGTTTGACATAGTTCTACCGGAAGACATTGTTCAAGACTGTGGAACTTGCATACGCTCCGCCGTTCGCGCGGAAGGCGATGGTAATGGTGAACCGCTGCGCCGCAGTACAGCCAGCAACATCAGCGATGACCGCCGCGGAATCCTGACCGAGCGAAAGGATCGTCGGCAGATTAACCGGCAACGGGGTCATGAGCCGAGGCGCGACTGAGCAGCCTGGCGCTCCCACCGGTACGATCGTGATGGCTGTCAATTGCGGGTTCTCGGCGACGCCAATTCCGGAATTGGTCAACCGGATTACCCATGTGCGGGCATTCGGCTCACCAGACCGCTCGATGATTGAGGCGGTGAGAATTGGAGCCAGCGGCGCGAAGTTGGCGGTGACCGACTTCGGTCCGTTCACAAGCAACGTTGCGGGAGTTGTCGAGCCGGTCACGTCGCCGGACCAGTTCGCAAACCGATACCCGGTGGCTGCGCTAGCCGTCAGGGAAATGGTTGTTCCTTGGTTCAGGAAGCCCGAAGGCCCGTTCACGGTGCCCGCCGCTGTTGGCGAGACAGCAATCTGGACGTTGTGCTGGGTGGCGAAGCTTGCCGTGTACGTAGTGTCCGCCGCTGGCGTGACGATCTCCGCCTCTGCCAGCGGCCCGGTCGCCACTGATGGTTGCAACCCGCCGCTGAACCCGCTAAACAGGTATCTGGTTTGCGTGACCGCGCCCAGAAACTGTGTCCGGCTGAGCCCAAACGTGTGCCGCGAGTTGGTAGTCCATGTGAACGTTCGCGGGGTCCGATACTCTACGCCGTCGACGAAGAATGCGAGTCCTGCCGGGTTTGTGCCCAGCGTGATCCGCGCGGTGCCCGCATTTGGCGGTGTCACGTTGAAGTTGAGAAAGTCTGTCGAGGAATCGACCAGAACCTCGGCAAACTTCTCGCCCAGAGTGGCGCCCGTTGCACTCAATACGCGCACCGTGTAACGCGCCGGGGCCATCTCCTGCAGGAAGTATCCGCCGTCGGAATCGGTAATGTCGGTGTACGTGAACCGACCGTCGGAACTACGGGCCTGCACCGTCAATCCGCCCGTACCGACCTGCTCGCCACGATTGTTGAACACGGTGCCACCGAGGGCGGGCAGGAACTCGACACGAGGAGGCAGCAGCAGTGGATCCAGTTGCCGCCCCGCGAAGTCCTGCTGCTTCATCTGTGCGGTCGAATCCACGATGTAGCCGCAGTTCGTGATTCGTCGCCATAGCGAAGAATCAGCTGTGGGGTTCGCGAGACAATCTTTCACCACGAGATTGAAGTATCCGATCGATGTACTCTGGGCAGGGATCTGTCCGAACTCAATCTCCTTCACGCCGTCTCGATACCCTTGCGTATCAGGAGTATTTGAAGCACCGACGAGCGTGAAGTTTGTGGGCACCTGTGGATTGTCGGGAAGGCCCGGCCGAGCGAGAACTCGAATCGGCTCCGGACTGGAGATGTTGAAGTTCAGCGCCGGACCGGTCCCCTGGTTCTGCACTCGAATTCGGATCTTCGCCGGCTTCTTCTGCACCACGACAAACGGCACTCCGTACCAGACTTGCAACTGCGGCTGCGGAGCGACGGTAATGGTTACCGGCGCTGTCTGCACGGCCTGTGCCTGGCCGCCGACGGTATAAGAGAAGTCCACAAGGATCCGGTACTGCCGGCCATTCGTGCCACCCGCGCCCAGCTTCGGAATCAGCTGCCAGCGCACCAGTTGCGGAGTCGACACCACATTGCCTTGGGTGGCACCCTGTGGGTCTTCCATGACGATGACCGTGAACTGGTCCGTGGCGTCGGTCCCATCCAGGTTCCGCACCCGCATGGCCGCCGTCGTCCGATTCAGCGGGACTGCCGGCGCGATGCCAAGCGAAGCGTTGAAGGCCTGCCGCTCCAGCCCATTGCGGAAGTCGATCGCGATCAGGATTTGGCCGCAGTCCACGGGGACGTACTCACCCGGGACGTATTCAGACGTGCAGGTCCGAGGGAGAGGAACCACGGGGAGGGGGCCGCCAACAGCCCCGGATACCGCCACGGATCCGGTAGGCGACACGCGAAGGATGTTGATCGGTGCCAGGTACCCATCCGGCCCAGCCAGCGCGGTGCCGGGTCCTCGGTCTGACCATTGCACCGACGTGCCCACCCAGAGCCGCCGATTCAGAATCAGCTCTCGCCGGCGCGGGTCGCCGAGCGCAGCCCGCAGGCAGCTCACCAAGTCGAGACTGCACGTGTCGTTCGTCGAAACGTCGTACGTCGCGATGTCGCCTGGCCCGTTGAACGACGTCTTCTCCGGGCGTGCCGGCGGATTGCGATTGTCAAAGAAGTTGGCCCGCCAGAACGGTTGATTCAGCAACATCGTGGCGAGGTTTCGTTTCGCCCGCGTCAGCGCTGGAGGGGCCGTCACGTTCTGGGCGAACGCTGCGAGGTTCCTGCCTCCGAACAAGGAGTTGCTGGGCTTGAGAAGCTGGCCGGTCTGCTCCCGCAAACTGCGGAACAGGTAAAGCGGGTACGTCGGATCCAAAGGCCGCAGATCGTTGGAGGAGATGGCCGGATCATGAATCAGGTTGATCGGCTGGGCCTCGACGTCTTCGGGGAAGGTATACGTAACGGGTACCGGAGTGGCGGTGGTGCCAATCTTCTTCACCACGTTGCCCAGCGCATCCGGGCCGGAGTACTCATACTGCCCCGCAACGCTAATGTTGCCGAGGCTTCGGTTCTCTAGAAACTCGCGGTTCACCGTGCCGCAGGCAACCACCGATCGCTTGAAGATGGGAACCGGCGCGCCGTCCGGACGGAAGTTGCGGCCCTCCAGTGTGCCGATGTTCAGCGATTGACTGCCCGGTCCGGTTAGAGGCTGATTCGGCAGGAACAGCCGCACGGTAAACCGAAGACTCGCCGGGACCGCGGCGTCAAGCGAGGTCGAATCCAGCGTCACGTTCGTCACCGGCGAGGTCGGGTGCAGGTTCTCCACTTCGAGGGTGAAGCACTGCGGGTAGGGCGGATAGCTCAGCTGCGGTTGGAAGGTATAGTCCAAGTTCGGCGGCGTCACCCGCAGCACCGGCTTCACCAGAAAGGTCGAGTAGCGAGCGCGCAGTTCCGTCTCGTAGACGTCGACAATGGACGTCGGCACCACGACGAAGCTCAGAGTTACGACGTCGTAGCTCAACGTCACCTGAATCGGTGTCGGGTCTGGCGCCATGGCCTGCGGAATGTCGGCCGGTCGCTCCGAAGCGAGAGCCTGCACGCCGCCGCCGGCCGACACACGCGCCGCTCCCACTGCGGGCGAATGTCCGGGAGCCGTCACCAAAAAGCTATAATCGCCCGCCGTGACGCCGGTCATGGTGACGTTGCCCTGCGCGTCCGTCGCAGCCTGGAACGTCACGGCGGGGTTTGCGCGGCTGATCAGCGTCACCGTCGCACCCGGCACGTTCACGCCCAGATCATTCACGATATTGAACCGCGCCGTGCCCGTAGTGACGGCGGAGACGTTCACCACCATCGTGGCCGTCGTCGTGATGGAGCCGCCGATGATTCGGATCGGCACCGTATAGCTCCCGACCGGTGTACCAACCGGCGGCGCGGCGGACAACTGGAAGCTTACGGTCTGACCCGGCGCCAGCCGTCCCAGGCCCTGATCCACGAAGGAGACCCACGGCGCAGCGGCCGGAGTGACGAACTCCACCCGGGCATCATCAATCGCCACGAAGCCGTCATTCCGAACCGAGAACTGCTGCGTCGCTCGCGAACCTGGGTTGACGCCCAGGGTGGAGTTCAGCGGCGAAAGAACTGGCGAGGACGTCGCGGGTCGAAGCGTCACCGTCAGTTGCTCCACCTCGGTGATCTGCAAACCGGTGACGGAGTCAATGGCGCTCGCCGTGATCGTAAAGACGGCGGGCATGGTGGGCGGAGTGCCGCCAGACGCTGTCAGGTCCAGCGTAAAGTTCGCGACCACACCCCGCGTCAGCGCCGTCGGCACGCCCGCCAGGTTCAGCCGTCCCGTCAAAACGTTGAATGGGGAAGGAGTCGCCGTGATGCTCAGCCCGATCAGTGACCCGTCGCCCGCATTCTGCAACACGAAGGCTGGGCGTGCTGTCGCGCCCATGATCACGTCCACTGTCGGAGAGGGTGTCGTCAACAGCAGGCCTACGACACGAAAAGTTGCCGTGGCCGATCGGGACACGCCGCCCGCTGCCGCCGTCGCCGTTACCTGCACCGCGCCGGCATCGGCACTCGTGGTGGTGAAGCTCGTCGCATACGTGCCGTCGTTGGCCGTGGTAACGGGAATCGTGCGCGTCGCCCCCTGTTGCGCCAGCGACAACACCACCGGGAGCGCCGGGATGCCGGCACCGCCGCCATCCGTCACGCGCCCGCGCAGGGTCACCACGCCGCCGATCGAATACGCCGCCCTGTCTGAAGTCACCGTCACTCCGCCCACCGCCGCCGTTCCGACCGTAAACGCGGTACTCGCTGTCGTCGTCAAGCCGGGCGAAGAGGCGTTCAGCGTGTAATTGCCAATGTTGTTCAATACCAGGCCGCTGAACGTAGCGACGCCGTTCACCGCCGCCCGTGTGACGTCGATACCGGCAGGGGAAGATGTCAACCGAACGTTCGCCGTCGAATCCGTGAGGTTGCCGCGCGCATCCAGCAGCCGCACTGTGACCGTGGGGAGAGCGACGCCGATGACGCCCCCGCTTGGCACCGTTCCAAACGACAACTGCGAAGGAGCCGGAGCGCCGATCACAAACTGGCCGCTCGTGGCGCTTGCGATGTTGTTCGCCGACGCCGTGAACGTGTACGTGCCGGAGTTCTCAAAGCTGATCGCGTTGAACGTGGCAATGCCATTCACCGCCGCGACGGTCGCGGAGTAGCCGGCGGGCGACGAAGTCAGCGTGACGTTGGCGCTGGACGTCGCGACGGTATTGTTATCCGGGTCCATCACCCGTACGGTCACCGCTGGCGTCATCACCACACCGGCCCGGACTCCCGTCGGACCTTGCACGAACGCCAGCCGCTGCGACGGTGTCGCAGAAACAACGATGGGCGAGACCGCGTTGCCGGGCACGAGAACTCCGCCAACCGCCGTCAACGGAACCACCACCGCCGCCGGCGAAAGCGTCAGCGTCTGCCCGCCCACCGTCACCAGTCGCGTGCCGAGATTTGCCCGAAACTCGGCAGCGGTGAAGACGGTGGTGTCCGCAAAGCGGAGCGAGGCGGGCAGAACGGAGACGCCCGGGGCGAGGTCACCCAAGGCAACGGTCACCGGCCCAGCGCCCTGCACCGTGTACGTGAGGGTGGCCCCGGTGAGGAGGAAGGTGTCGGTCACCGGAGCTTCCGGCGGCAGCGCACTGGGGCCGGTGAGATTGAGGACGCGGAACCCGACGACTCCGGCGGCGTCCGTCGCGCCTGGAACGAAGCGCTCCAGCGAGACGACGCCAAGCTGCACCTGCGACGGCGTCTGCGCCAGGGCGCAACCGGCCAGGCCCAGCGTGAGGGCGATACGGGTTCCCAGTCTGTTCATGTCGTCTCCGGGGCGGCGTGTCGAGTGGTTACCAGATCGCTCGGGCGATTAGCCGGGCCGTGCCGAGCGGCAGCGTGACGTTCACGGTTGCCGTCGAGTTAGCCGGTGTGCCGCTGAGTGTCGCGGCGGTGGTGATGTCCGCGCCGGTGTCCGTGGTCAGGAAGACAGTGATTGTCGTGCCGACCGGGATGTTCTGCCCAGCGAGGACGACCGGGACCGGAGAAGTCGAGTTGATCACGACGTCCGGCGAGGCGTAGTCGAATTTCGGGCTCGTAGGGACGGCGACGCCGTTGATGCTCACTACCCGAAGCACCGGGGGGTTCGGAGGGAGAGGTGCATCGACCAGGGCGTTATAGGATCCCAGAGGTACTGATCCAACCGATCCAAATTGATTTGCATCCAACCGAATGCGCCCCTCACTACCACCTGTATCATTCTGCGCCCCACCCCGTGCATAAACATGAGTGTTGTTGCACCCTGCAATGAGAGGAGCCTGAAGGTGAATAGCGCCTCCAGCACCTGCACCACCGCCCCGCCCGCCAAACTGGGTGACTCCACCGGCACCACCGTCTGCAATGATGTAGCGTTCAGAGTTGCATACGCTGGCTGTCTGCCCGCTTAAGCTTGCACCAAAAACAATCGCGGTTGAACTGGAAAGGCGAAAGGCTCCACCACCCGCCCCACCGCCCGGGCCCCCAACTTGCGCGCCGAACCAACTAACCCGTGCTCCCCCTCCACCACTCCCCCCAACGAGAGGTTGCAAAAGGTTCGTTCCGTAGGACGGTGGAGCTGGCAGATTCGAGCAGAACCCCGGAACCAAGGCATTGGTGTGAGCGCCAGGGCACCCCCGAGAACCGTCAGATGTGCTCGGGCGTCCTCCCCCTGGTCCTGCACCCGCTGTGGGCAAGGCGCTAGTCTTGCCCCCGATGCCACCGGGGTAACCGCCAGGACCTGGAATGCTGATTCGTCGCAACGAGTCATTGTTTGTGGCAGTGTGCCCATCTTCGCCGCTGAAGTTTAACCGGCCATTCAGGAAGACGTTGCCGCTGGCCAGGAAAATGACAGGCCCAACACGTCGCATTCTCGTCGTCAGGAACCGAACTTCAATGTTGTCGCGAATGGTGATCGTCGTGAAGTGGTAGACATTGTCCCCATCGGCGTCGATGTTATTCAACGCTACGGGGTCGAAGATCAAAACCCCATTCACAACACCCGGCGTATTGTTCCCCAAATCGAGCGCGCCATCCGTCCCATTCGAGCCGCTGCCGCTCCACACCTGCGCCCATGCGGCGACACTCAGCACCGCGCCTGCAAGCAATCGCTTCATCACTAGTTCTCCCTCGACTTAAGAATCGTTGCGGTCTCGCCGCGGGTCAGCTCCACTGCGCCTTCCTGCGCGCTGGAGCGGTCTCGGCTGGAAATCGTCACGCGTGTCATCCACGCGGGTACATCACTCAACTGCACGGTGCCCTCGGCGTCCGCCGTTGCGGCAAGATCATGGGTCCATCGGTCCGCCGGAACAGGCCGCAGCGGGGCACCGTCTCGCGCCCAGAGCACCTGCAACTCGGCCTCGCCCACGCCTTCGTAATAGTCCAGGCGGATCGGATGCCGGCCTGCCGTCAGGCGCATCGCCGCACCCTCGCGCACGTCCTGCTCGCCGATGCGCAGCGTCGCGCCGTCTTTCGCCCGCAGCGCGAAGCGATACTCGCCCGCTTCCTCCACGGTGAGGAAGCCGCTAAATCGGATGGCAAAGTCCGGCGCGAAGCCGGTTCCAAAGGGCTCCGGACGGAAGATCGCGTCCGGGTTGCGGAAATTCAAAGAACTCACGGAGATCGTGCGTGCGGCGCGCAGCCCATCCAGTTTCGGAATGGAAGTGAGCGTCTGGTTGAAGTCGAAGAACTCGGCGAGCAGACCGGGTTGGGTGACACTCAGTTCCGGCTTCTTCGCCCCGGCGACGACCACGCGGACGTTCCGAGGCGCGACATCGAGCACGGTCCAGGGCTGTTCCAAATTGGCCAAAAGCACTCCCGTGGGCGTCTTCACGACGGCACGAACGGTCAATGCGTTCACCGTCTCAGGGACCACAAAGGCGGTCTCGAACGGCCGCTGGAGCTCGCCCAACGACGCGCCGTTCAGGAAAAACTCAACTGAACCCACTTCGGGCTCGTCGGCGTAGCGCAGTGTCACCGTTTCGCCGCGCAGGGCGGTTCGCGGCTCGCCACTCGCGCCCGTGCTGGCTTCGAAGTTGGCCGGGTCGCCCAGTTGCTCGGTCAGCAGCGCCGGCATGAGCGGACCGTCGCCATTGCGAAGCACGAGCGGCAGGGCGAACGTTTCCGTCTGGCCGGCCGGCAGCGTGAGAACGGGCGGCCCATTGCGCAGCGAGATCAGCGCCGTCGACACGTCGTTGAAGCCCGACCCAGCCGGGAAGGTCGGTCCTGGCTCCGGCCCGTTCCGGAGGGAGATCAGAGCCGTCGACACGTCGTTGAAGCCCGAACCGGGCGGGAAGGTCGCGCTTGGCTCCGGCCCGTTACGCAGGGAGATCAAGGCCGTCGAGATGTCGTTGAAGCCCGAGCCGGGCGGGAAGGTCGTACTGGGCGGCGGTCCGTTGCGGAGCGAGATCAGAGCCGTATTGGTCTCATTGAAGCCGGTGGCGTTTAGCGTCACCGGCACGGTCAGCGTCCCGTTCACCGGCACCTGGCCCACCGCGACACCGGATGAGCTATTCACTGGGTGCACCGCCGTCACCTGCACCGGCAGCGTGGGGAAGTTCAGCAGTTCCAGGCGGCCGTTCATATCCGTGCTGCCAACGCGGGTGAAGACAGAGTTCAGTTCCGGCGGCGTGGGGACGTTACGGAACTCGATCGAGACGCCCGCATCGCGCACAGGCGTCCCCAGGATGTCCTTCACCTCGACGGTGAGCGTTCCGGTTCCGGAAAGCGTCAGGTTCGCCGCCACCTGCTGGCCGGGCAACGTGAGTGCGCCCGCCTGGTAGGCGATCTGCCCGATGCTGGACGAATCGACGGCATAGAGCCGAAAATTGCCCGCCGGAATGGTGTCGAAGGTGTACTCGCCGATGGGAGAGGCGGCGGCGGTTTGCAGCAGAACAAATGGATTGGCGGAGTAGATGCGCACTTGCGCTCCCCCCGCTGGAGTTCCGCCTAATCGCGAGATGACACCGCTGACGCGGCCGGAGATCGCCTGTACCTCAAAGGCGGCAAGCGTCTGGACGCTCGTGCCGGTGGTGACGGTGACCGTTCGTGCGCCCAAAGCGGCATCCGTCGCGATGGAAATCGACGCCGTGAGCAAGGTCGGCGAGGTGACCGTCACCGTGCCGACGGTGATGCCCGCGCCGAACGAGACGGAGGTCGAAGCCTGCGCCCAGGCCGTCGCTTCACCGGTGATCTGGACGGCGAGGTTGGTGACGCCGCGCTGGCCCGTGTTGGGAGAGACCTGCGTGATCTTTGGGCCGAGATTCACCTGAAACGCGCCGGTCCGCGTCACAACCTGCGTGCCCGTCGTGACAACAACGTCACGCGGCCCAATAGCAGCCAGCAGCGCGATGTTGATGGTGGCGATCAACTGTGTCGCGCTTACCCGATTCACGTTGGTGACTGTGATCCCCGGTCCGAACGAGACGGTGGAGGCGGTAGTCCAATTGGTGAACTGCCCGTTGAGGGTGACTTCCAGTGCGCTGGTTCCCTGCAGCCCCGAGTTGGGTGCGACTGAGGTGATCACCGGTGTGCCGCCCGTAACGCTGAACGCCGCCGCGATCGAGGCCACCTCCACCCCAGTCCGGGCGCTGACGGTTCGGGGGCCGGGAGTGGCAGTGGAGTCAACGGCGATACTGGCCGACGCGGTGGTGGGGCTGGTGACAGTGATCGGGCCGAACTCCCCCGCTGCCGCGCCGCCAACCCGCACACCCGGCCCGAAGGATGCAGTCGTCACACCAGAAGTGAAGTTGGTGAATCGACCCGTGATCGTGACCGTGGGGGACTGGTTCGCTTGTGCACTGGCTTGGCTGAGCGACTGAATCGCCGCCGGCGGGTTCACGATCAGCAGCGCGCTGTTGGTTGTGGTGAGACCGGAACCCCCAATGGTCACCTGGTATGCCGCCGAATCGGGCAGGTTCAAGGAATCGGGGATCCGGAACGTGATCTGACGCTGCGACTGGAACGTGATGGCAATTGAGTCGGGCTGGATCACCACCGGCGGGGCGCCGGGTGTTGCCGCCGGGGTCAGGCGCACTTCCACTGCGGCGGGCGTAAGCGGCGTCGTCGGGAAGCCTGTTCCGAGTATTGATACGACGGCTCCGTTTGGGGAAGCCGCACCGGGAACTGCATTCGGGAGCAGGGTGACGCTCTGCCCCAGCGCGGCGAAGGTCGTCGCAAGGAGAGTCGCCAACCTGAGGGCGAGATGGTTTACGCGGTAGCGCGTCGACATCGAGTTCACGTGACTCCCGAGGCGGAGGAATCCCGAGCGGCCAACTCTGACAGCTAGGCGGCTCTTCCTACGGACGCTAAGTGTGACATCTGGCTCGCTTTCAGGTCATCCACCGTTTGGTGGAAACGAATGTCAGATTGATTTCAGGCGATTGTCTGAGCAAGAAACGCCAACTTGCGAACCAGTTCGCCTTGCCGTCGAGTCCCGGTCTTTCTGTAAATCGCTATCAATTGGGAACGCAGTGTGGCGGCACCGACCCGCGCATTGCGCGCTTCGCGCAGCCTTGGGACACCTTCCAGGGAGCCGGCCTCGAAGAGGTCCGCTGCCAGTTGAGCTTCGGCGACCGTCAAGCCGTAAAGTTGACCTGCCGCCAGGGCGAGCTGGGCGGAAGAGAAGTCCGGGACGCTCACCGTCAGCTTCAGCGCATGCTGCAGCGGGCCGAGATATCCTGTTGCGGCTTCGAGAGGAGCTGGTCGCGGTAGCGCAAACACGCGAAACCCTGGCTCAGGTCGAGTCATTCGGCGGCACTCTGCTTCGATCGATCCGCCCATGCCAGGCGCGATGGACGACATCACTCCGGCGTCACTTACCGTCAACACTTGCTCTTCCTCCAACAACTGCGCGCCTGCAGTGTTCAGATCTAACAACTGACCCGAGAAGTCGAGCACAAACACAGGCTTAAGCTCTTCGCTGATACTGCACCGCAGATCTCGACGGATCTCGTCCGGAATTAAGGCAGCATGCCGCAGCAGCGGCACCAATCGGCCTAGTTGCGCGCGCTCAACCGCGCCAAACGGGGCCTGATGCTCCGGGCGATTGAACGCGAAGTAGAGGAACCGTTCCGGCCCGAGCGCGATCGGCGCAGCAATCGAATGGACGACGTCATTCTTGCGCCCCCAATCGGAGTAGAACTCGGTGCGCCTGAGCTCTGAAAGAGTCAGAACGTCGGAACTAATGGCGATTGCCGGGAGTGGATCGCCAGCCGCGTCCAGTTCCGGTAACCATGGATTGAGTGCCGCAAAATGAGCGTAATAGGCTGCGGCAGCCTTGGGATCGAGTCCAAAGTCGAAACCGGTCGTCGCTTTGCGGCCCTGGATCAAGAGTGCGGCGCTCGTTGCGTTGAGGTACCCCGTCAACCACTCCAGACAAGCTATCCAGTGGGGGCCGCTTTGGTCTCCGGGAACTTGGCGCATGGCTGCACTCTGTCGCATGATTAAGATTATACTTACATATTGTAGTCCTGCTTTCGCTGCCGAGGTCCACGTAACCAACCGCCGGGATTCGTCCCGAGCAGGGGACTACCTGCAACTGAATCCCTTTCCTCGCCTGCCGGCGGTGTTGCGGCGGTATCAGGACCGTAAGCTGACGCTCGCACTGGCCGCGAAGTTTGCCGGGATTGACCGCGAGACGTTCATGGGCGAGATGATGGCGCACAGGATTGGCCGTCGTACTGATCGGTTTCCAGGTCGCGCCAGAAGCGCTCCAGGTTCAGGCTCAACCCGGCGGGAATCGGGATCAGGCCATCCAGGGTCAGCCGTTCGCAACGACGCGTCCGCGCCCGATCCGGTGAACCGAACAAACGCCTCCAGCACAGTCGGCTTTCCTGGCCCACCCCGCAGCAGCCGATCCTCGGCCAGCATCGTCCCTAGCCGGATTGGGTCTCGCTTGCCCCGCGCAACTCGCGATATCTCCGGCTCAAACACAAACAGGTTCCCATTCAGGAACAGCGTCGGCATGCCACCCACGCCCACTGCAGTCCCGCACTTCTTCTCCACCTCCACCGCCGCAGCCAATGCTTCGCTTTTCAGATCGGCCTCGAACCTAGCCATTTCCAATCCAAGCTCGCGCGCATCTTCGGGCAGGGCCTCGCGCTTCAGCGCTAAGCGCCCCGCAAGGATCAGATCGTGCATCTCCCAGAACTTGCCCTGCGCGCGGGCAGCGCGTGCCGCCAAATGAGCCAGCGGATCAGGGGGGCTCCAGCAAGAGCGGAGACGCTCCCCCGACCTTTACGGTACCCGCGCGTCCTGAACGCCCAATCTCGTCCGACGAGCTAGAACGCTGAAAACACAAGGTCCGCTTATCAGCATCAACACTGCAGAGCTCGGTTCCGGGACGTCAGATCCGATCGGGGGCGGGGGGACACCGATTGGGGGCACTCGCTTCATGGAAAAGTCGAGATCTGCGTACGCGAACCTTCGATCTGTGCTGTAACTCCAAGCCTCTACCGAGATCAGAAGCTGAGCTGGAGAGCCAGCCCAGACATCGACAGTACGGTCTAAATTGATGAGAGTCGGCGCACTATCATCGAAGAATGCACCACTCGCATAGATCCAGCCAATCCAGTTCGAAACACGTACCGTAAACGAGCCTCGCTCCGCTAATCCTTTACCGTTGACCGTCAACTGCTATTTTCCAGGAAGGACATTTGCCACCAATGCAGTTGAAGATCTTACAAAACCATAAGATTCCGCCTCGGCACTTACCGCAAGCTTCCCCGATATCGAATCGGAACTGACGACAGAGTACTGAAAGCTACGCCCGAAGCCTTGACCCGGCGACTCAAGAGTTAGCTCACTGCTCCATGGCCCGGGGCTATAGGTTCGGTTCCGATTGCTTTGGCAATCAGAGGAATCCCAGCAGATCATGGTGATTCGCTCGGCGGGCAAGTGACTGCAGGTGCCGATGATAATCATCGAATGAACTGCCCAGCGAAACATTGATCGGCGTCGAGTTGTGAACCATCCGATCGCAGCAAGCGCCACTAATGTCGCGACAAGTGAAGACGGCTCGGGCACTGGAGTAATATCGACGCGAACGCTGTATACATCGGCGAACGCAGGTGCGTTGTCGTCAAAGTCCAGCACCAGTTTGCCGCCGTTCGACTTGCTTGGCATCTGGTTGATGCTGACCTGCCCTCGTCCTTTCAGCAGTGTCAACACGACTAACGCTGGTGAATCGGGTAGAGAAGGAACAAGGTTTTGGAAGATCGAGGAATCGACATTTCCGCTGTTAGAGGGCCACGTCGGCGTCCAAGCCACCGAGTTCATCACTGTCGTACCGTCGAGCGAACTTGTGATCGTCGTCGCCGTATTGGCTGACGGGCATGAAGGGTGAAAGCCGGGGACCACGAATGCGAGGTTTCGCCAACTTATGGTGTCCCCCTGAATGTTCAGAAGTGACCTTCCATCGATACATGCGGTGAACTGGTAAGCGATGGTACCGCCTTGCATGGCGGCGGCCACAAAAAATAGCAGGTGTCGAATCGTCATCTTGCCCTCCTCAAAGTCTCGGATCGGGCGACCAGAATCTGACCGGACACACTCTTACCGGTCATCTGCCTCCTCCTCCGAATTGCGCCGCAAGCGGGTCTTCAGGAGGCCTAGGCTCCCCGAGCGGGCATGCGGAGCGAAACAGCATCCGTGCTTCGCCTGTAGGCGGTTCGCGACCTTAGGACTCCGTCTTGGACCGACTAGGTTGGATTCTGACAGGTAGAATGTGTAGAGCGCCTCCACCATATGGGGGATTTCTCGGTTTATCTGTTGCTATCTTCTTCCTGCTTTCCGGCGGGCAGCGCGGCGGCCAGATGCGACAAGTTCCGAATCAGCTCTCCCTGCCGGCGGGTGTTCGTTTTGCGGAAGAGCGCCTCCAGGTGAGTCTTCGCGGTCTCCCGGCTGATGCGGTAACCCCTCTCCGCACGAGCTTTCAACAGCAGGTCCAGCGCCCCAACCTGAAGCAGATCCGCCGCAAGACGCGTCTCGGCACCCGTAAGTCCGTAGAGACGACGCACCAGCTCCAACTCGCCGACCTTGGGTTCGTCGGCGATGACCGCCAACCGAACCACTGGCCTGCGGAGGTGGACGGCGGACTGCGGAACTTCCAATCGCTTTAAGTGACAGATCAGCGTACCCGCCCGATGCTCCGCAGCAAAGATCGCATCCCGAAGCGTTCCTGGTTCGATGAGGCTTAAGATTCGCGGCTCTAGCTGATCCGCACCATACCTGTCGACGATAGCCAGCCGTTCGAGGCTGTCGCGGCGCATGCAGGAAGGAAGGTCACGAAGCAACTCCTCTCCGGAGCGGTTGGCATCCGTCACCCGGCAATGGCGGTCCAGCAACAGCACTGCCGTGGCAAGGTCGCGCGCGGCGGCCTGTGCCGCCTTCAGCCGGTCGAGCTGATCGGAGATCGCCAGTGCCCGATGCAGGTGTGGCAGCAGTTTCGTGAGCGGGCCAAACGACTCCTCAGAAAAGGCCCCCCGACCCTGTCCACGATTCAAGGACAGGTAGAGAAGGGTGCCCGAACTGAGCTTCAGCGCGGCAGCAGCGGTATGAACGACGTCATGCCTCTTCCCCCAGTCCGTATGGAACTCGGTGTGCACCAGTCTGGAGAGTGGCAGGAACGAGTCCCCAGCGACAAAGCCTGGCGATAAAGTGCCGTCGACTCTCTGCATCCAGGGGTTCACTGAGGCGTAGTAGCTGTAGTAGGCCTGCCGGGCACTCTCTTCGAAGCCCCAGTCGTACCCGCGCGATTCGCCGGACCGTAGGTCCTGGAGAAGAAGAGCCGCATTGTCCGCCTCCGCTTCATTCGCCAAAGCAGCGAGCAGATCACTCCAGTGCGCATCGGAGTCGACCACGCGGAAGATGAGCTCCAGGAGTTCGTCGTCGTGTAGCGAATTCGCCATGTAGTATCGAAGGATATCGCATGTAAGTTTTGTCTTACACCTGGAGCCAGCAAGTCCGCCGCTCTTGCTCTTGAACGGCCGAAACCAGCGTTAAATCGAAGACCATCCCGGCTAGGTGCCGAGTCGCCTGTCGGTGGTATCGTCGGCATCTGCGAGATCATGGACTGCGTCGAGGAAGCG
>CAYNDS010000009.1:0-17452 GCA_964395885.1 uncultured Solibacteraceae bacterium | reverse complement strand
TCTGGTCCCAGGGCAAGTACGGCTAGACGTTGGCCAACGCCCGCCCGCTGGAACGGGTCCCGATTAAAGACAGCTGAATCCCTTTACTCCCCCGCCGGCGGTGCTTCAAGAGTTGGGGCGCGGATCATGGCTCGCGATGAGGAGATGGGAGAATGAGGAAGAGCCACCCATGATCACCGACGCACAACTCGAACAGTTCCGCTTGACCGAGACTGAGGTGCGGTTGGCAGCGGCGTTGCGGCTGTATCAGGACCGCAGGTTGACGCTTGCACTGGCCGCGAAGTTTGCCGGGATTGACCGCGAGTCGTTCATGGGCGAGATGATGGCGCACGGGATTCCGCTGAACTATACGGCGGAGGATCTGGACGATGATCTGGCGTTTGCGAAAACCTATCGCCGTCCGTGATCGTCGTTTCCAACACATCGCCGATCTTGGCGCTCTACCGGATCGGCCAGGTATCGCTCATTCGCGATCTCTTCCAAACAATCGTTGTCCCCTCGGCCGTCGAACTGGAGCTGGCGCGGCGAATGGTCTCCGTTAGAAGCTTGCCCTGGGTTGAGGTATCCTCGGCTCCGCTAGTCGAGCTGCGGCCGAATCTCGACCTCGGTGAGGCTGAGGCCATTGCACTCGCGTCCCGGCGACGTGCAGACGTATTGCTGATCGACGAGAAACTGGGCCGGAGTGAAGCCAAGTCGCTGGGGATTCCAGTTCTGGGTACGCTGGGTTTGCTCCTCATCGCGAAGCAGCAGGGCCTGGTTCCGAGCGTGACTTCGCTCGTCGAGGCACTGCAGGCGCAGTCTGCCTTTTGGATCGCTCCTTCACTCAGGCGCAAGGTACTGGAGGAGGCTGGAGAGTCTTGATCTTCCGCAGCACCGAGACCTTCACGGCCTCACCGTGATCGAGTTGCAGATGACCCCGGCCCATTTCAGAAGCGCGGCCGGGAAGGACAATCGATTTCGGCCCCGAGGGTCTCACGCCACGGGTAGTCGTGCATCGAAGGCAGGAGGGTCTGCCTGTTCGGTGGACGTCCACGCAGTAGCGCAGACGGTCATTCCTCAAGCCGTTGTCCGTGTACCAATGGTGTACGAATGGCCTCGGAATGGCCCTTTCTGAACAATCCTCACGATTGCAGAATCTGCAACTTACAGGCATCCGGAACCTTGACTTCTTCGTGGTTCGAATCCATGTCGGGGAGCCATTCCTTCCAACGCGAACTTTCCGCCGCTTAGCGCCCTTGGCAGCCTCCCTGTCTGACCTTCCGTCCGTAGCCCAAACGGTCGTCCGACTTTGCTTTTTCGCGCACTTCTCGAGACGGGACGTCCGGGAGGCGGGTTTCATTTGACACCTCCGCGTGGGTTGACCGGGGGTGCGCGGCGCCCTGATGACTTCAGCGAACGCGGCAGCGTCTCACGCTGTGCGGGAACTCAACGGGTGTCATTTGAGGGGAAGGATGGAACGACGCGCCGATACAGACTGCTGGGGGCGTCCCATCCGCATGGCCGCGTTGCGGTGTCGGCTGAAGGACGGGCGGCGCGTCGTCCCCGCTCCCGAGCCGGGCACGGGCCCAGTTCCAGCACCCGCTTTGGCGTGCTCGGGTTGACTGCGGAGTCGAGCCGAACCCGATCATTGGGACATTATTCGACGGTATACTTCGAGGACCTGAAATGAGCGAGATTGCAGCACCACCGTTTGCGTGGCGCAATGAGAGGGGAACCGAGAAATGAGCGATGGAGTATCCAGGAGACATTTCTTCTATGGAGCGTTGCTGGCCGGGGCCGTGCCGCCTGGCGGGTATGGCAGTGTTCCGTCGCTGCGAGCCCTCGGCTACCGGCCGTTCTATGACAAGCTGAACGTGGCCGTGATCGGCTGCGGCGGGCAGGGCGCCGTGGACCTCAACGATGCCGCGCGCACGGAGAATATCGCCGCCCTCTGCGACGTGGATGAGGCTCGCGCTGCAGAATCCTTCAGCCGCTTCAGCAAGGCCGCCAAGTACCGGGATTACCGGGCGATGCTGGATAAAGAAGGCAAAAACATTGATGCCTGCATCATTGCCGTCCCCGATTTCATGCACGCCGCGGTTGGGCTCGCCTGCATGCAGCAGGGTAAGCACGTCTACATCGAGAAGCCGCTGACGCGGACTCCGTGGGAGGCTCGGCTGTTGCGCGATGCCGCCGTGAAGTACAGGGTCGCCACCCAGATGGGCAACCAGGGCTTTTCCCATGAATGCCATCGCGTGGCGGCGGAGATTGTGTGGTCCGGCGAAATCGGCGAGGTTCGAGAGGCGCATGTCTCCACTTCGCCAAGCACCTATCCCACGGAGCTAACGCAGTTGCCCCCGGAGAGCAGCGTGCCGCAGACGCTGGACTGGAATCTCTGGCTCGGCAGCGCCGCCCAGCGCCCGTTCAGCGAATGGTACGTGCCGTATAACTGGCGCGGCTTCTACGAATTCGGAACCGGACAGATCGGAAACTGGGCGACGCATACCGCCGGTCCCGTCCATACGGCCCTGCAGTTGGGCGCGCCGGAGAGCGTCGAATGCGTGACGCAGACCGGCGAGAGAAAGTTCACGTTCCCCACGCGCGGCGTCGTGCGGCTGAACTTCCCGGCCCGCGGACCGATGCCGCCCGTTTCGGTCTACTATCACGAGGCCGTGAAGCCGTCGGATCCGGAGGCGTTCCGCGTTCCCGGCATGGACAACGAGACAATTCTTCCGCCGATGGACAACCTGGCCGACAAAGGCCGCCCGACCGCAACCGGCAGAGGTGCGTTTGGCGGAATGCGCGGTCCGCAGGGAGGCTTCGGGGGCCCGGGTGGTCCAGGTGGCCGGGGAGGCGCCGGCGAGGGCCGGCCCCGCGGCGCGGGTGGTCCGGGAGTACCCGTTTTTCAAGGCACGCAGATTCTCACTTCGGCCTCCCAGCAGCCGCCGCGCGACGCTGCCAAGCCGGGCGTGCTGGCCGGAAACGGCTCGGTGATGGTGGGCAGCAAAGGCATCCTGGCAACCAGCAATCGCGGGGAGGGGGTTTGGCTGCTTCCTTCCGAGCGGTGGAAAGAGTACAAGCTTCCGCCGCAGTTGCTGACGCGCTCGCCCGGTCACATGCTGGACTGGGTTCGCGCCTGCAAGGGCGGCGATTCGTCCTGTTCCGACTTCAGCATCACCGCGCCTTATGCCGAGTGGCTGGCATTGGTTTGCATTGCCTGGCGCGTTCCGGGCAAGCTGCTTTGGGACAGCAAGAACACACGGTTCACCAATAGCGAAGCCGCGAATCAGTTCGTGAAGCCGCTGTTCCGCCGGGGAGCGGAACTCAAGCTGTAAGGGCAGAGGGGCAAATCATATGGATCTCACCAGACGTGAACTGGCGATGGCGCTGGGGTTGGGCTCTGTCTCCACCAGTTCCTTCGGGGCGGCAAAGCCGAACTCGAAATTCAGCGGCGTACAGATTGGCGCCAACGTGCCGTATATCTTTCGCGGCATGCCGAGCGGGGCGGACGACATTCTGAAGTACTGTCTCGATCCCTCGATCAGCCTGAGTGCGCTCGAGCTGCGCTCGCGGCCTTTTGAGGACGCACTCGGCGCGCCACCACCCCCCGGCAGAAGCTTCGGTGGAGGCGGTGCTTCGGCGGGAGGAAGACCATCCTCCACGCCGGATCAGCAGGCCGCGCGGAAAGCTGCGGCCGAGGCCCTCAGAACCTGGCGGCTCTCTCAGTCGATGAACGGATTCCGGGACTTGCGCCGCAGGTACAACGAGGCCGGCGTGCTCATTCAGGTGGTGAAGTTCGATGGCGTCGACGCCTACAGCGACGATGAACTCGACTACGCCTTTCAGTTGGTGCGCGAACTGGGCGCCGACGCAATGTCCTGCGAGATCCCCGTCAGCGCCACCAAGCGCGTTGGCGCCTTCGCGGAAAAGCACAAGATCATGGTGGGCTATCACGGGCACGGCAACCTGGTCGACCCGGAAGCCTTCGGTGGTCTGCCCTCCTGGGAGCGGGCCTTCTCATTCTCCAAATACAACGGCGCGAATGTCGACATCGGCCACTTCTACGCCGCGAACGGATTTTCTCCGGCGAAATGGATTCAGCAGAATTACTCGCGCGTCACGCACGTGCACCTGAAAGACCGCAAAGCCAACAACGGGCCTAACATGCCATGGGGCGAAGGTGACACGCCTCTGAAGGAAGTTTTGCAGCTGATGAAGAACGAGAAGTACCCCTTCCAGGCCACGATCGAAATGGAGCATCCGGTTCCGCAGGGTTCCACCCTTTTGGCGGAATTGGCCAAATGCATTGCCTACTGCCGCGCCGTGTTGGCCTAGTTTTTGCCTTGCGCTTCGGACGGCGCCCTGCGATTCCCGAGTGCCGGTGTGGGCGGGATCGTTTGCCAGATCCTCGAGGGTATGGCCCACTGGAATCCCGTGCGCCATCCTCTCGCCCATGAATGCCTCGCGGTCAAGGAACAGAAGCCGGCCAGAATTGAGATCGCGACGGCGAGTCCGACCTTCTCGTTCGGCACATCGGTCGCCGAACCCTTCCGTGGCCACGACACGCCAGCCGGCCCTAGTCGACCACTCCGTTGCGAATCGCAAAGCGGACCAGTTCCCCAGTCGAATGCAAGTTGAGCTTCTCCATCACCCGGCCGCGATGAGCCTCGACCGTGTACACACTGAGGTTCAGGCCTTGGGCGATCTCCTTGTTGGTCTTGCCTTCGGCGATCCACTGCAGTACTTCGCGCTCGCGAGCCGTCAGCAGATCCATGGGATTGGTGACATGCTTGCGATAGTCAGTCAGCACCGCATCCGCGACCGCCGGGCTGAGAAAGGCTTCTCCACGCGCGACCGCGCGGACGGCCGCCAGCAGGTCCTGCTCACCGGAGTCCTTGAGCAGGTAGCCTTTCGCCCCTGCCCGCAGGATCTCGCGCACATAGACTCCGTCCTTGTGCATGGAGAGCGCCAGCACCCGTGTCCGCGGAACCGAATCGAAGATGCGGCGTGTCGCCTCGATGCCATTCAGCTCCGGCATAGTGACATCCATCACCACCACATCGGGCTGTAGAAGTGAGGTCGCCTCAACGACTTCCCGACCGTTGGATGCTTCGCCCACAACTTCCATGTCGGGCTGTGCCGCGAGGATCATTCGGAATCCGTTCCGGACCACGGCGTGATCATCCGCCAGGAGAATACGCGTCTTCTTTGTCATGCAAGAGAGGTGGCCGGCAACGGCACTTCCACTTCCAGGCGGACCCCGGCTTTGGGCGGCGTCGTCAAGCGGAACTCGCCGCCGCTTTCCAGTGCCCGCGCGCGCATGCCGATCATTCCGAGCGAAGGCGGCCGCGGGCCCGATGGGGACTCCTGCAGCCCTCGGCCATTATCTTCAATCACCATCTGCACCAGGTTGCCGGACCGATGCAGATCGATGCGAACCATCGTGGCTCCGGAATGGCGCGCCACATTGGTCAACGCCTCTTGAGCGATGCGGAACAGGTGCGTTTCGGTCTGATCGTCCAGGCGATCGTGAAAGGACGAGTGGTACTCCGCCAGGATTCCGGTCCGCTGACTGAAGCCTTCGGCGAGCCACCGAAGCCCCGCGTCCAGCCCAAAGTCATCCAGAATCACTGGATGCATCAGTTGGGAAAGCTCCCGAACGTTGGCGATTGCGTGGTCGACCAACTGGATGCAGTCCGCGCGCCTCGCCGACCATTCCGCGGCTCCACCCGCTGAGACACTGGCCCGGACAGCAGCCAGGGACTGGCCGAGTTCATCATGCAACTCATGCGAGAATCGGCGCGCGAGCGTTTCCTGAGATTGCATCAGGTGCCAGGAGACGCGAGAGAGTTCGCTGGCTTGCGCTTCAATGCGCCGAATCGAGATTCGGGCGAAAAACACAGTCAGAATTGCGCAGATGAGCGCCGCGAGCAGACAGGCGCCCAGCAGCAGCCGGGAGTTTGCCGCCAGTTCTTGTGATTCGACCTCGATGTGGCGTTCGGCAGCTTGCAGCCGCTGCTCGCTGGCAACAAGCAGACGCTGTTCGATCTGCACCACCCGGTCGTGAAGTTCCAGCAAATGCCCCAACTCCGCGACGGGAACCTGTGCGCTTCCCTGCAGGGCCGCCCTTACGCCGCGCGAGAACTCCTTGACTGCTGCGTCCAGGTCTCGCCAAAGCAAACCTTCCGGCGTGCCGGCCGCCTCTGCGCTGACCTTGGCCAGTGCGCGATTCGCGGTGTCCAGGTCCGCCAGCAGGCGCGCCCGGCCGAGGCTCTGATGATTGGGCGCCAGTTGGTGCAGGAGGGACGCCAGCGTATTCTGCGCAGCTTGCACATCGTTCAGCAAGCGCACCATCGCCAACTGTTCCCGGCCAACCTGCGCCGCGTCGCTCTCGATCAAGCGGGTACTCCGCAACGCCTCAAAGCCAGCCGCACCGAGAAGAACTACGACCAGCCCGAATCCCAATCCCAGGACCCGCAGGAGCACAGGCGGGGTGATCCGGGACGGTGCCAGCCACGCCATAGGCCTCTAGTGTAGTGGTTGCCCGCCAACCAGCGCGGCGATGCGCTGTGCGGCTCCGGAGCGCAACATCACGGCCGTTGCCGGAAACACGCCCCCGGCCACCAGCAAAACCACCGGCAACGCCAAAGCCCAGCGCTCCCGGGCGGTCGCGTCAGCGATGGGGGGAACCTCGGTCCCGCGACGTCCCAGGAACAGCGTCGCGAATAGCCGCAAGGAAGTGATCGCGTTCAGGGCGGTCGCAAGTGGCAAACCAATGCCAAGGAGTGGATAGGAGTGCAGTGAGCCGTGGAACAAGAGGTCTTCCGCGACGAAGCCCAGGGTTCCGGGCAGTCCCACCAGGGCAAGCGCGAAGATCGCGAAGAAGACGGCCAGCCGAGGAGCGTGCTGCCCCAGCCCGAGGTATCCCGCCGGACACGATACCTGCGTTGTCCTCGCCTCCAGCGCGCCGCAGATGGAGAGCAGTCCGGTGGTGGCGAAGGCGACAACCCACCACAGGATCAGTGCACCGCCAATGCCTTCGACATTCCGATTCTCGACCCCTGCAAGGATGAACGAGGCCTGACTGAGACAAAGAAGCGCCAGCGTCCGCCGCGGCCGTTTCGCCACCGTCGCCAGCAGACCCGCATAGAGCGCATTGAAGATGGCCAGAAACGCGATGAAGGAAAGCGCATCAGCCCCCTGGGTCGGAAACAGCGGCACACCGAAGCGAATCAGCAGATATGCCCCCAGGTGTCCATTCAGCAGCAGGTTCAGCATCGGCAGATCGCCCCGCTCAAACGCCAGGGGCACCCAGGAATGAAACGGAAACACGCCTTTGCGCAGGAGTGCCGCCAGCGCGACGAGAGCGAACCCGACCCAGCGCCAGGCATCGTTCCGGGCGACGGACTGGACGATGAACCCCATCGCCAGCGAGACACAACTCAGAACGAGGACCAGACGAGGAAGACCGGACGCCCCCGGGTCTGCCTTGCGCCGGAACGGAATCACCGTCATCGTCCACCCGAGCAGAAACAGCCAGGGATCGCCGGCAGCGTAGGCCAGCACTGTACCCGTAATCAGCGAAAGCATCTCTCCCCGCGCGTGCGTGGCGAGAGTGGGAGGTCTCAGCATCCAGGTCACGGCGGCGATCGCACCGAAGCTGATGATCGAGAGAAGGGCGAACGAGTCCAGAATCAGCATCCCGGAATGCAGCATCACGGTTTGGCCCTTTCAGCGGCAGGGTCCGGGGCCAGCAGGAGAGGCTGGGGGCTTGCCGGCCGCGCCAGGAAACCGGGCTCGTGACTCTCGCACCAGCGCGCCAGCCGGAGCATGGGCGCGGTAATCCACCGATCGACAAGCGCATCGTGGTAGCCCCGCTCGATTGCCGCGCGGTACAGCCATGCGCGGAACGCTTGGGGCAGCAGCCACTCGAAATGCAGGCCAGTCAGCGCCATCTCCCCGCCTGCCGCCGCGCGCCTGTGGCTGAAGTCGCGCAGCATCGACGGGGCCCGAAGAAACTGTAGCGTCCGCACCACGGCGTGTCCCACCAGGTGCAGGACGGCCAACCTCGGGAAGCCCAACCCGATCTCCACGAAGATCAGGCCCACTTGCGCCATTCCTGCGTAAGCCAGCGAAGTTTTCGCGTCCGTCGAGGCCCGATGAACCAAAGTGGCCAGAAGTGACGTCGCACCGCCTACCGCCACCACGGCTGCCGCGGCCAGAGGAGCTGCTTCGAGCAACGGACGGGACCGAAGCAACAGGTAGGCACCCAAATGCACCGAAATCGCGCCGTAGAAGATCGCGCTTGACGGCGTCGGGCCCTCCATGGCGCGCGGCAGCCAACCGGAGAAGGGAACCTGCGCCGACTTGCCGCAGGCCGCCGTCATCAGCAGCAGAGCCACCACAAGTGCCTGCCCTCCGCTCAGCGGAGACTGGCCGGCGGGCCATGGCCCTCCGAACAAGCGGTCCATCTGCGACGTCCCGGTGAGGGAATGCGAGAGAAGGATCGCACAGAGCAGCCCGATGTCCGCTACGCGGTAGAAGGCGAAGACACGGAGCGCATTGCGAACCGGCTCCCGCCGGTAATCGAAGAACGCCACCAGCAGCACAGAGGTGATTCCCACCAACTCCCAGCCGCCGAGCAGAAGATCCAGAGTGCCGGCGGTGAAGACAAGCAGTGCACCGAAAGAGAACAGGTGCAGCAAAAGGAAGAAGCGAAAGAAGCCGCGTTCGCGGTGGAGATAGCGCACCGAGAACAGACCAACCAGCCCCACCAGCACCGCTGTCATCAGGACGAGCGGGAGCGAAAGCCGGTCCACAAACAGAACCAGACGAAACTGCTGCCGGCCGAGTTCGAACCACGTCACGGAGGGTGTCCGCACGGAGAATCCCCCAGTGCTGACCATCGACCACGCCAGCAGAGCGGATCCGGCGGCAACCAACGTCGAAACCACACCCGTGATCCGCGCCACGGTGCGCTCACCGGGCGTGAACCCCGCCAGCCAAGCCAGCCCAAGCAGTAAAGACGTGAGGCCCGGAGCCGCGACGACGGCCGTCAGCAGCAACTCTTCCCACATCAGGCTCCCACCTCCTGGGGAGGTGCCATGGCGGGAGCAACCCTTTGCCCAGGTACGATGCGGGCTAGCGGCAGATGATCGCTTCGCCCCTCATACCACGCGCGCGAGTTTGGCGCCTCCGCAAGCACTTCATCCCCTCCGTCGATACACTCCCAACGTCCGTCCCCGCGGTAGGCACTGACTCGTGAGTTCTCAACGGGGTCAATGACTGCCAGCCGGATCCAACGGTTGCGGAGCAGTTCATTCAACTGCGGGTTTGTCTCCATCGTCCGCAAAGCACGCTCTGGAGTGGTTTCCAGGACAAACAGGATGCGCACCGGCTCGTGAATCTCGACCATCTGCCAGGTCAATCCCGTCCGCAGATCACCCTCAAAGCCGTTCATGACGCCCGTCAGGCTGACGATGTTGTGCGGCAGCTTCGTCCCGCAACCGTAGCGCTCATTGTCGACGCGGGAGAAATAATACTCCAGGTTGATCCCGGCACAGACCGGAATGACCGCGGCCAGCAGGCGGGCCAAGCTTTCGTTGTCTGGGTCCTGCGTCGCATCGTAGGAGACAAGAAAGGCCCGGCGATCCAGGAACAGGCCGCGCGTGGTCGCCCGCCGGCCGACAATGCACACGGCGTTGGTGGAGTGCCCGTACTCGGGGCGCGGCTCGGCCAGGTGTTCTGCACGCTCCTGCACATGGTGAAGCGCGTCGCGTTCACGCCGAATCCGGGTGCCACCGGCGAACCGGCGGACCCGTTCATGTGCACTGCGCGCGCACGCCTGATCCAGCGATCTCCTCAGCCGGTCCAGGTCACCCTGGTGGGAGGCAGGAATCCGGTCCAGGTCGAAGAACTCGATCTCCTCGGTGCAGGTATCGTGATAGCCGCCGAGGAACCAAGTGTCGTCCGGGATGAAGACCCCTCGGTGGCGGAGACCGATGCGCACCTCGGGAAGGTTGGCCATGGCCGCGAAGATCCGGGCGTTGGGCCCGCCGCGACGTCCGCCGCACGCGCCGCAGTTGTACGCCGATTCGTGCGGATTGTTCAGACTGGTGGACCCATGGCCGAGCACGACCACCAGTCTCGCCATCCCCTGCCGCAAGCCCGCCGGCACCAGCACCGCCTCCACTCGTGCGACCTTCTCCTCAGTCGTGAAACCCGCTACCAGCCCCTGGGCCGCTTCCTGTCCAGCGGAACCCTGCCGCATGAACGCCAGTTCCGTGCGGGGTTGAGGCAGAAGACTTTCGTTCAACCACTTCATCATTCGGGCGTACCGCCGCGGATTCAGCAAACGAGCCGCCATCGGAAAGATCGAGAAGACCCCCAGCACCGTCGTGCCCAGCCACCCGCGCAGCAAGGTCCGCGTGCCCAACATGCTCTCCTGCATGACCCGAGCCCAGGCGCGCCGCCGCTTCACCCGCCGTCTATGCGAGGTCTCAAACCCCGTCGCCGGACGTTCCCGCACCGCATGCTGCGGCTTCACGACGACCGGACATAAAGGCGCACCGCTCGCATCATCGATCCCGGTATAGTCCATCGCGACGCCGAAGAATCCAGCGGCGCCATAGGTCTCCACTTCGGGTTCAACCTCCTCGAGATGCCGGCGGAACGATTCCTCACGTTCGTCAATGCAGAAGAACACCTGCGCACGGAGCCGCCGGGAGACCTCCTCGAAGCGCGGCGCGGCATGCTGGCGGAGCGGAAGCAGAACCTGACGCTCGTGACGGCGTTCGAAGGCCGCATGCCACACTCGCCGCCGCTCCGTGTCGGTGAACGCCTGAACGGCGCACACCAGCGACTGGACCTTGGACGCTGGCCACTGCATCAGCGTCTCGAAGGTGCCTCCCGTCAGGAGCGCAGCGTCCGCGACTCGGGCGGCCTCCGCCAGGCGCATCCCCTCAATGTCCACGGCGGCCGCGGTCGACACCCGCCAGCCTCGGGGACTTCCCAGAGCGTATTCTGTCGCCGACGCTGACAGCAGCAGCCGGACGGCGAGAAAGTCCATCAGCGAGGCGGGAACGCTCTCGTGAGGGGCCAAGGATGGATCCTGCTCCAGTTGACGCAGCAGCCCGGGCCATCCCGGCATCGACTGGAGTTCCGCGCGCAGCAGCGCCGCCTGGTCCGCTTCCGCAACGCCGAGTTCGGCCAGCAGTTGCTCCACTGCCTGCTCCGCTGAAAGCGCCCGGCACCTGGCGACCCAAACCGGCAGATTTCCCAGACGCTCGCTGTGCACCGAGGCTCGCTGGCCGAGCACCTCCAGAGACGCCCGCCACAGTCCGTCGCCCCGGTTCGGCATGGGCCAGTACGCGGCACCTTGATCCACAAACGCGGAGCAGAGCCGAATCAGGATCGGGTGGATCACATCATCAAGGTCGATTCCCGTAAGCGCGAGCACACTCTCGCACGGCCTGCGGGCCACCGTGGGCGGCGGCGCAGGATCGGCGATCTGATCGCGGAGCAGCTTCACCAGCGCGGCCGGCAGATGGCGGAGCGTGCCGTGGGTCAGGTGCCAACGGATTGTCTCCGGATGGAATGGGCCGGCACTGCCCGTCAACAGAGCGTATCGTAAGGCACTGTCTGTGCCCTCCTGCTCGAGCACGGCGCGCAGATCCTCGCCGCGGATTCGCCCGTTGCGGAAGGCCAGGCGATACTCTTCGTCGCGCAGGTACGGCTCCGCGCCAAACTGCTGCTGGGCGGCCAGTACGGCCTGCTCAAAGGGA
The DNA here is from genome assembly GCA_964395885.1 of uncultured Solibacteraceae bacterium. Taxonomy (GTDB): domain Bacteria; phylum Acidobacteriota; class Terriglobia; order Bryobacterales; family Bryobacteraceae; genus JAPKYZ01. The sequence goes on along the minus strand of CAYNDS010000009.1, from coordinate 5,690 downwards.
AGCTGTTGAAACGCGTGGAGCGTGTTGTGGTGCACGAAGACGCCGATCGGACCTTGGGCTGGAAGATAGTGCGCCAGATGATCCACCAAAGTCTGCAGGCGGCTGCGATGAGGGCTGCTGTCGGACATCTCTGTCCGTTTCAGCTTGCGCCAATGGCCCGCGCAGGGCCATCCCCTATGGAGGCTAGCGGGGATCCCGAATGTCCGGCACTGCGGCTGCCTGGCGCCGAACATAGCGGCAAATCGGCCGCAACATCCCCTGTTGGGGCTATGGGCGCGGCACCCGTGGTCGGGCATTCTGGTTGCGCAAATGTCGATGACCACCCCTTCGGCCCCCCACACACGTCCCGATGGACCGATTCCTCGCGGAACTCTCGCGGGGCTGCGGACCTACTGGAAAGGAGACTTGCTGTCTGGCTTCCTTGTTTTTCTGATTGCCCTTCCGCTCTCGCTGGGAATCTCGCTCGCCAGCGGCTATCCGCCGATCGCCGGAATCTTCACGGCGATCCTGGGCGGAATGCTGACGCCACTGATCAGCAACTCCGAGCTCACCATCAAGGGACCGGCGGCGGGCCTGATCGTCATCGCACTGGGCGCCGTGCAAGGCCTGGGCGAGGGCGATCCGGTCACCGGCTACAAGCGGGCCTTGGCCGTTGGTGTGGTTGCCGGCCTCATCCAGGTGGCATTTGGCCTTCTTCGAGTGGGCGCTGTCGGCGACTTCTTTCCGGTGGCCGCCGTACACGGGATGCTGGCCGCAATCGGCATCATCATCATTTCCAAGCAGGCGCACATCGCGCTGGGCGTCAGCCCTCATGCGAAAGAGCCGCTCGAGTTGCTGGGCGAGATCCCGCACTCCCTGGCGAACCTGAATCCGGAGATCGCCCTGATTGGCGGAATCAGCCTGCTGATCCTGTTTCTCCGGCCCCTGGTCAAGAGCAAGTTTGTGCAGTCGATCCCGGGGCCGATGCTCGTCCTTCTCGTGGCCACTCCGCTCGGCCTCTTCTTTGACATCTCGCACCGTCATCTCTACACGTGGGCGGGGCATCAGTACACGGTCGGGCCGCAGTACCTGGTCCACCTTCCCGGCAGCCTGATGGGAGCAATGAGCTTTCCCGACTTCTCGCACCTGATGACCGCCGAAAGCGGGAAGTGGATTGTCATGTTCTGCCTGGTGGGCAGCCTGGAGTCCTTGCTCAGCGCCAAAGCCGTGGATCTGCTGGACCCCTACCAGCGGCGAACCAACCTCAACCGGGACCTGATGGCCGTTGGTGTTGCGAACACCCTCGCGTCCGCCATTGGCGGGCTTCCGATGATCAGCGAAATTGTCCGCTCTTCGGCGAATCGCAACAACGGCGCCCGCACGCGCTGGGCGAACTTTTTTCACGGGCTGCTGCTGCTCGCGCTGGTGGCCACCGTCCCCGCGCTGCTGAACCAGATTCCCTTGGCGGCTCTAGCGGCCATGCTGGTCTTCACCGGCTATCATCTTGCCTCCCCTCGCGAGTTCCGCCACATGTGGGCCGTCGGGAAGGAACAACTCGCTGTCTTCTGCTTCACCCTGGTGGTGACGCTCGCAACAGACCTGCTGATCGGCATCGGCGCGGGCATCCTGGTCAAGATCCTGTTCCACATGTGGAATGGCGTTCCGGCCAAGGCGCTGATGAGGCCGGAGGCCGCCGTGGAACTGACGGCAACCGGACAGCCCGTCCTTCGCATCCGGCAAGCCGCGGTTTTCACCAATTGGCTGCCGCTGCAGAAGCGGATCGCCTCCATGCGAGCGTACCCGTCCGTCTCGGTCGACCTGTCCCAAACCTGCCTGGTGGATCACACCGTCATGAAGAAGCTCCAGGAGGTAGCGAACGACTGGAAGCTGGAGAATCGGGAACTCCTGGTGACCGGACTGGAGCAGCACCGGCCGCTGTCCCGGCATCCACACTCCGTGCGCGTAATGCGTCCGGCATAGCGGGTCGACCGGCAGAGACGCAGGCGATTCGACTAGGCACAATCGCGCTCCTGAGCGCGTCTCTCGGCTTGTCCGCCGCTAAGACACCGTCGGAGATGGTGAACCATCAGCTGCCGTCCTGGGTGCGGGTCAGCTTCGATCATCGCTTCCGGATGGAAGGCTACACCGCCCTTCGGTATCGGGAGGCAAACGACGACCGATGGTTCCTGAACCGCCTGCGCGTCAACCTGCTGCTGCAGCCCACGTCCTGGTGGAGGGTTCAGTTGCAGGGCCAGGACTCTCGCATCTTCTTTAAGGAGAACGCCAGCGGGCAGACTCCGTTCACCAACCGCACGGACCTGCGGCTGGCGTATACGGAGTTCGGCCGTGGCAACAACAGCCCGCTCACCTTGCGCGTGGGGCGGCAGGAGTTGGCCTACGGCGATGAGCGCATCATTGGGGCCGCCAACTGGGGCAACGTGGCCCGCACCTTCGATGCCGCGAAGCTGATCCTGCGGGCCGGAAGATGGCAATGGGACTTCGTTTCGGCTTCCGTTGTCGTTCCTCAGCTTCGGGGCATCTCGCATCACCGGCAGGGCAACAATTTGCACATGGCCTACGGGCGATGGAGCACGCCGCAGTCCCCCACCGCAGTCGAACCGTTCTTCCTCTGGCGGGTCGGCGGCGGGGTGGGGGACTCGCTTGGCGGCATTCAGAACCAGAGCCGCCGTGCTTTGGGCGTTCGGGTTGTGGGCAAACTGCCCTACCATCTGGAATACGTCACCGAATGGCTCTCTCAGAGCGGCCGCGTAATCCACGCGCCGGGCCGGGAGACGATTCGCGCCTGGGCGCAACACTCCATCCTTCGCTATACGTGGCCGAACCACTCCTGGAGGCCGCGTCTGGCCGCCGAGTACAACTTCGCCTCGGGAGACGCGCGGCCGGGAGATGGCCGCAGCGGCACGTTCGACCAAATGTTTCCCACACCTCACGAAAAGTATGGACTGGCCGACCAGGTAGGTTGGCAGAACATCGAACACATCTCGGGCAGCCTGGAGGTGAGCCCGCGCAAACAACTCACCGTTCGATTCCAGACGCACGCCTGGCATCTGGCCGAGGCTCGGGACGGCGTCTACCTCGCCGGAGGCGCGCTAGCGTTTCGAGACCCCACCGGGCGATCCGGACGGCACGTCGGCCAGGAGGTAGACTGGAACGCTCAGTACAACTGGGGGCCCCGCTACGTGGGCGGCGGCGTGGGACGCCTCTTCCCCGGGCACTTCTTGAAGGCGCAAAGTCCGGGCGTCAGCCTGACCTACGTGTACCTCAACGTGGGCTACCACTTCTAGAGTTTTGGCGCGGATGGTTCCGCAGCCGTCACGTGCCCTGGGCCAAATCCCGTCCTCACCCGTCCGTGTACCGACGGTGTACGAATGGCTTCCGATGGACCCTTTCCGGGCGATGCGCGAGATTTGGATGGCGCGACCATCAGGCGCTGTTCGCATGCCGGGACAGCCCGACAACGTTGCTGTTGACCTGCTTCGCCGAGCCCGTGGGCGAGGAGTTGGAGCCGCAATCGCCAAGGCACCGCAACGTCGCTCACGGCTGCTACGGACTTCTGGGTCCAGCCACTCATCTGCATTCCGTTGAGCGAGATGGTCGCCGCGACGGCTTCGTGCCGGAGCGCGACAGTGTCCGGAACTGTTGCTTGCCCTCCTGCCAACCGGAACATCGCGTTGCTCACGCTCAGCGCGAGATTGGCGCCAGCTCCGATTGGTAAATCTTCGATTCGCACGGCAAAAGGCGAGGCGGACGCCGCAACTTGCGGCCAGCGGACATTGTTGCTTCATCCTTCGCCTCATCTGGGTCATGGAAGCCGGGGCCACATACCTCACCACACCCGGGAAGCTTGTGTTCGCGCCGACGAACCGCTAATGGCGTGCACAGGGCTCACAAGCGCGCTTGGGAAGTGGTCAGCTATCGCAAGCCGAGCGCCGGGGCGGGAGCGCCAGACTGTCGCGGCAAGCCGCTCGCTGGCACTCAACGCGTAGCACGGCACAAGGATCGCCGAGGTCACCCAAGACGCAGGCACGCCCGCCGGCGTTCTCTGCCATCACCTCCTGGCCGGCAAGGACGCACTGGCGCGCGCCGCCGTGACGGAGGCGGGTGCGGCAATCCGTCTGGAGGCCACTGGCTACGAAACGGGCTGTCCGGTGACTGGAACGGTCGCTGACGGCGCAGGAGACTTGCTTCGTCCAGCCCGCCGGCCCGCTGACTCCTCGCGGGTCGACCGGCCTGCTGACAGTTTTTGAAGGCGGTGGCTGCTCGCCAAGGCGCTGCGGGCGACGGATCCGCTTCAGCGTGTCGCGTCGACGTGGTCGACCGCATGTCCCAGCGGTGATCCCGCCTCCGACGCCCGTATTCGCGAACAGGTGAATCGCACTCTTCCTCGATTGCTGAAGGGCACGCTATACTAAACGGTGTTCAATGAGCGTCTCCGAACGCCGGACTGAATTTCGGGAAAGCCTCCGCGAGGAAATCCTCGATGCGGCGCGGCAACTCTTCGTCCGCCATGGCTATGAATCGACGTCGATGCGCGCCATCGCCGCCAAGGCCGGCTGCTCGCCGGGGATGCTCTACCACTACTTTGAAGACAAGCCTTCCATCATGGCTCGCCTGGTGCGGGAGACCTTCACCCGAATGCGCGCCCATCTTCACGAGATCCAGCACGACGACAGCCCGATTCTGGACCGTCTCCGACGTGGTCTCCGCGCCTACATTGACTTTGGCCTCACCCACGAGCATCATTACGCGCTGCTCTTCATGAAGGGCGACCTCACGCTCCAGGAGAACGCTCCCATCCTCGCCGCGTTTGTGGAGGATGGGTACGCGACGTTCGACTGCCTTCGTTCTCTGTGTCGCGAAGCGATCCAGAGCGGTCTGCTCCGGCCGGAGATTCGCGACTGCGAAGAACTGAGCCAGGCCCTTTGGGTTTCCATTCACGGCCTGATCTCGCTTCAGATCAACAGCAAGACGTTCAATTGGATTGAACGCTCCCGACTGATCGACCGTCAGACCGACATTCTGCTGCACGGAATCATTCACTAAACCCATGCAACGATGCGGCAATCTGCGATTTTGTGAATCGAAATTGAACTGTGTTCAATCTACAAACCGGAGTTCAACACTGGAGACTTTTCATGCGCTTTATCGCTTGGCAGATGCTCACCGGGGACCGCGCGAAGTACCTCGGTCTCATCTTCGCCATTGCTTTCTCAACCTTTCTGATGTCCCACCAGGTCTCGATTTTCTCCGGCCTCATGAATCGGACGGCCTCGCAGATTGATGACGTCCGAGACGCCTCGATCTGGATCATGGATCGCGAAACGCAGTATCTGGACGAGGTGAAGGCCCTCACGGATCAGGACCTGTTCCGCATCCGCGGAGTCCCCGGCATCGACTGGGCGGTGCCGCTGTTCAAGGGCAACTCCCGCGCCAAGGGTCCGGACGGAAAGTTCCGCGCCGTGATCCTGATGGGGCTGGATGACTCCACTCTTGTCGGTTTGCCACGAGAGATCGCCCTCGGACGGGCGGAGGATCTTGCTCTGCCGGAGTCGATCGCGATCGATCAAGTCGGCTACAAGTTCTTCTTCCCGAATGAAGAGCCTCGCCTCGGACGCACTCTCGATCTCAATGACCACACACTCCGCATTGTCGCCATCGTGAACCTGTCTCTTATACACATCTGACGCTGC
>CAYNDS010000008.1:5709-36662 GCA_964395885.1 uncultured Solibacteraceae bacterium | reverse complement strand
CGCTTCGGCACCTCTTCGCGCACAAACGCGATTCGCTTGCCGGGGATCACGAACTTCGACTTCTCCGTGAACAAGAGCTTCCGGTTCGACGAGATCCGGCGGCTGGAGTTCCGTGCTGAGACCTACAACCTGTTCAACCACTTCAATCCCGATCCGTCGTCGCTCGATCGCAATGTGCAGAGCCAGACCTACGGCGCGATTGGCGGCGGCGTGCAGGGCATCACGACGCGGGTCATCCAACTGGGGTTGAAGCTGTACTTCTAGCCCGGACGCGCTCAGCCGATCTTGACGACGCGGCCGGTCTCGGCCGCTTCGCGCGCGGCCAGGACAGCTTCGTTGGCGGCCCAGATTTCGGCGTGCGTGAGTGCGGTGGAGGGCTGTCCGAGGACGGCGGCGACATAGTCGGCAAAGATTGACCGGCGGGGCTTGAGTTCCGGCGCGGGCGCGCCCAACACACGCACTCCAGTGGCGGCCTGATACTCGGCGACACCCTTCGTTCCCGCGATGCGGAGGCGGTCGTCTTCATGGGTGGGGGCGGTGTCCGGACGCAGGTAGTCGAGGTTCAGGACGGCGACGCCGCCGTTGTCCATGCGAAACAAGACGCCGACGGCATTGTCGCGCGGGCCAAGCTCCGGCCAGCCGATGCGCGTTTGGAATGCCGCCGCCTCAACGAAGCGGCGTCCGGAGGCGAACAGCATGAGGTCGACCGTATGGATGCCGACCCAGGGGATGGTTCCGGAGTAGGTTTCGGCACGGTTGCGCCACGCGGTGGTGATGCCCGGACGGTACGACTTCTGGCCCTGCATCTGCGCCACCTCACCGAGCGCACCGGAGCGCGCCACGTCGCGCAAGGCGACGAACTGCGGCTCATAACGCAGGTTCATCATCATGCCGAGGCGGATGCCGGAGTTGGTCACCGCGCGCTTCACGCGGAGGTAGTCGTCTTTTGTCCGCGCCAGCGGCTTTTCGGCGTACACGTGGACTTTGCGCTCCACACAATCGAGAATTCCGCCCGCGCGCGCACCGTCATCGTTGGCAACGACGGCGATATCAAGCTGTTCGCGGTCGAGCATCTTGCGGCGGTCCGTGTAGTGAGTGGCACGGGCAAAGGCGGCGTCGCGCGACGGCTCTGGAGAAGCGTAGGCCGCCAGTTCGACGTCAGGCAACTGCGGCAGCGCCTCGGTGAGCTGGTTCACATGGCCTTCAAAGCCGATCACACCGACGCGAACTTTGCGCCCGAGTTGAGCAGCGAACGCGCCGCCCATCCACTCTCTGCGAGTCATGCCTTTGAGCATACTGCCCTCTGGCCGCCGCACAGGCCTTGGGCTCGCGTGTCATGCTTTGTCCATACATGTTGCGCTCGCTTTTTGTCCTGTTCTGGGCGATGGCCGCCTTCGCGGCTGCGCCGGTGTATGTGGTCCTGTGGTTCGACACGGAGGACTACATCACCCCGGAAGACGATGAGGCGTGCTTGCGGCTGGCTCGCGACCTGACGGCGCGCGGTGTGGAGGCCACCTTCAAGATCGTGGGCGAGAAGGCGCGAGTGTTGGAGCAGCGGAAGCGGGTGGACGTGATTGCCGCACTGAAGAAGCACGACATTGCCTATCATTCCGAGAATCACTCGATCCCGCCGACTCCGGCCGTTTACCTTCGCCGTCTCGGCATGGAAGAAGGCGCAGCGGAGTGGATGCGACGAGAGGGCCCCGGCGCGCGCGATGTCGCGCGGATCTTCGGTGCCAAACTTCTCTCCACGTATGGGCAGCCCGGATCGTCGTGGGGACCGCAGAGCCATGCGGCGATTCGGAAACTCGGCATCCCGAGCTACGTCGACGAGGGGAGCCACGTCGGGCTGAACAATCAGCCGTTCTGGTACGGAGGCCTGCTCTGGATCTTCAACCTGAAGCAGTTTGCGATCCGGGTGGACATCAATGACGAGTCCAAGTTCGGAGAGGCGCTGGCCAAGGCCCGCCAGGGCGCGGCGGAGTTGAGCAATCGCGGCGGCGGCGTCATGCACTTCTGGTATCACCCGAATGAGTTTGTGACGACGGAGTTCTGGGACGGCGTGAACTTCTCGCGGGGAGCGAATCCGCGGCGGGAGGATTGGAAACCGGCCCGGCTGCGCACCAAGGAGTCCAGCGAGAAGGCTTACGCGATCTTCAACCGCTACATTGACGAGCTCAAGCGGCTTCCGAACGTGCGCTTCGCGAGCGTGCGGCAACTGTTGCCTCTCTACGCCGAGCAGCCCTCGAACCTGTCGGCCGACCGGGCCAAGGAACTGCTCCGCGAGTCTCTGAACTGGCGGGAGCGGTGGTCCGCCGCGGAGCTCACGGCGGCCGCCCTCGGGGTGAGTCCGGCAACGGGCGTCCTGGGTCCGCGGGTGAAGCGGGCGTCGACCTATCCGGGGACAACGGTGCCGCGGCGATTGTTTACGCGCGCGGTGGCCGAGGCGCAGGCGCGAACGGCGGCGGATCGGGCCTTGCCTGCCGAGGTCTGGCTGGATAGCGAGACTCTGGCGATGACGGACTTCGCGGCGACACTGGCCCACGACGACGGGCGGTCCGCCGAGGTGACCATCCATCGCGGACGGCCCGAGTTTGAAAAGTACGTCGCCACGGATGCCTGCCGCAACTTCAACTGGGTGATCCACCCGGCTGGGTTCTGTCCAACGGAGCTGTACGAACTCGGCCGCCTGGAGGCATGGAGTTTGAAGCCGGCGCAACTGCGGGTTCGCTGACGGCAACGTTACACTGACAGTGACGCGTCTATGCACATTCGTCGCATTGTCTGCTTGATCTTGGGCGCCTGGATTGGGGTCAGTGTGCTTTGGGCGGCGATGGCGATGCAGAACTTCCGCCAGGTGGACGAGGTGCTTGCCGAAGCTTCCGGTCCGGCCGTGGACGCGGTGAAGCGGCAGGGCGGATCTGAGCAGGCGCGCCTGTTTCTGCGCCACCTGGTCGGAGAGATCAACCGATTCTGGTTTGAAGCCTGGGGCATTGGCCAAATCGTGATTGCCTCCGGACTGCTGCTGCTGCTGCTTTTTGGATCGCGCGAGGGCAAGGGAATCCTGCTGCTGGCAACGCTGCTGACCATCTGGGTGACGATCATGCATCTTCTGATCACGCCGAGTATTGTGGGGCTCGGGCGGGTGCTGGACTGGCAAGCGCGGGATGCACTGCCCCTGGTACGGCAGCAATTTGGCGCATGGCACGGCGCGTATTCGACGATGGAGATCGGGAAGTTGATCCTGTGTGTGGCGATGGCGGTCGCAATGGTCCGGGTGAAGCCCGCTTCGCGCCGGAAAGGGGATCCGCTGGGCGACAACGGGGATCTACTGCCTGCGCCCGTGCGACGCGAGACCGGCCGGTTCGCGTGACCCGCTCCCGAGATCAGGGGTAAGGACGGCCTAGGCGGCTGCGGGCACGACACCGGCTGCCGTCCGATCGCGTTGCCATGCTGCCCACATGAGCCGATTCCAGGCGCGCGTGCAGCGATCTCCTGGCGGTAAGCCGGCCGTTGTACCCGGCACCATGTCTTCCGCCCATTCCCGAAGGGGACCGCGAAGCCACTGTGCAAGCGGAACGCGAAAGCCGCGCTTCGGCAAGCGGGCAGCGCCGGGAAGCTTGCGCGCCAGCAAGCGGCGGAGGATGGCCTTACCCCGGCGAAGCTCCGGCGGCAGCGAGAACGCAACACGCAGCAAGGCAGTGTCCAGGAACGGAGATCGCGTCTCCAGCCCGATATGCATCGCGGCGCGGTCCATCTTCACCATCAGGTCGTCAGGAAGGTAGTGCGCCAGGTCGTGAAGGGCCAGCGCGCCCCGACGGTCCGGCCAGGGCGGCACGGGCCCCTCTCCCATCAGCGCCTGGTACATGGCGCTCAGGTCAGCCGCGGGAAGCAGCTCCGCCAGAATCGTGGACTTCTCGTCCCCGCGCAGCGCCACGGCAGGTGCGGCAATCCGCCGCAAGATGCGGGGAGCCCGCGCAAGAAACTCCATCTGCCGATATCGTGGATAGCCGTCGAATAACTCGTCGCCCCCATCACCGGTCAGCGCGACCTTCACTTCCGTGCTGGCAATGGTGGTCAGCAGAACGGTCGCAATCTGGGAGGAGTCGGCGAAGGGCTCATCGTAGATGGCGGCCAGACGAGGGATCACCGCTTGCGCCTCCGCCGCAGTGAGGCGTTCGACACGGAGCGAGATGTCGAAAGCTTGAGCGACTTGGCGGGCGACGGCTGATTCGTCGAACGCGCTCTCGGCAAAGCCGATCGAGAAGGCGCGTCTTCCCGGAAGGTACGACGCGATCAGGCTGGAGTCGACCCCGCCCGAGAGAAACAGTCCGAGGGGTACATCCGCTGCAAGGCGAGAGCGGACAGCCCGACCGAGTTGCGCCTCTACGGCCTCGGACGCCTCCCGGTGGTCCAAAGGCTTTGGCTGCAGCGATTCCGGCTGCCAGTAGCATTGGGGATCCATGCCGGTTTCGAGCAGGTGCGCCGGGGGCAGCTTCCGGACCGCCCGATAGACCGTGCGGGGAGCACCGATGTAGCCGCGGCGCAGGAACTCCACTTCAGACCCCGGTTCAAGCTCACGGTCCAACACGCTGCTGGCTTCGAGGCCCTTCATCTCGGAGGCAAACAGCAGGCAGGGGCGTCCGCCCGGTGCTCGCGCGGTGCCATAGAGCAGGGGCTTCTCGCCAAAACGGTCGCGGACCAGCGTGAGGCTGCGTTCCCGGCGGTCAAACGCAGCGAAAGCGAACATGCCCTCGGCGCGGCGTACGGCTTCCGCGACGCCCCATTCGTCAATTGCAGCGGCCAGGGTTTCCGTATCGCAGTGGGATCGGAAGCGAACGGCCTCGCGCAGTCGGGAGCGCAGTTCGGAGTCGTTGTAGAGTTCGCCGTTGTAGGTGATCACCCATCTTCCGGATGGCGAATGGAATGGCTGAGTCCCCGCGCTGGTCGGGTCCAGAATGGCAAGCCGTCGGTGTCCGAGCGCAATGCCCGCGCCCGCATCCAACCACTGACCCATACCGTCCGGACCGCGATGCCGGATGGCTGCTGTCATCGCCTGGGCCTCCTGCAGGAGCCAGGCAGGGTCTGCGCCGCCCTGCAGAAATACTCCGGCGATGCCACACATGGCTTCTAGCCCGCCACCAGGCGGGGGGAACCGACACTTGAGACCTTGGAGCCACTCAAGAGGCTTCGATAGAGACGCTCCAACTGCTCGACGAGGCGGGTCTCGGAGAATTCGCCGACAGCGAAACGCCGCCCCGCCGAACCCATCCGCCGCCGCCCCTCGCGGTCCGCCGCAAGGTCCACCACGGCAGCCATCAGTGCGAGCGGATCATCGTCGCACAGTAAGCCATGTTGTCCCTCCGCTGCGAGGTCAACGACGCCCCCGGCGCGGGTGGAGACAAACGGGCGTCCCGCCGCCAGCCCCTCGATCAGGGTGACGGGCGTGCCTTCGTTTTTCGAGGTCAGCAGCAGAAAGTGACAACGGGCAAGGAGCGGGGTGATGTCCGCCTGCCACGGGTGAACCTCCACGCGACCCGGTAACTTGCCGGCCAGCCGGTTCAGCGCGTCCCGCCAGGGTCCGTCACCGGCAAGCAGGAAACGGATCTGCGGGTCGACGGCACATGTCCGCTCAATCACCTCGCACAGCAGCGGAATATTCTTGATCGGCACCATGCGCCCAAACCATCCCACGGTGACCGGGCGTTCCGGCGGGAGCGGCAGCATACTGACGGTGGTCAGCGGCATGCCGAGCGGAACGACGTGGAGACGGCGGCGGCCGGCTTCGCCCAGGTGACGCCCTATCGTTTCGGCCTGGCTCTCGGATAAGGCTAGGATCGCGTGGGAAAGCCCGGCCAGGTAGCGCTCCGCAAGCCGGACCAACCAGTTGCCCACCGGCGAGAAGTAGCCTTCCAGAACATGCCCATGGTAGGTGTGCACCACCGCCTTCACCGCGCAGCTTGCCGCAGCGATTCGACCAAGCGCGCCGGCTTTCGCGGTGTGAGTGTGCACGACATCGGGCTTGAAGTCGCGGATGATCTGACGAAGTCGCACGAGTGCTCTCAGGTCTGCCATGGGATCGATTCCCGGCTTCATTTCCGGCACGCGGACAAGCGGATCGGTATGGCGCAGCCACCACGTGGTCTCCTGCTCGTCTTGCGCAACATCGCCGTGAACGAGACAGGTCTCGTGTCCCAGGCGCTCAAAGGCCCGGGTCAAGAGCAGACAGTGCCGGGGAGGCCCGCCGGCTGCCAGCCGGGTGACGATCCGGAGAATCCGCATCAGTCAGGCTCCTTGCGGGCAACCAGGCAGATCTCTTCCACCGGTCGGCAGAAGCGCGCCGCCGACAGTGCCAGCCGGTATGCGGTCGCGGGGAGGCCGGAGCAGATTCCGGCAAGAAACCGCTCGTAACCGGTGGGACCAAGCTCCACGCTTTGGACGGACCAGCCGTCGAGCACTGCGACGAGATTCCCGAGGGTTTGGCAGTTCCAGGAGAACAGGTGGTGATTGGGCTCGTCTGGGCAATACGCCCGGTAGCGGGGTTCCCGCTCGAAGGGGACGTAGATGAGCATTCTGCCGCCGTCGCGCAGTAAAGGCTGAAGCCGGGAGATGGTTTGGGCCGGGTCCACCACATGCTCCAGCGCATGGTGGAGCAGGAGGATGTCGAAGGAGCCTGCCAGGCGAGGCTCGTCCAGTTGGGCACAGAACTCGATCCCGCGGCGCTCCAGCCCCGAGGCGAGGTGAGACGCGACGTCATAGCCGACCCTGCGACGGGCACCCAACAGCGCCAGATTCAGGCCGGTCCCGACACCGAACTCGAAGATTGCATCGCCCGGATTCATCCAGGCGGCAATCTTGCGGGCACGCTCGGCGGCGATTAGGGCGAAGGCTTCCGGAGAAACTTCGAGTTGCGTGCGATGGTAGCCGGTTTCGGCACCATAAAGAGCCTCAGCGCGCATAGGCCTCCTTCGTTCGGTAGAGATTCTGCCGCCGTCGAACGGCATCCGCCAGATGGTCGAGAAACCGAAGGCGCTCCCGATGCAGGGTTTCCGGCCGGTAGGCCTTGGCCGTCTCGATGCCGGATGCCGAGGCAGCCGTGTAGGCATCGGGCGATGTCAGCAGCCGCGTGATCCGCGCCCGAAGCAGCGGGACATCCTCGCGTGGGAACAACTGGCGTTCGGGAAGCAGTTCCGGTATGCCGCCGACGCTGGATGCAACGGCAGGGACTCCCAACGCCATCGCTTCGAGGAGCGCTCGCGGCTTGCCCTCACTGCGCGAGGCGAGCACGAAGATGTTGGCCTGACGGACGACCTGGCGGACTGCCTCCGGCCCCGGCAACTCGCCGGCGAACTTCAGCCGGACACCGTTCGCATCGGCCAAACTCGCCAAGTGTTCCTGCAGTCGGCCTCCGCCGCAGATGGTCAGTTCGACATCGGGCAAGCCAGCAAGCGCCCGGATCAGTAGGTCGTGACCTTTCACCGGATAGTCGAACCCTCCGACGGAAACGATCTTGCGAAGCCCTCCGCAGGGTGGCGCGGTGCGCGGCGGCCCAAAGGCCGCTTCGTCGAGACGGATATCGAGCATTCGGAAGTTGGCCGGACCAGGGTAGCGGCGCGCAAGTGCCTGTGAAACGTGACCCGCCACGGTGCAGCCCATTACCTGGCGCCGAAGTTGGCCATCGAACCATGCCGCGTACAGCTTGGCGAGGGGGCCGGAGTACAGGTCCTTCGGGTCAGCCAGGACCTCGACGGCGTAGGGCGTCGATCCCAAGAAGCGGCTGGTCGCATTCGCCAGTTGCGAGGGCCCGCGGAGAATCACTGCCCCCACACCCGCAACCGCAGCTTTCGCAGCAATGGCGGTCGCCATCCATTTACGCGCGTAAGAGGCGGGGCCGGAGTAGGCCGGAGCGCTCAGAACGGCGACGCCCTCGCCATCCACTCGCATCGCCCTGGATGGCGGCTCTGCGACTGGAATCGTCCGGGCCAGAACCCGAACATCATCGAAGCGCTCCAGATGACGGACGAAGAAGGAGTGCTCGGGAGGCATGCGGGTCCAGACCGCCCCATCGGGAGTCCGCCAATACCGTTGATCGATAACAATCAGCAGCGTCATGGGTGGCGTCCCGCCAGTCTCGCGATGCCGAGCGCGTAGATCCACCAGACGGCATTGACGGTCGTATTCTTGAACAGAAAGAGGTCGAACAGCAGGCCCCCCAGTGAGGCGATGACGGCCAGCGACGCCGCTTGCCAGTGCTGGCGGCCACTCCCCGTCCACCCCAGCCGCCCCAGAGAGAGAATCAACGCGGCCAGAAGAGCGGCGCCAATGAGACCCAACTCCGCAATGGCCAGCAACACGGTCGAATGGCTGTGATACAAGGTGACGCCGTGCCGTGTCTCGACGAGGTTGTCTCCGGACGCAAGGCGCTCTCCCTGTTGGGCGTCGGCGAGATACCAGGTCCAGATACCACCAAAGCCCGCGCCGAGCATACGGTCAAGCGCGTCTCGGTCGAGAAAGTAGCGCCAGACCGTTTCATGAGTCCGCTGGCGGCTGCTGTCTTCGAAGCTTTGCAGTCGCTCGGCGCTGGCTTGGGAGAACACCAGGCCGGACGCGCCGGCGCCTAGCAGGACGATCGCCGCTACGGCCGCGGCACGCTTTCGCCAGCTCCGGATGAGCCCGCAGAGCAGGACCAGGTATGCTCCGGCAAGGATCAGCGCGGCACGGGAGCCCAGTCCCATCAACGCCACCATCAAGGCCCCCAATGCGAACAGTTGGCGACGGCTGCGCCGCTGAGTCAGCAGCCGCTGCACCGTCCAGCCGAGAGCCGGCAGGAGGAGAAAGTAACCAGTGGCCGCGCCATAGAGTGGGCCACGCACCCGCTCAATGCCAAACGCATCACCTGTGTTCCGCCCCGCCTCGGAGCGCAATCCGAGTTGCAGTACAGACTCCGCCGAGTAGAGTGCGGAGATCAGAGCAAGAGCTATCGTGAGACGGCTGAGGAAGCGGTAGAGTTCGGCATCCGACATGGCCTGAGTGAGGTGGACCGCCAGAACAAAGACCGCCGCAGACAGTGCAAGCGAAAGCGCCATCGCACGAAAGTTCTCGCCCTCCAGCCCATTCCAGGCCAGCGAAACTGCCGTCCAGCCGAACAGCGCAGCCCCGCAAGCCACAACGCGGGCCGACGAGCCGGACTGGGCAGGACTTCCGCGTGTCAACAGGCGTCCGGTGGCGTACCAGACGGCGGCAAACGCAAAGAGTGCCTCGGGACTTCGAACCGGCTGGCCGAACCACGTCCACCACGGCACGCGGCTGCCGGGAGCCAGTGCGACGAATGCAAGAACCAGCCAGAAGGGTGCCTCCCAGAGCAGTTCCGCAGCGGACGTGCGGAATACCGTCGGCCAGGATGCCGCACTAGACGCCATACAGTTCTCCCAGACGGCGGGCGTTGTTTGGAATGTGGAACAGCGACACGAGAACAGACCTGTCCGGCATAGCGGTCCGCGACGCGAGTTGTTGAGCGGCCTCCCACCAGCGCGACTCGTTGAGTTCAACCCGCCGAACACGCTCCCGGCTGAGCACGACATCCTCGGGAACTCCTGGTGAAATCACGCACGGCAGGCCAGCCGCTTGTGCTTCGACCACGGCCAGCCCGAGTCCCTCATGATGAGAAGGAAAGGCGAAGACATCGGCCTCACGCCAGACCACAGCCGGGTCTGAAACGATGCGGACTCGGGGGTGCTGCCGGAATTCGGGGGGCGGATCGCCACCGGTCGCCATCACAAGCCGACAATCGGGCGAATACGCCAATAGCTTTAGCAAAAATGCCTGATTTTTTATCGGTGAGACCCGGCCCACGTGGCCGAGCACGATCGGTCCGCCCGGTTGCTTGGACTTTGGCACCGGTTCCGCGAAGGCGGCAAAATCCCGCGCCGGCGGCAGCAGCCGGAACGGCTGAGAACGAAACAGAGTCCGACCCGCCGGCTGGCTGACGGCCAAGGCCTGCGCGTTGAGTTGAAGCAGGCGGCGCATTAGCGCGTCATACAAGGAACGGCGCTGCAGCACACAGTGACTATGGGCAAGGCGCAGGGGAATGCCAGCCAGACGGGCAACGCTCAGCACAAAGCCGCTGAAGGCATGGACATGGCTGTGGACGCCGTCGATGCGGCGCATACGGAGGAGACGGGCCAGGCCGGCGGCGTCTCCCTTCTGCCAGCGGTGGATCGCGACGCCCGTGTCGCGAAACTCGGACTCCAGCGTGCCCGGCTCTTCCACCTCGACGAGAACCTCAAACCGGACTCCCGGAACGCCGTGCCGGAACAGATCGAGAAGCCAACGCTCAATTCCGCCGACACTCAACTGCCGGAGGACATGGAGAACCCGCATTGCGTTTGCCCCTTCTGCACCCATCGCCGCAAAGTGAAACCGGCCGCCAACGCCTGGGCCGAGGAAGCGGCAAGGAAGGCGAGTGCGGCACCCCAGCCCCCTAGGGAAGGAATCCAAGCCAAGCTCAACACCAGGCAGAGAACCAGCACAGCGGAGAAGAGGATCGGCTGGCTCCGGTACAGGCCAGCGGCCGTCAGGCCATATCCCGCCAATCCCGCCAGTCCAGAGATTCCAATGCCCAGGACCACCCAGGGCAGCCAGTCAGCTTCCGCCATGACCGTTTCGCCGAGAAGCAGCCGGGCGATCGCGTGTTTTCCGAGAGCCGCAGAAGTAACGGCAACGACGATGGCGGCGACGGCTGGGATGAGGCCTCGAATCAGCAACCGGGCGAACGGTCTCCGGTCTTCCGTCGCAGCCAGCGACGCCAAACGGGAAGCACTAGCCTGGCCGAGTGCGTTGATGGCGATCGCCAACGGCTGTGCGGCAGCCGCGAAGCCGGCGAGTACTCCGAGCGATCGCGGGCCGTCGAAGTAGCTCAAGACCAGGCGTGGCACACCGGGCAGCGCCGCCACCAGCAACGTCGCCGCCGCCAGTGGTCCGGCTCGCCGCGCAAGGGCAAGGACCGAATCGAGCGAAGCCGGACGCGCGTCAGGAGCCGTCCGGCGCTCCAGCAGCAGCCAGACGAGCACCTGTATCGGGACAACGGCCCACACCGCCCAGGCAGCCGGCAAGGACAGGGTGACCACCGCAGCGGAGGCGGCAACGCTGAGTACCGCCTTCAGGATTGTGGTTCCCGCGATGCGTCGCAATTGGCCCATCTGCTGCCAGGCGCCATGGTCAAAGCCAGCCCACACCTCGGAGGCTTTCGCCGCGATGGCCGCGGCCAGCATCGAGGAGGAGAACGCGGGCGACAGAGCCACTCCGAGTGCGGCGGCTCCGAGGACGCTTCCGTCCCGGAGCGTGGAGTAGGTGCGAAAAGGAAAACGTTCTTCCATGTCGGTCGCCCTCAAGGCGCGCAGTTGCAAACCGGCGAACTGCATAAGCGGGTTTGCCACGGCCATCGCGAACGCGTAGTCGCCGGCAGCCTCCAGCCCCGCCACCCGTGTGAGCAACAGAAGGGTCGCCCAACTGGCAGCACTCGGAGCGATGTTCGCCAAGAGCGCCCAGAAGGAATCTGCCCACAACCCGGGCTGCACGGCAATCAGTGCGAGCCGAAGCCGTTGGTTCCGGCAGCTTCGACGGTGTCTCCGGAGGCCAAACGCTCCAGCACCATCTGCAGCTTCGCGTCCAGACTCCCGATCATCGAGGCGACGTCACTGGCCGGGGCGGGCTGCCGTGCCTGTTCGATTGCTCGCAGAACCGCACTCCGGGCGAAGTCCGACAGGCTTCGCGCCCCGGATACTTCTGAAGTCGTCTGCAGCAGCAGGAACTCTTCTTCGCTCAACCGGAAGTTGACCAGCCGGTTTCTTGGCTTCGATACGCTCATCGGAACTCCCCTTGGAAATCTGCCGCCGGAGCTGGGCCCCGTGCGGTGTCACACAAAGAGAATCGGCACTCCAGGATGACAACTGTAGAGAGTTGTTGGAAAATTCTCGGCTACAATCCCAGGGGGAGGCCATCATGACGTCCGAAAACGCCAAAGTAGTGATGCAGTTTCTGCTCGATGCCTTAGAACAGGAAATGCAAACGACCGCCAAAGTCTTGTCCGCGATGCCGTCCGGTCATGACGACTATCGACCGGCGGAGAAGTGCATGACAGCGATTGACTTGGCGTGGCATATCGCCGCCGCTGACCTCGCGCTGCTGCGGGGTACCGCAACGGGGCAGTTCGACTTCAGCGCCGCGCGTCCGGCGGAACTGGGTACGGGAACGCAGATCAGCGGGTGGTACCTGGCGGAAATGCCGAAGGCGATTGCAGCGCTCCGGGAGTTGGACGGGGAGGCCTGCGCGGCCGTGATCGAAGCGGGTGGTGGCTGGGCAATGCCGCGCGTGGGTTTCCTCCAGGTCACTTTGGCGCACGGCATTCACCATCGGGGGCAGCTGTCGGCGTATCTGCGGCCGATGGGCGGGAAGGTTCCTTCAATTTACGGCGGCAGTGCCGACGAGCCCACCATGGCCGCGGGCGCCTAAACCGAGGTCACCAACCGAAGGCGGAACGCAACACACTGCGGCGGATACTGACCGGCAGCCGGTAGCGGCCGAACTCCGTCAGCTCGCACCATGCGACGGCGCGAGTCTCCTCGGAGGCGTTCAGCCGTTCCGCTTTCGCCTCAAAGCGAAAGACAAGGTCGTGGTGGAGGTGGTACGGTTCCCTCCCCTTGGCGGGAATCCCGTGAACATCGATGCCGACCAATTCAGGCGGGACACCCTGGCGCAGTTCGACGCCCGTCTCCTCGACGGCTTCCCGGCGTGCCGTCGCGGCAACGTCGGAGTCGCCCATCTCCACGTGCCCTCCGGGAATCAACCAACGGTCTAAACGCCGGTGATGGACGACAAGGAACCGCTTTCTGTCCGGACTCATCACCACCGCCGTACCGGTGATGTGTCCTGGCGTGAAGTGGTCGCGGGAGAAGGGTTCAGAACCATGGGCCAGGAGCATCAGGACCAGCTCCTGGCTCTTCAGAGCCGCTTCGTCTCCATCATCCTGGAAGCGTTTGACCAGATCGCGCAGCGCGGCAGAATCCACCGAATCATTATCTTCGGATCACTCCGCCGCCTGCGTTACAGCTTGCGCTCGATGCGGCGCACGCCCGGCTTCATCTCTTCCACCTTGTAGTCGGCCGGAACCTCGAAGAGATAGCGTGGCTGTTCGCCGCGCCGGATCATCGTGGCGCGGGTCGTGCGGGAACCGCTGCGCGGATCGCTGGACTTCGTGAGAACGACGGCCGTCACCTGCGCCGAAGTCCAGGTCTCGGTGCTCGAAACCAGTGGCCGCTCGTTGCCGATTTGGCCTGCCGGTATCGTCACGGTTGTGCGGGTACCGGTCACCTCGACGCCCTCCATCATCTGCTTGCCCAGCTGTTCCACGGCTGGCGCCGAGCCTGGAAGCGGCTGCCCGATTGGCAGCGGACCAAGGCCAGGTGCAGGCATCAGGCGGTCCGAAGCGGCCAGTCGCGGCAACTCCATCTTCCGCGCCGTCCGCTCCAGCGAGTTCAAGACATAGTGCACGCCCGCGACAGGATCATTGATGAAGACCAGCGTGTGCGCGCCAACCTTCTCCCGAGCCTGTACCTGCACCTCGCGGCGGGTCCGGCCCTCGCTGTCGCGGTAGAAGTTGGACACGTTCTTCTGCGTGATCCGGTTGCCGTCACCCAGGGTCTGCATGCTTTCGCTGGTGATCTCGGCGGCGTAAGGCGCGCCCTTCACCGGACCGCCCGGGCCCATCATCTCCGGCCCGATGAACTCGACGGTGGCGCCCGGCGGAAGCCCGGGCACCCCCTGGCGGAAGAACAGAACATCGCCGGGAGGTCCGCCGTGCCCGGGACCCGCCACCCGGATTTCAATCCGTTCCTCTATGTGCGGGGGGGCCGGATTTTGGGCGAAGAGCGCACCCGCGGCCAGCATGAAACATCCGAAGCTTCTCATCATTTCTCCTTTTCCTGCTCAGACTGATTCCGACCTACTCGAAGCGCCGAACGAAGCGAATCGCCCGGGCGGCGCCGTCATTGCCCACCAGCACGTCGGCTTCGACGCGCTGTCCCAAACGCTCCTCTGTCACGGGCAGGCCAAAGTTGGCCATCATGGCCCGCGGCACGCGCACGCGCAGCACCATGCCGTCCGGAATACCGGCGGTCGCCGCAGAGTCGAGCGCGTAGAAGTCCGTGTAGACCTCGGCTGGGGTCACCCGTGGCAGCGGCCGATTCGGCATTCGGGCGACCAGAAGCGGCAGCGCCGCAGCTGCCGCCAAAGCGCCCGCCCAGACCCACCAACGCTGTGGTGCCGGCGGCTGGACAGCGGCACGCAGGTGCTCCTCCACCCACGGGCGGCAAGCCTCGTCGGACGCTGCCGCACCGGCTTCTCGCAACAACTCTCGCATCCGCTCGCTCATGACACCCTTGCCCTCAGCTTCGCCGCCAGCAGGGCGCGTCCCCGGCTGACCCGGGAGCGGACCGTACCGACCGGACAACCCAACACGCGCGACGCCTCGCCATAGCTCATCTCCTCCATGTCGCACAGCACGACGGCTTCGCGGTAGACCTCGGGCAGCGCCCGGACAGCATCGCGGACCATGCCGATTCGCTCGGCGGCGCTCATGTCGGCAAGGAGATCGTCTTCGATCGCCAGGTCTTCCGGTACCTCCTCAAACGCGCGCGCATCGCGGCGGGTCAGGTTGCGCGCCACGCCGAACAGGAACGCTCGCGGCGCACCCCGCTGCTCCTGATAGGCGTCCGGCTTGCGCCACAGCAGAAGGAACGTCTCCTGAACCACTTCCTCGGCGTGTTGTCGCGAGCCCGTCATGTGCCAAGCAAACCGGAAGAGATCCGCCTGGTGACGGCGATAGAGCTCCAGGAGCGCCTCGCCTTCGCCGCGCGCCACGCGGCGCAGCAGATCTTCATCGGTCCTCAAGTTGTTCTTCCCGCCGGGATGCGAGAGAGTTCCAAAAAGTTTAGTCTTGCGAGGAAGAACTCACGCGCGCCGGAGCGTTCTTGACGTGCCTGTCAAACCACGAGGTCATCTCGTGGACCGTGTGCTCGATGGACTCCTGTGCCGCGTAGCCGTGTGACTCGAAGGGCAAAAACACCAATCGCGCGGTCCCGCCATTGCCCCGCACCGCCTGATACATGCGGTCGGACTGGATGGGAAACGTCCCCTGATTGTTGTCGGCCTCGCCGTGAATGAACAGAATCGGTGCTTTGATCTTGTCGGCCTTCAGGAATGGCGACATCCGAAGATACACGTCGGGCGACTCCCAGATCGTCCGCCGTTCGCTTTGGAAACCGAAGGGGGTCAGGGTCCGGTTGTAGGCGCCGGATCGGGCAATGCCCGCGCGGAAAAGGTTGGAGTTGGCCAGCAGGTTTGCTGTCATGAAAGCGCCGTAGCTATGCCCTCCGACGCCGACGCGTTCCGGGTCCGTCACCCCCATTTCGACGGCCTTATCGATGGCAGCCTTCGCCGAAGCGACGATCTGATCGATGTACGTGTTGTTGGCCGTCTCCGGGTCTCCCACCACGGGCATCGTGGCATTGTCCAGCACGGCGTAACCCAGCAACGTGAAGAACAGGTGAGAGTAGCCGGTGATTGCCGGATACCGCTTCAACGAGCCAGTGATCTGGCTGGCCGTGTCGGCGTCGTTGTACTCACGAGGATAGGCCCACACCACTGTCGGTAGCGGCTTGCCGGGCCGATAGTCAGGCGGCAGATAGAGTGTGAAGGACAGCGGCACGCCATCGGCGCGGCGATAGGTCACCAGCCGCTTCTGAATGGCGCGCAGTTGGGGCGAGGTCTCCGGAATGCGAGTCAGCGCGGTCATGCGGCCCTGTTGGTCGCGCAGAAAGTAATTCGGCACCTCCGAGGGGCTCTCGCTCCGGATCAGGAGACGGCCATCGGAAAGCACGCCAATCGGCTCCTGGAACTTCTCCGGGTCGGACTGGAAGACCCGTTCGGTTTTGCCGCTCGCCAGGTCAAAGCGGTCCAAGAACGGGAAGTCGCCTTGCGGAGAAGCACCATCACCGCGCAGCCACAGTTGCGTACCCTGTGAATCGAGTACGGTCTTGCCGGATGCGTTCAGCCGCGTGAGGGGAGTGCCCGGATCCCGGTAGCGGTCCTGCTGATTGCGCGAGAAAAGCAGCTTCTTGCTGCCGCCCGCGTCGACGAGAAACGTCCGAAGGCGGCGGCTCTTGCGCTCGTAGTCGCTGATGAGCGCCTTGCCATCTTCCAGCCACTGCACGCCGGCGGAGCCCAAGAAACCACCCGCCAAGCGCTCTTCCAATTTGGTGAACTCACGCGGTTGGCCGCCGGGCAGGGTGAGCAGCAGGAAACGCTCCCGATTCGGGACGGTCTCTTTCGGGTTTCCGCCATCGAGCGCCTCCACCCACCACAGTGTTGCCGGCTGCGAGGGCACCCACGCGACGTTCCGTGGGCCGGTGTGGACTCCCTCAATCGGTACACGGTCTGACAGCGGCAGTTTCGCCACCGTGTGCACGACAGCGCCCTGCGCGTTCAGCACCGCTACTTCGCGCGGGAAGGAAGTGACGGGAAGCAGGTAAGAGAACGGACGATCCGCCCGCGTCACCAGGAGGTGTTGCCCATCGGGAGAGGCGGACGCATTCAGGTACAGCCCGGGCTTCCCGATTCGGGTAACGGCACCGCTGACGGCATCGACGAACGCCAACTGCGACGTGGCGTAATGGCTGAAGAGCTCTTCGTCAAAAGGGCTGGCCAGCATGTCGGGGAACGTACGGGCCGGGCCGGCATTTCCGCCGCTTTCCTGCACCTTGGGACCGGGCGGCACTTCCGGAGCGCGGGGCGCGGGGCCACGTCCGGCGGGCACCAGAGTGACCAAAAGACGATTGCTCCCGCTCCAGCGGATGGCCGGCCCGAGGGCACTGTTGAGCGGCGCGCCGGCGATCATTCGCGCCTTGCCGCTGTCGACTGCGATCAACCAAAGCTCCGTGCCGCGAGAGGTCGCATTGGCGGCGGCCAGCCACTTGCCGTCCGGGCTCCACTGTTGTTCCGCCAGCCGGACGGTCGCCGGGAGGGCAACCCGGACTGCCTCGCCGCCGTTGATGCTTTGCAGCGACACGCCGGTTCCGTATGAAGTAAGGAACGCCCCGCTTGACGCCGGATCGATGCGCACTCCGGCAAGACGCAGCATCGGACGCGCTAAGTCGGCAATGCGGGGGTTCCGCACCACGTCGATCAAAGCGATGTGCGTTTTGGCCGGAGACAACGACACGATCGGCGGTACAGGAGACCGCAGAACGTCGAGAATCGGCTTCGGCGGCGTCTGGTACGTCTCAGCAGCGGAAAGCGCCGCGCAGGCTAACCACAAGACCAGCCGCGTCACGCTGCGAATCCGTGCTGCTTGCGATGGTGCGGCCCATCAAAGCTCTGCGTGCTCTTGAACAATTCGTGGCGGCCGTCGGAGGCCTCCGCGCGCACGCGCTCTTCAAACGCCTTGATCTCGGCGGGACTCATCGGCTTGAAGTTCTGCGCCACGGCCAGGTCGGTCTTCAGATGCTCCATCGTATTGATGCCCACCACTTGGGTCGTCACCGGCATGGAAAGACAGTAGCGGAAGCACTCGCGCGGATCGAGCTTGAGGTGCGACACCAGACGGCCTTCCGGGTAGCCGCCGGCCAGACCCTTCATGCCGATCACGCCCACGTGACGCTCCATGCAGCGCGGCATGACTTCCTTTTGGAAGCTTCGGTAGGCGGAGTCGAGAACATTATTCGGCATCTGCGCCGAGTCCCAGTCAAAGGGCTTCGACAGGAGTTTGAGGTGAATGCGCGGGTCCTTGTGGCCGGTAAAGCCGATAAAGCGAATCTTGCCCGCCTTCTTCGCCTCCAGCGCCGCCTTGACGCCGCCTTTTTCGAAGATCCAATCCGGATCATTGTCGTAGACCATTTCGTGGAACTGCCAGAGGTCCAGGTGGTCCGTCTTCAGGCGGCGGAGAGATTCGTCGAGGTTGCGCATCGACCCTGCGTAGTCCCGCTCGCAGTTCTTCGTCATCAGGAAGACCTGCTTGCGCTTGCCGTCCATGGCCAGCGCGCGGCCCATCAGCTCTTCAGCGTAGCCGTCATGATAGTCCCAGGCGTTGTCGAAGAACGTCAGCCCGCCGTCGATGGCGGCATGCATGATGCGGATCGCTTCGGCCTCGTCCTTCTTGCCCGCCGCACCGATGTGCCAGCCGCCCAGCGTGAGGATGGACACGTTCGCTCCGCTGCGCCCCAGCGTGCGAGTCGGAATACCATTGGCCATTCTGATGGCACCTCCAGATGTGGCGAGTATACTATCGGCATGAATCGCACGCGGCGGGATTTTGCGGCAGCACTGGCTGCCGGCGGCATCACGGCGCGCTCACTGGCACTGGGCGCGCAGACAACGGGCAAGGTGGACAATTCAAAGCTGGCAATGCCCGGGCTGTTCCGCGGCCGGGTTGCGCAGGTGGAGCATTCCGGTTCCATCGTGTCCGGCCAGTATCAGCCGGAAGCCGTTCGCGCCATGATGCAGCGAGGCATGATGAACCTGACCGGCGCCCCGGACTGGCAGAGCGCCTGGAAGCTGTTCTTTGAGCGCGGCGATGTGGTGGGCATCAAGCTGAACCCGGTGGGACAGCCGCACGTGATCTCCGATGCGACGGTTGCGCGCGCCATCATCGAAGGACTGGAAGCCGCAGGCGTGCAGCGCAAGGACATTGTGCTCTATGACCGCTACCACGACCAGTTCTTTCAGGCGGGCTTCGATAAGTGGAGGCCGGAGGGCGTGCGCTGGTCCACCGCCGTCAGCAAGTACGACGGTATTCAGCAGCAGGTCTATGCCAAGGGCGACGGCGCCGGCCGCAGCGGATACGATCCGGATGTGTATATGGACATGGCGCTGGTCCACCCGGGACAGGACGTCCGCGACGCGCACCTGCGGCGCAGCTACGCGGCAAACTTCATCACGAAGGAAGTCAACAAGCTGGTGAACCTGTGCCTGTTGAAGGACCATCAATCCGCCGGCGTGACACTGGCGCTGAAGAACCTCTCGCATGGCTTGGTGAATAACGTCAGCCGGAGCCATTCCACGCCCTCACTGAATACCTGCGGCGCGTTTATTCCGGCGGTAGTGGCGTTGCCGGTGATTCGCAACAAGGCGGTGCTGCATGTCATGGATGGCGTGAAGGGAGTCTGGCACGGCGGTCCTTCCGCCCGTCCGCAGTTTGTTTGGGAGCGGAAGGCGATGTGGTTCGCCACGGACCCTGTTGCCTTGGATCATGTCGGCTGGCGCGAGATCGATGCCAAGCGACTGGCGGTCGGGCGTCTGAAGCTGGCCGATGAGTTGCCGGACAAGTTCTCCACGTTCGTCCGCAAGCAGCCGGAGCATGTCGAGCTTGCCGGCGCCTTGGGGCTGGGCGAGTGGAACTGGGACAAGATCGACCTCCGCAAGGCCACCATCGGCTAGCGTGCGGCACCGGCTCGAGACTTACTTCGAATTCGCGCAGCTGGGAACGAACTGGCGGACGGAAATTGTCGCCGGGTTGACGACATTCGTCACCATGGCCTATATCATTTTCGTCAACCCGTCCATCCTGCGCGACGCGGGAATGCCCGTTGCCGCCACTACTGCGGCTACCTGCCTGGCTGCGGGCTTCGCTTCACTCCTCATGGGCGCTTGGGCGCGCTATCCGATTGCTCTGGCACCCGGGATGGGACTGAATGCCTACTTTGCCTATGCCGTCGTGAAGGGGATGGGAATTCCCTGGCAGACCGCCCTGGGCGCGGTGTTCCTTTCCGGAATCGTGTTCATTCTGCTGACGGCCGGCGGTATCCGGCAGCGTATCCTCGCCGCCATTCCGGAGGCGTTGTATGCGGCCGTGGCCGGCGGGATTGGCCTGTTCATCGCACTCATCGGGCTGCGAAATGCCGGAATCGTCGTGGCGCACCCGGCTACGCTGGTCACCTTGGGCGACCTGCGCGCCCCCGGCCCTTTGCTGGCGCTCTTCGGGCTGTTTTTGATTTCCGCGTTGATGGCGCGGGGCGTTACGGGAGCCATGCTGATTGGCGTGATGGCGACTTCCGTGCTCGGCTTCGCCACCGGGCAAAGCCGCTGGGCCGCGCAGGAGTTTCCTCTCGCTGCACTGCCGCAAACGGCCCTCCAGCTAGACATTCCACAAGCCCTCTCGCTGGGAGCCCTGGAGATTATCTTCGTGTTTCTGTTTGTCGACTTGTTCGACAATGTCGGAACGCTCGTGGCTGTTGGCAAGCGCGCCGGTCTCTTCGATGAGATGAATCGCATTCCACGCTTGGGGCGCATCCTGTTCTCGGACGCCGCCGCAACGACTGCGGGATCGCTGCTGGGCACCTCGACGGTGGTCAGCTACATCGAAAGCGCGGCGGGGGTTGCCGCCGGAGGACGCTCCGGGGTCACGGCGATCGTGACTGGCCTGCTCTTTCTGGGGTCTCTGGTGCTGGCGCCACTTGCCGGCGCGATCCCCAGCGCGGCGACAGCCCCGGCGTTGATTCTCGTCGGCTCACTGATGATGGCCCACGTGGCGGAGATTCAATGGTCCAAGCCGGAAGCGGCGATTCCCGCGTTTCTGACGCTGGCGACCATTCCGCTGAGCTTTTCGATCGCCAACGGGCTTGCCTTCGGCTTCATTGCCTATGTCTTGATTCAGGCACTGCGGGGAGCCGCACGCGATGTTTCCTGGTTCACCTATCTCCTCGCTGGGCTGTTCGCGCTTCGCTTCGCCTACCTCGGCGCCGCCTAGACGCGTGCCGATGCGGACGAAACGGCCTTGGTGCGCGGCGTGAACTGCTCCAGAACTGCGCGCAGATGCTTTGGAGCAAATGGCTTCTCCAGGAAGGCCAGACGATGCCGGGCATGTTCGGGAAACCGGTCGAGCGTAACGCGATGGCCGCTCATAACGATGCAACGCGCCGAAGTGGACTCCAGAAGGCGGTGAACGAGTTCTGCCGCCGGACCGTCTGCCAGAACCCAGTCAATGATCGCGAGGTCGGGCACCGGGTCCCGCTCTAGCGCTGCGGCAAACGCGGCGGAGGAGGAAAACGAGCGCACCGTCAGCCCGGCCTCGCCGATCACTCCGGCCAGCAACTCGCACAACAGCGGATGATCTTCGGCCACCCAACAGGTGGTCACGGGCCGATTACCAGAACACCAGCGGAATCTCGCCGGGGGAGAACGAAACGCCCGCCGACACATGAGGTCCCGCGCGATTGAAGTTATTCTGCGTGGACACAAACCGGCGGTAGCCTGCAGTGAAGTTGAACTGCACCACCCGGCTGAACTGCCAGCCGACACCGCCGCCACCTTCCGTCATCTGCGTATTCGCGTTGAACCGCAGCAACTGCTGCATGTTGTTGTGGCCCACACGAGCGTTGAACGTCCACCGCCGCAACCCGGTCCAGGTGTACTGCCCCGCAATCATCTCGGTACGCGAAGTGAGCTGAATCCCGTTGCCCGGCACGAACAGGCGCTGATACTGGAACGAGACGCCGGAATGCCGCCAGCGTCCCGTCAAGCTGCCAGTCCAGGTAGGAAGGCGGTTCTCACGGTAGAAGGTCCCCAAGCCGGTTGGGCGGCCCAAAATCTGAGCAATCACCGGATCGAGAGTCACGATGGAAATACCCTCGTTCTTCAATTCAGCGAGACCCGCGCGCAACGAAAGGGTCCAGTTGCGATTGATGCTGTGCGACCAGGACAAGCCCGCCTCCTGGATGGCCGTGTTTCCAAACGCTCCCCGAAAGTTGAAGTTAAAGAATTGATAGTCCAGTGAGACGGTATCGTTCCGGGATACACGATAGGCAATATCGCCGCGCGCCTGAACACCATGAGAGCTGATCAGGTTGTCCGCTCGTTGAAAGAAGAACGCTCCCCCTCCCGCCGACAGCGATAGCCGCGGGGTGAGCATGTAGACCATGGTGTTGTTGGTGTTGGCGAAATAAAAGCGATTGTCCAGGACTTCGTTCAGGAAGCCGCCTACTCCCAGCCCTGAGGTTTGCGCCGGCGTGATTACGCCGAACAGGCCAAAGGCGCGCGTCGCCGTTCCCGCGACATTGCTCGTCTGGAAGGACCATCTCCGGTTGAAGATGCGGCTGGCGCCGAACTGCAGAAATTGGTCTGTTCCCGAAAGAGAACTGTTGCCGGAATATCGGCGGTATGCGCCCTGGTAGGCCACGGATACCGAGGTCTTGCCCCAGTTCTTTACGCCGAAGAGTCCCCAAGTGAGCTCTCCGCCCTTGAGGGCCAGCGCGCTCAGTTGTCCCCCGCCCGTTGGGGTTTCCCGTACGACCGCTGTCAGGGCACTGTCGTAGACGCCGCGCACGCTGGCGAAATAGCGCAACCGAACTTCCTGCCCCGGACGAGCCATGCCGGCACCCTGCGAGCGCCCGAGAACGGACGGGCCACCGAACCCGCCGCCGCCCGCCCCGCCAGGAAACTGGGCAAACGCCGTGGCCGCGCAGCAAATCGCGATTCCGAGACCAAACAGTACTTTTGTCAAAGGTTGGCCTTTTCCCAAAGCAACGTTCCTAGTCTGACCACCTCGCCACCAACTGTCAACCGGGCTTGGAACCATCTGCGCTACGATCCGTCCATCGGCCTATGCGGAAGAGAACTTTAGTGTCGCTGGCGCAGACATTCGCAATTGCCGCCGTGGCGGCGGATTTGCCAGTGCGCGAAGTCGTGCTTTATAAGAACGGTGTCGGCTACTTCGTCCGCACAGGAGAACTGAAATCCGGTGAGGCAGCCCGCCTTGACTTCCCGGCGGCAGCGATGAACGACGTGCTGAAGTCTATGCTCCTGCGGGAGAAGAACGGCGCGCCCGTCACGGGCATTCGCTATGACTCGGACTACCCGCTGGAACGCAAGCTGAGCGAGTTCCCGTTCCGCATCGAACCAGGCAAGCCGCTTGTCGCCCTGCTCGATCAACTGAAGGGCGCGCGCGTCCAGGTGGGCACACAAACGGGCATTCTCGCTGGGGCCCGGATTCTGAAGGGTGATGAGGGCTCTGAGCGCGAGCAGATCACGCTGTTGGGCGATGACGGAGCGCTCCGTGCGTTCGACCCGTCTGCCGGTCCTGAACTGAAGTTTCTGGACCCGCTGATTCAGAACCAACTCCGGGAATACCTTTCGACGCTGACGGCCTCACGATCGCGCGACAAGAAAAGCATCTATATTGATTCCGCAACCGACCGCGCCCGCTCGATTGAACTCTCCTACCTGACCCCCGCTCCGGTCTGGAAGTCCAGCTACCGGCTGGTGCTGGGTGCGGATCCGATGCTGGAGGGCTGGGCCATCGTCGACAATGCGTCGGGTGAAGACTGGACGAACATCCGGCTTGCTCTGGTCAGCGGGCGTCCTGTCAGTTTCCTGAGCCGTCTCTATGAGCCGCGTTATGTCACGCGGCAGTACGCGGACCTGCCAGAGAGCCAACCGGCCGCGCCTCAGATCGAGTTTGCCGCGGTACGCGATGCGGAAGGCGGAGTGGGGGGAGGCGTGCTGGCGGGCACCATCGGCCGTGCGCGGGCCGCGGCGCCGCCCCCGGCACCCAAAGCCATGGCCGCCCCATCTGATCTTGCCGTCGGTGCCGAAGGACAAACGGCAGGCGAACTCTTCGAGTACCGCTTCGCCCAACCCGTCACGGTCCGCCGCAGCGAGTCCGCCATGCTGCCCTTCCTTCAGCAGAGAATCGATGCCCGCAAGCTTCTCATTTGGCGCGACAGCGTGAACCCGCGCAACGCCGTGGAATTGCGTAACACGTCGGGCAAGACACTGGATGGCGGACCGGTCACTATCTTCGACGGAGGCGCATATGCCGGCGAAGCGCTCCTGGAAACACTCAAGGGCGGCGAGAAGCGCCTGATCAGCTACGCGGTCGATCAGGGAACGCGCATCGACAACCGCATCGACTCCGGAGAGGAGTCCGTCACGCAGGTACGCGCGACACGCGGGCTGCTGACGCTGTTGCGTTTGCAGCGGAACACGACGGTCTACACCATTCGCAACGTCGACCAGCGAGCCAAGACACTTGTTGTAGAGCATCCGCTCAACCCGCAATCCAAGGTGATTGGCGCACAGCCGGTGGAGACGACGGCGGTCGCCCGCCGGTTCGAGGTCCCCCTCAAGCCCGACACAACCGAGACATTTCGCGTGGTGGAGGAGCAGACGCTGGAGGAATCCGTCGCCGTCGTCGACCTGACCCCGGACGACCTGGGCATCTACCTGCGCGGGAAGGGGCTTCCGGAGGCCGGGCGCAAGCAGTTGGAGGCGATTGCGGCCGTCAAGCGCAGCCTCGCGGAAGCCAACCGGACCGCTGCGGAAGCCGACAAGCGCATTGCCGCACTCGGCACGGATCAGCAGCGGCTGCGCGAGAACATCCGCTCCCTCTCCGCCGTGGCCGGGCAGCAGGAAACGGTACAGCGCTACGTTGCGCAACTAACCCAACTCGAGACGGAGATCGGAGCGCAGCGCAGCCGGCAGCAGGCGGCGCAAACCGAAGAGCAGCGGTTGCAAGGACAACTCAACCAGTTGCTGGAGCGGCTCACCTTCTAATCCTTCCGCCCTGTTAGAATCGCGAGGCGATGAGGAAACTGATCCTGCTTGCTCCCTTGGCCCTGACGGCGTTCGCGCAGACGGAAGGTCCGCTCATGAAGGCGATTCTGCCTCGCTACGCGACGGCCAAGTTGAATCTGATCGAGTCTGCGGCGGCGATGCCGGAAGCCGACTATGGCTTCCGCCTCACTCCCCCGCAGCGGACCTTCGGCGAATGGATCGAACATACCGTCGAAATGAACTATGGCTTGTGTTCCGGCATTCTCGGCGAGGCCACGCCCAAGGACCGCATCAAGAAAGGCTTGACGGCAAAGGCCGATCTGGAAAAGGCGTTCAAGGAGTCTTTTGAGTACTGTGACCGCGCGTTCCAGCCGATTCCGGATGCCGCTGCGTTAACCGAGAAAGAGGTTGCCGGCGGGCGGAAGGTGGTTCCGGCAAGCGCAATGATCGGCCTGCTGATCAACTGGAATGAGCACTACGGAAATCTGGTCGGTTATCTCCGCAGCCGAAACATCACCCCACCCACCACCGCCCGCGCCCAACGAATGCAGCAGCAGAAGAAGTGACATCTGGCACTCTGGTCGGGCATACGCGCTACGATGCGCGAATGCTCCGCCACGCATTTCTATTTTCGCTTACTTTTGTAGTCGAATCCGCTTACGCACAGAATGGCCTCCCCTTCGCCTTTGAGCCGGAGGGAACTCACGCCAACCTCTACTTCCCGCAGCTTGCGCTGGGCGGGAACGACCAGCAAACATGGGAATCGCGATTCTCGTTCTTTAACCCGAATCACGACGCGGCGGTCGTGACGCTGTACGTGTACGACTCGGCCGGGCAGGCCATGGGCAACCTCATTACCGACGTGGCCGCTCGCGTTCCGGGTGAATTTGCCGTCTCGATTCCGGCGAATGGACGCCGCCTTGTCTCTCTCCGCTCGGCGAGCGCCACCGTCCTCACCGGATGGGCGATGGCACTCAGCACGCGACCGGTGCAGGGTTCAATTCTGTTCCGGACCATCGAGCGGGGGCGTCCCGCGCTGGAGCTCGCCGCATTCGCGACGTTGCCCACGCGGGCCTACACCTCCTTGGCCAACCGCCAACTGGGCGTCGCAATAGCCAACACAGGCGGCACAACGGCGCCGGTGACCCTCGAGTTTCTGGATGCAAACGGGGTTCGTCGTGCCACTCGCAGCCTCTCGCTTGGCGCGCGACGGCAGACCGCATTCAACCTCGGGCAGTTCTTCTCCCTCGGCGAGGAATCGGGAACGCTGCTCATTCGAGGTCCCTTGCGGGAGCAGATCATCTGCTGGACGCTGAATGCCGACCTGCAGACCGGACTGCTGGCCACCCTGCCGCCGGGGCCGCAGAAGTGGCCGATCTCGCATCAGGACCGCATTGAGAACGTGTTCTACAAGGTCTACACCGCCGCCACCAATCTGGCACGGAGCATTGCCGGCGTTGATCTTCGGCAGCCGGTGGTGCAGTTGGACATCGGCAGCGAACCCGTGATCAACGCGTTCGCTGCCAGCGGACGCGTCATTCAGATCAACCTCGCCCTATCGGAACTGATCAGCGACTCGCCAAGTGAACTGGCGTTTGTTGTCGGTCACGAATTGGGACACATCATCCAGCAGCGCGCCCGGCGAACCTACTGGGACCTCAACCGGGAACGGGACGCGGATTACTGGGGGCTGCTCATCAACCTATTCGCAGGTTTTGATCCGTACGGAGGTGCCGGCGCTTTGGCCAAGCTCAGTATGGCCAACGGCCAATCCGGACTGGTGGCACAATACCTGGCCACGGGTGAACATGGCGCCTTCAGCGAGCGGTTGAACCGCATGTTCGAAATCCTGCAAACGATGTGCGCCGACCGGCAGTGGCGAACCTTCTGCGAGGCGTATCGCCAGACGATCCACCCCTCCTTCCCCGGAACGGTCCCTCTGTCGCCGGGTGAGGAAGAACGTTCGATCGCGATCCGCGCGCGCGATCGCTAGGCCTGGGCGATGGCAGGCGCGGCAGAAAGTTCGCGCTTGAAGCCGCACTCCTTGTTCGGACACTGCGCCCAATCACCCGACTTCAAGTGCTTCTCGATCAGGTATGGGTTGCCGCAGTTCGGACACTTTTCCTCGATCGGCTTACCCCAAGCCGTGAAGTCGCACTTCGGGTAACGGTTGCAGCCGTAGAAGGTGCGGCGCGTGCGGGCGGCGACCTTCTCGACGATCTCGCCCTCTGAGCAGTTCGGGCACTTTACGCCAATCGTGTTCTGCTTGATGTACTTGCAGTCCGGGTAGTTCGAACAGGCAATGAATTCGCCGTAGCGCCCGTACTTCTTCACCAGCTTGTGGCTGCACTGCGGACAGGTCTCGTCCAGCGGTACGTCGGCCACCTTGGGTTGAGACCCCTGCGCGACGGGCTTGGCGGTCTTGCACTCCGGGTAGCCCGTACACGCCCAGAACTGGCCGAAGCGGCCCTTTTTCAGGACCATCGGCCGGCCACAATTCTCGCAGTACTCTTCTTCTTCGCCCTCGCTGGACTCCATGGCGATCTCGCGCGTGCCATTGCACTCCGGATAGCCGCTGCAGCCGAGGAAGACACCGTTCTTGCCGATGCGGCGCAGCATGAAGCGGCCGCACTTGTCGCATTTCTCCTCGGTCGGAATGCCGGCCTTGAGCGACTCCGCCTGCTCGGAAGCGCGCTCCAGGTCCTTGAGCAGTTTTTCGTAAAACTCGGCCATCTCGACGCGCCAATCGAGCTTGCCGTCCTCGACGTCGTCGAGTTCCTGCTCCATTCGCGCCGTGTACTTGACGTCGAACAGATCGCCGAATTGCGCCACCAGCATGTCGCAGACGACTTCACCGACATCCGTCGGGTAGAACTTGCCGCCCTCCTTGCGGGCGTAGCCGCGGTCCTGAATGGTCGACAGGATAGAGGCATACGTGGAGGGACGTCCCACGCCGTCGGCTTCGAGCTCCTTTACCAGCGTCGCTTCGGTATAGCGGGGCGGCGGCTCAGTGAAGTGCTGCTCCGGAATGAGCGCCTTCAGCTTCAGCGCCTCGCCGGGCTCGACCTTCGGCAAACGATTCTTCAGCTCTTCGTCGTCCTCATCCTTAGCGTCTTTGCCCTCTTCATAGACGGCAAGGAAGCCGTCAAACTTCGGCACGGTTCCCGTCGCACGGAACAGGTAGTCGGTGCCGTCCTTGCCCTTGGCGTCCACTTCGATCGTCGTCTGGTCGAACACCGCCGGCGTCATCTGGCTGGCCACGAAGCGCATCCAGATCAGCCGATACAGCTTCAGCAGGTCGTCGTCGAGAAACTTCTCCAGCGACTCGGGCGTCCGCATCGCGCTGGTGGGGCGAATCGCTTCGTGCGCGTCCTGCGCATCCTTCTTCGATTTATAGAAGTTGGGAGTCTCCGGAATGTAGCTCGCTCCGTAGCGCTGACCGATCAGTTCCCGCACCTCGGTCAGGGCATCGCCGGAAACGCGAGTGGAGTCCGTACGCATGTACGTGATCAGACCCACGGAGCCTTCCTTGCCCAACTCGACGCCTTCATAGAGGCGTTGCGCCAGACCCATGGTCCGCTTCACTGACAGGCGCAGCTTGCGCGAGGCCTCCTGCTGCAGAGTCGACGTGATGAACGGCGGCACCGCATTGCGCTTCTTCTCTCGCGTGTTGACGCCGCGAACAATGTACTGCGCTCCGTCGAGGTTCTCGACGATGCCGTGGGCGGAGTCCTGGTTCCCGATCGTCTTTTCGACGTTGACTTCGGCGATCTTCGCCAAGTGCGCCTTCAGAATCGGAGACTTCTTGGCGTTCAGTTCCGCATCGATCGTCCAGTACTCCTGCGCCGTAAACGCGCGGATTTCGCGTTCGCGCTCGACAATCAGGCGAACCGCAACCGTCTGCACCCGCCCCGCCGACAATCCCCGCCGGACCTTGTCCCACAACAACGGCGAAATCTTGTAACCCACCAGCCGGTCCAGCACCCGGCGGGCCTGTTGGGCTTCCACCAGGTGGTGGTTCACCGGCATGGGTTTCTCAAAGGCGCGGCGGATGGCGTTGGGCGTGATCTCGTTGAACATCACGCGATAGATCGCGCCGCTTGCACTCTTCTTCTTGAACGCCGGCGCCAACTCTTCTTCCAAATGCGCGCAGATGGCTTCGCCTTCGCGGTCCGGGTCAGCCGCCAGAAACACCTGATCCGACTTCCGCGCTTCGCTGCGCAGCTCATCGATCAGCTTCTTCTTTCCCTCGATGACCACGTAGTTGGGCCGGAAGTCGCCATCCACGTCGACCGCCAGGTCCTTCTTCGGAAGGTCCTTAATGTGGCCGAGTGAGGCTTTGACGACGTAGTCCTTGCCCAGGTACTTGCCGATGGTTTTCGCCTTCGCCGGAGATTCGACGATGACGAGTGCTCTGCTCATGGTGCGTTCTTACTCTACCCAGACTTTGATGTAATTCCGGCCTGGAAGTTGCCGGACCAGCCCGCGCAGCTCCAGGTCAAAGAGAGCGGCGATTAATTCCGAGGAGGTCTGCCCCTCCAGCACTTCCATTAAATGATCGAGGTGAAGGCCTTTGTCAAATTGGAGAAGCTTCATTACGGCGGACTCCAGGGGCGCGGAGGGCCGGTCCGGAGCGGCAACCTGTTGAACTGGTTCACCTTGCGAATTTTCGAACTCCAGCAGGCGCTGCCGTTGCCGGCGGGCCAGTTTTTCCCGGTCAACGTCAGGCAATTCCGCCACGACGTCATTCCATTCCTGCACCAGCTTCGCACCCTGCTTGATCAGCAGATTGGGCGCCCAACTCATCGCGGCGGTAATGTTACCCGGGATGGCGAACACCTCCCGGCCTTGATCCGCAGCCAGTTTCGCCGTGATGGTGGACCCGGAATACTGCGCGCCCTCGACGATCAACACCCCCGCCGAGACTCCCGAGATAATGCGATTTCGGATGGGGAAGTTCTGCGGGTATCCCGGGGCGCCCATGGGGAACTCGCTGACCAGCAATCCTTGCGTGGCCAGCCGTTCGGCCAGGCGGCGGTTCTCGGCCGGGTAAATCACATCGATGCCGCAGCCGAAGACGGCGACGGTCATGCCGCCCGCCTCCAGCGCGGCCGTATGCGCCTTGGTGTCGATGCCGCGCGCCATGCCGGAAACGATCGACAGACCGGCTTCGGCCAACTCGCGGGAGATCCGCTCGGCAGCGGCCAGGCCATAAGCGCTCGGGCGGCGGGTGCCCACGACACCGATGCCCACCTCGTTCAGCAGTTCGACCCGTCCCTGAACGAACAGCGCCACGGGAGGATCGAAGATGTCGCGCAGCCGCGCCGGGTACGCAGGACTGGTAGCGGTCACCAGCTTTGTCCCGGTCTGCCTCATTTTGTCGTGCTGCGCGGCGGCTTCTTCAAAAGACACGCCGCTGGCAATGGATTGCGCCACGCTTCCGTTGACGCCGTAGGCCTCCAACTCACTTTTTGAGCACCGGAAGATGGCCTGCGGAGATCGGAGCTTGGCCAGCAGTTGCTGAGATTTACGGGGCCCGAGGCCGGGGAGAAGGTGTAATGCCAGCCAGTAGAGTTCCTCTTCGGGTGAAAGAACAGGGGCCGACAAAGCCGGCACGCTGAGCGTCTGTTGGGCCGCAGTCATGCTGATAAGGAAGTGGCGGGTGCGTTCAAATCCTCTCTGGCCGTGGCGCGCTACCCTGGAGGCGAGATGGCTGCTTCCCACGATGATGCGAATCTGATCCTCCGCCTGTACGATCTGCGACGCGAAGAAAAGATGCGGCAGGCGCGAGACTGGTTTGTCCGCAACGCCCGGTTTCAGTCCTTCGAGGAACTGATGCAGCTCTGCCCCCCGGGCAGCCAGGAGAACGCTTTCCTGCGCCAAGTCGCCTCCTATTGGGAGATGGTGGCCAGCTTCCTCACCTCCGGAGTGCTGGACGAGGAGTTGTTCTTCCAATCGGGTCGCGAACTGCTCCTGGTCTGGATCCGGCTGGGTCCCATCGCCCCCCAGATGCGGGATGCCTACAAGGACCCGACCGCCTATCGCAACCTGGAGACTGTTGCCACGCGCTACATCGAGTGGATGTCGCGGCAGGGACCGGACGTGTTCAGCGCCTTCGCGGCGCGCGTGAAGTGAAGCGCGAACCCGAGTTTTTCGGCGACCAGGAACTGGACCTCGTCTTCATCGGCAAGAAACTAAAGGAGTCCCTGCGGCTGGAAGACGTCTTGACGGCGGCCGAAGTGGACTATGCGGTCGAGGTCGACGAGTACGTGGGCGGAGTCCTGTTTCGGACGAGACGGGCAGGGGCGTTCTTCTACGTCCTGCCCGGTGATTTCGATCGGGCGGCGGCGGCG
>CAYNDS010000008.1:4572-5699 GCA_964395885.1 uncultured Solibacteraceae bacterium | reverse complement strand
GCCGCAGGCTTTACGGCTGTGACTGATCGTCCTTCGGATTCTTCAACGGGAAGCTAACGATGTTCGACACCTGGAAGCTCTGCGCGATCGTTAACTGCGTCTGATCGTTGGTCGGCAGATCGGTGTTCAGTTCGAGGACGATCTCGTAGAGACCGATCGTGCCGGGCTTGAGGCGGGCGAACAGGACGTTAGCAGTCTTGCCGCCGGCGAGCGCCGAGACGAACTCGACCGGCTCATTCGCTTCCGGCCCGTTGTAGACCTCACCGGTCTTCACAAACGCCTGTGCATCGTCGGGCTTGATGCGACCGAGCCCGGTGGCGTACACGATCAGCGTCTCACCAGGGACCGCCGGATTGTCCTGCGTCACCAGGGATCCACCCCGGTTGGCGCAGCAGAGCTGCGCATTCGTCGCGGTGAGAATCGTTCCGGCTCCATCGCTGACGCGGGTGGCAACCGGGACACCCTCCAGTTCCTTGCCGGGCAGACGAGCCTGTACTCGCATGCGGGCGAATAGACCGGCCGCGTAGACTTCAACTTCCGGATCACCGAGGCCGCCATTCGCGCGGGTGATGGTCTCCACCAGACGGTCCCGCACGACGCGGACTGCCTCGGCAGTGGTCCGGTTGGTGGCGTCGTCTTTGGTCACGGTGTAGGTGTACTCGCGGCCGCCTCCAAAGATGACCGTCACCCGGTCATTCTCTTTCGGAGTGCCGTCAACGGAGATCGTCGCGGTGGGAAAGTCAGAGCCGTGCAGCACGACACCCGGACGCGGGTCGATGCCGTCGTTCGCAAAGATCCCAGGGTTCTGGGCGATGATGGGCACGGCCACCGGGGAACTTACCGAGACGGTGCCGTCCGCCAGACGGGAGCGCACCACCGCACTTGCGCTCTGTGCGTCGGCTACTTCCCAGGGCAATTGTGCGTTGATCTGGGTCGGCGAGATGGACTGGATCGGAACGGCGATGCCATCGACGTACACTTCGACGCCGGCCAACTCGCGCGGCAGCGGCTGACCGTCGGGCACGGATGCCGTGCGGTCAGTCAAGCGTTCCCCCACGATGGACACGATCGTGCCTGCGGCGATTCGAGCCGCGTCCTGACCGCCGTTCAGCGTGGCGCCGCTGGCC
>CAYNDS010000008.1:0-4562 GCA_964395885.1 uncultured Solibacteraceae bacterium | reverse complement strand
CCGCTGGCCTGCGCCTGCAGTCCGGCATCGGCTGATACGGAAGTCGTGAGATCAATGCTGTTGCCGGCTTCTCCCGCCACCCGGGCGGTGAGTTGAATCTGGTTGCTGCGCGGATTGGGCGTGGCGATCACATTCGGATCGCCTGCTCCGGCGTTGATCAACGCAATCATCGCGGTGGCAACGCGGGCCGGGGTGTCGTCCTTGATCGCCTTGTATTTGTACTCTTTGACGTTGTTGGCCGGTCCCACACGCAAGGTCAGCTCGTCGTTTTCCTTCACCGTGCCGCTCAACGTGACTTGTCCGACGGCGAACACCTGTAGCGAGGCCGCGTTGCGCACTCCGGTATAGGGCACCTTGGCATCGGCTGGAGTGAAGACGACGATTCGACGGTTGAACGTGTCGGTGACGAACAGGTTCCGTCCATCCCACGCAAGGCCGAGCGGCCCGCGGAGAACGTCGGCGGCGGAAACCTTCTCCGGGAAAGCGCTGTCGGAGGTGTTGTTCAGATCAGACGCAAGCTGCCCGAGAACCACGTCCGCAGGCTGGCCATTCGCGGTCGGCAGGTTGTTCCAGACCAGGACACGGTCATTTCCGCCATCGGCAACAAACAACTGCCGCCCGTCGGAGAGCACGAAACGCGGGTAGCTGATCGTCGCCGCACAGCGGAACGGGAAGCGGTCTTCGCCCTTGTCGTTCTTGCCGATCGGGGCGCAGAGCCGCGGGGTGTTGTTCGGTACGGCGGAGGTGAAGTCCGGCTGGCCGAGCACGATATTGGCGGGTGCCTGCGATTGCGTCGGGATCGAGTTCCAGATCAAAACGCGGTTATGGCCAAGGTCTGTCACAAACAAGCGGATGCCGTCCGAGGTGACGGAGGTCGGATTCAGCATCGTGTTTGCTTGTGCATTCAAGTTGACGCGGGTCAGATCTTCCTGCGGCACGGTGTCGAAGTTGGCTTGTCCGAGAACGATGTCCGCCGGCGCGTTGTTCTGCGTCGGAATCGAGTTCCAGATCAGGACACGGTGGTTCATCGTGTCGGCGACGAACAACTGGTTTCCCTGAATCCAGACTCCTTGCGGGCCGCGGAAGCCGGTGCGGCCCACTCCGACGCGATTGGAGGTGAAGTTTGGCTGGCCAAGGACGAGATCCGCCGGTTGGCCGTTGCGAGTCGGCAGAGTGCGCCAGATCAGGACGCGATTGTTGTCCGTGTCAGCGACTGCCAGGATGCGGCCGTCGCTGGCGACGCCCGTCGGAAGGCGCATGCCGGACTGCGTGAGTGACCATTGCGTGGAACGGAAATCCGGCTGGCCGATGACCAGCGACGCGGGGCCGAGGCACGCCGGGCAGCGTCCGGTCTGGGGCAGAGCCGCGGTCAAGTCCGGAACCAGCCGCGACACGTTCTGGTAAACCAGCACACGGTTGTTGTCCGGACCCGCGCCCACGCGGCTGGCGTCGGCCACGAACAGTGTGTCGTTGGCGAACGCGATGCCGCTGGCACCACCTAGAATGGCGGCTGAAGTCGGCCCGGGACTGCCGGCCGTGAACGTCGGCTGACCAATCACCAGCCGAGCCGCTTGGCCATTCACAAAACGTGGCGCCGGAAGCGTCTGCGACCATGCGCAAACTGCCATCGTCAAAGAGAGTAGATACCGCATCGATTCGTAGAAACCCCAATTATAGCAGCGTGATGAAACGCTCCCTACAAGAGTTGGACGCGAACAGAAGCTCGCCTACCGGAGACGTGCAGCAGAACGCACGGGTTGCAGAATTTCACCCGCGGACACCTGGTAGACTTCCAGACGGTTCTCCCAATCCCATCCGCCGCGAACGTGAATGACCCGGTTCACGGAGATCATTTCGGGCCCGACGGCCAGCCCGGCTTCTGCGAAGCGCGTATCGGGGCGAAGACAGAACGAATATCGCTTCCCGTTCCGCAGCCGCAGGACGAAAGCTTTGTCGGAAGACTGGGCAACGACACCACTCAGAAGCAGGCTCCCGCGAGGGGCAAACTGTTCGGTCGCGCGAACGATGCGCCCCCAGTGCGCGGGCTCGCCGGCGACGACCCGCACCATGCGAGCAACGAAAGTGCCGTTGACTCCAAGCCGGTCTCCCAGCACTTGCACGGCTTCCCCTGGCTTTAGCTTCGAGGCCGAGATTCGGACTCGCTCGCGGTCGAAGAACGTCGCCCCGGTGAACCGGCACTCGAACGCTTCGCCGGAAGTGAGCCGAAGATGGAGCATTCCTTGAGACGCTGTGCCGTCCCAGGACTCAAACTGCGCTTCCACGGCACCCGGTGGCAGTACGATCTGCCCGGACAAAGCCAACGGGGTGTAGTACGAAACTAGTGCAAACAGCAGCGATTCTGCTGCTATACTCCGATACTTATCCGCCATGAGCATTGCCTCCGCAACCAGTGCGCCAACTCGTCTGGAGCGGGCGCTCCGATGGCTTCTGCACTCCCCCATCCGCACGCAGGCTGGCGGGTTTAGCCGATACTATCGGGGCGATTCCGGCACTGCGCTGCCCGTCTCGACCGAGATTACCGGCTACGCCGTCTCGACGTTGGTCTTTCTATCACGTTTCGAGGAAGGGGCGGCAGCACAGGCGGAGCAGTCCGCCCGGTTTCTGAACCGGGAGTGTTGGTCGACCGAACTGGACGTTTACCCCTTCGAGCTGGGCGAACATTCGACGAAAGCCTACTTCTTCGACTCCGGCATAATCGGGCGGGGCTTTCTCGCGCTGTGGCGCGCAAACGGCGATCCGGCCCTGCTGAACGCCGCCGCCGAAGCAGCCGACTCGATGATCGCGCACTTCACCGCTACGGATGGTTATCACCCGATCCTGGCATTGCCGGACCGGACCGTGGTGCCGTATCGCGAATGGTGGTCACAACGGCCGGGATGCTTTCAGTTGAAGGCAGCGTTGCTCTGGCGGGAGTTGTTTGAGATCACCGGTGAGGCGCGGTATGAAGTCCACTTCCGGCGTGCGCTGGAGTTTGCGATGCGCAAGTGGCCGGAACTGCTCGCCACGGAGACGGAGACACTGCGCGTGATGGACCGGCTGCACGCGTATTGCTACTTCCTGGAAGGACTGCTTCCGGAAGCCACCGCCCAGGCCGACGCGCTCCGTCAGGGCATCACGGAGATCACCCGGCACCTGCATCAGTTGGAGCCGCAGTTTGTCCGCTCAGACGTATACGCGCAACTACTCCGGTTGCGGATGCTGGCCGAATCGCGGGGCATCGTACCGATGGATCAGCGTCTGGCCGAGGCCGAGTTGGAGGCGCTGGAAGCCATGCAGTTGGATACCAAGGAGGAGTGGGCAAGGGGCGCGTTCGCTTTCGGGCGCCGGAACGGCGAGATCATTCCACACGCGAATCCGGTATCCACCGGCTTTGCCGTCCAGGCAATGACATGGTGGCGGGACTGGGTTGAGGGGAAGTTCTCCGCAACCTGGCAAGAGCTGATCTAGGGTGACGGAAGTCGTCGTCGCGGTTCTTTCCGGACGCAGCGCGCTCGCCGAGACGTTTCTGAAGGCGGTAAGCCGGTTGGCGGTCGGAGCCGAACTGATTGTCGTTTCCGAGTTCCCGCCCCCGATGGGGACTTGGGCTCCGTACCGCTGGGAGTTGCCGGTCTCTGAGAATCTGGCGCGATGTGTCGCGGAGGTCGATGGGCGGCGCATCCGTCACTGCTGTTTTCTGCTCGACCGCGAGGTACCACTGTGGATGCTCCGCAGCATGGCGTTCCGGCTGGCGCCCGCGCGCTTAATCGCATTTTTCGAGAGCGGTGACCATGTTCCGCTGCGCCCTAGCGAAGCAGCACAGCTAGCGCGCTATGTAGGCTGGCGCATTCGGGAGTGGATGACCAAGCAGTTCCGGCCGGGCGGCGACATCTACACGTTCTTCTGGCGAATGGTGCACCCTCGGGCTTGGGAGCGGCCGGTTCGCATGCTGTATCTGCGATTCAAATGGCCGCGTCTGAATACCGGGACCCCAGCGGTGCCCTCGGAGACGCTGCCACCCGGAGTGGCGGTGGTCATCCCCTCTCGAAACGGGCGCGCGCGGCTGGAGCGTTGTCTGCCACCTCTGCTGGCGCAAAAGCCCGATCAGGTCATTGTGGTGGACAACGGAAGCGACGACGGCACGCACGAATCCCTGCCGTTCGGCGTCGAGTGCGTCGTGTCGGCACAGCCGCTGTCGTTCTCGGCGGCTATCAACCGCGGTCTGGCGCGAGTTCGCTTTGCCCGCGTGTGTCTGCTGAATAACGACATGGAGGTCGATCCCGGCTTTCTGGCGGCGCTGAGCGGAGCCTTTCGTCAGGTGCCCGACCTGTTCTGTGCCACTGCTCAGATCTTTTTCCCCGAGAATCAGCGGCGGCAGGAGACGGGCAAGGCGGTGCTGCCGTCCCGGCGCTCCGTTAAGGAGTTCCCAGTACGGTGTGACTTACCGGTCGAAGGCGAGACTCTCTCGCCGGTGCTGTATGGCAGTGGAGGTTGCTCCTTGTTCGACACGGCGAAGCTGCGAGCATTGGGCGGGTTGGATGAATCTTTCACACCTGCCTATGTGG
>CAYNDS010000007.1:42691-43740 GCA_964395885.1 uncultured Solibacteraceae bacterium | reverse complement strand
TCCTGCCGTTGCAGAGCAAACAAACGGCCGCTCCGGAGCGAAAGAAATTCGAAAAGCGAAAGCGAAGACGCAAAAACACGCCGTTCAGGCCGCCATCGGAACCGCCGAGGTCCGTTTGCCACGGGGATACTCCGTGCATGCGCGGCGTCTTCGCGGTCCAGAATGTCTTGCGCGTGAAACGCGACCGACATCTCATGCCGCTACTCTGAAGGCATGAAACTCGGCTGTCTCCTCGACATGGATGGCGTCATCTATCGCGGATCGGAACTGATCCCAGGCGCCTCGGAGTTCATCCGCTTCCTCACTGCCGCCCGGATCCCCTACCTCTTCCTCACCAACAACTCGGCCCCGACGCCGCTCGACATCGTCGTCAAACTCATGAAGTTCGGGATCGAAACCGACACCGCCCACATCTACACCTCCGCGATGGCCACCGCCGAGTGGATTCGCAAACAGAAGCCCGAAGGCCACGCGACTGCCTACGTCATTGGCGAAACCGGACTCCTGACCGCGCTGCATGAAGCCGGCGTCGCGATCACGTCTTCCCACCCCGACTACGTCATCGTCGGAGAAGGCCGCACGCTGAACTTTGAAATGACCGAGATCGCCCACCGCGCCATCGAGAGCGGTGCCGGTTTGGTGGCCACCAACCCCGATACGTGGTGCCCCACCGATGCGGGTCCCCGCCCCGGCTGCGGCGCGGTCGCCGCCCTCCTCGAATCGGCCACCGGGCGAGAGGCCTACAAGGTGGGTAAGCCGAACCCCTTCATGTTCCGCGCCGCGCGCAAGAAACTCGGCCTAGCCACCGATGAAGTGCTCATGGTGGGCGACACGATGGAGACGGACATTCGCGGTGCCACCGATTCGGGGTTTCAGTCGATCCTGGTTCTGACCGGCTCCACACAGCCCGAGTCGCTGGGCCGTTACCCCTTCCGCCCGACGCTCGTCGTCGACTCGATTGCCGCCCTCGTCCCGCAATACGGAACCGGCGATGCGGAGTCCATGGCGAAGCTGATTCAGGCCCTGCATCGAGAGGCAGCGCAACCGAG
>CAYNDS010000007.1:41234-42681 GCA_964395885.1 uncultured Solibacteraceae bacterium | reverse complement strand
CCGAGCGCCAACGTCAACGCCACCACCCCGCTGGCGGCGGCGAAGCCCGGCAACTGGCGATCTCGGGTGACGTTCTGGGGCTAGCGCGGCAGGCGCGACGCTGGGGCGGGCTGTTCTTCCGGCACTGAGGCGGGTTCCTCGGAGCGCAGCGCCGCGCCCAGTTCGCGCAGGCCCGCGGCATCGTGCAGCGACAGGTCGCGCATCACCGGCGCGGGCTTTCCGAAGAAGTAGCCCTGCATCAGGCGAATTCCCAGCTTGCGGACATCCGTCGCCATCGCCGCCGACTCGATGCCTTCTGCCACCACCATCGCACCGACGGCGTTGCTCGCCGCCACCACGCCGGCAATCAGCCCTTCGTTCGCACTCAGCTTCCAGATGATCGACTTGTCG
This sequence comes from uncultured Solibacteraceae bacterium, assembly GCA_964395885.1. Classification (GTDB taxonomy): domain Bacteria; phylum Acidobacteriota; class Terriglobia; order Bryobacterales; family Bryobacteraceae; genus JAPKYZ01. The sequence goes on along the minus strand of CAYNDS010000007.1, from coordinate 42,291 downwards.
ATCTTGACGTAGTCCGGGCGCAGCGAGGTGATCAGATCCAGACCGTTGTTGCCGCTTTCGACATCGTCAATCGCTATCCCGAACCCCGCCTCCCGCAAATGCCGGCAGACGGCGCGTGTGTGCTCCGGGTCGGTCAGGTGATCGAATTCGACCAGTTCAAAGACGATTCGCGCGGGATCGAGCCCCGCCGCGCGCGTGACCTTTACCGTCTGATCGATACACGTTCCGGGCGCATAGAGCGCCGACGGGAACAGGTTGATGAAGAGCTTGCGGCCCGGGACCATGCGTTCCCCGCCGGTGAGGATCGCCTTATGCCGAAGGTACTCGTCGAAGCTCGGCATCTTGCGCCGCAACATCGCGGCGTTGATGATCTCCTCGCCGTTGTAGAAGCGGTCCGTCTCCAGCCGCACCAGCGCCTCATAGGCGAACGGTTCGCCCGTGGCGGAATCCACCAGAGGCTGAAAGAATGTCCGGAACTGATCCTGACTCCACGCCTCATCAAACCAGCTGGAATCGAGGATCGCGGAGAAACGCTCCAGGTCGGGAGCTGCCACCATCGCCGCCGCGCTGCCCTGCCCCACCCGGATCAGCTTCCGTTCGACCGACCGCAGATGGTTTCGCAGCATGTCGACCACATAGGCGCGGTCCCGCAGGTTCTCCACCGGGATCGCCAGAAAATCGTCCTCCCGCCGGAAAGGACGCCGGTTAAACGCCAGAACGTCCACGACGCGCTGCGCCAGTCCCGGTTGCGTGCCGTAAAGCAATACGGCATTCGGACACTCCGTGGCCAATGCGTGAAGCGGGCAATCAGGCGAACTCATGCACCCTCAAAGGCCTACTATCGGCAGCCGGGCCGCTGGGGATTACACTTTGTTCGCCGAAATTCGGGGCCGAAGGGCCTTAGTCCGGCGTGGTATTCCAGTAGATCCGGAGATTGCTCGTCGACCGTCCGCCCGCCACGATGTCAGCTTTCCCGTCACCATTCAGGTCCGCAGTCGTCAGATCCTCGGTCGCCATGCCGTCATCCAGGGGCTGCCGCGTCCAGTCCCCATTTGCC
>CAYNDS010000007.1:28879-41224 GCA_964395885.1 uncultured Solibacteraceae bacterium | reverse complement strand
CCCGCCACCCCACCACCAGGTCATCGTTGCCGTCGGCATCGAAGTCCGCCCAGCCCAGCGCGTGCCCGGACGCCAGACGCTCCTCAATCAGCCGCGACGGCCACATCACCCCGGGCGCCGTGCGCGGCTTCGGCTCCTCATAGATCACCAGTCCGTTTCCGTGCCAGGGTTCCACGGTCCCCATCACGCGCTTGCCCGCCACGCGCCCCAGCTTGATCTCCCCGGCAGGACCGTCACCGATGCGTGCCCGGCTCCAGCCGCCCTGCTTCGACCGCGAGAACACGTGCACGCCCTCGCGCGCCGCCAGCCAGATATCGGCCTTCGCATCGCCATCGAAGTCCTCAACGATCAGGTTGTGGCCGATATGCAGCGTGGAGTCGGCCACCTCGACGGGCCACGGCTCGGAGGCAGGCTTTGCCGGGACGCGAAATACCAGCAGCCGCAGCCCCGCACCCTCCCACGCCGGACCCTTGTTCCCCCGCCCGTGCAGCGGCGCCACCACCAGTTCTTTCCTTCCATCGCCATCGACGTCGCCCCACCGGATGCGGTGCAGCGTCGGTTCTTCGGCGATCGGGTACAAGGGCCAGATCTCGTCCTTGCCGGTGTTTCGCAGCCACTGCAGCGTCCCGCCGGACTCGGTATTCGTCGGCTGCCAGGAGGCGCCCAGCGCGATGTCCGGCCGCCCGTCGCGGTCAATGTCTTCGACGGCGAGGCAGACGTTGTCTTTCTCCTCCGGACGGTCCAGCACCGTGTGCGGCGTCCAGGGCGCGCCGGCGCGGCCGGGATTCTCAAACCAGACCACCTTCTTTGACAGCACCGCCACGACATCGGGACGGCGGTCGCCATTCATGTCCGCCGTCGTGACCGCGTACACCACCGTGAGCCGCGATCCGATCTCCTCGATCCGAAACGACGGTGCGGCCGGCAGGACCATCGCCGCCAGCAGGAGCAGAATCAGGCAAGGCATCGCTGCGAGTCTATCGCGCTCCCCGCCGCGCAATCTGCGCTAGGATGCCCAGGATGATTCCTCGTCGTGAATTCCTGCTGGCGGCAGCCGGTGCAGTGGGGGCCGCCGCGGCCCCGAAGGTGAACTCCGTGGTCGATGGCGTCGCGATCGGCGCGCAAAGCTACAGCTTCCGTGACCGGGACCTGGACGGCGCGCTGGCCGCCATGCGCGAAATCGGCCTCGGCACCTGCGAGCTGTTCTCCGGCCACGTGGAGCCGCGCTTCAACTTCCGTGAAGAAGGCTCGCGCGAGAAGACCCGCGCCTGGCGGCTTTCGCAGGAGGCTCTCGACCGCGCCGCCGAAGTGAAGAAGAAGTTCGAAGCCGCCGGCATCGAACTCCACGCCTTCAACTATTCCTTCCGCGAAGACTTTACCGATGCCGAGATCGAGCGCGGCTTCCAGATGGCCCAGATCATGGGAGCGAAAAAGATCACCGCGTCGTCCAACGTCTCCACCGCCAGGCGCGTCGACCCGTTCGCCCGCAAGTACAAGATCTTCGCCGGCATGCACAACCACTCGCGCATCGTCCCCAACGAGTTCGCCACGCCCGAGGACTTCACCGCCGCCATGCAGGGCATGTCGAAGTACATCGCCGTCAATCTCGACATCGGCCATTTCTGGGCCGCCAACTTCGACCCGGTCGCCTACCTGAAGCAGAACCATGAGCGCATCGTCACGCTGCACATCAAGGACCGCCGCAAGGATCAGGGGCCGAACATGGTCTTCGGCGAGGGCGACACGCCGATCCAGGCCGTTTTGCAGGAACTGAAGCGCAACCGGTGGAAGATCCCGGCCATGATCGAGTACGAGTACAAGGGCGAGAACACCGTTGCCGAAGTGAAGCGCTGCTTCGAGTTCATGAAGCGCGCGCTTGCCTAATCCCCGTCGCGCTACGGCTCACTGTCGATGAGCAGTTCCGCGAACTCCGCCAGGAGCCACGGACCGAACTGCACGTCCGCCGTGATGACGCCACGCCCGGTTTTCGCTTCGATGACGAACTCGGCCGTTTCTTCCTTGCCGGGCGCGATCGTCAGGCGGGTGGCGCGCGGCGAGATCGCCCAGCCCTCGGGCAGGCGCGGCGTGACGATGTAGGTCTGCCGTTCCGGTGAGTGGTTCGTAATGCGGAAGCCGGCGCGCAGGGGTTGGCCCGCCTTGCCGCGCACCGCGTAGGGGAAAAATCGCGCCCACTGCTCATCGACCGCATAGTTGGCGTGATCGAACGGCGTCAGCGCGGCGATGGCAGAGCGGCGTTCCCGCAAAGCGCCCTCCATGAACTCCAGTTGCGACGACGAAAAGCGGAACGGCTCGTCCACATGCTCATTGACAATCCACGGCAGCCCGAGCTCGCGCAGTAGGCGCAGGCAGTAGAAGTAGCCTTCCTCGTCGCGCAGCAGGTTCCGGTTCCAGAGGCAGTAATCGTCGATGCCGGACGGCGTAAAGGAGTCCCCGGCAAACAGGATGCGGCGTCCGCTCCGCTCCTCCACCAGAAGCGCCCCGTGATAGAGCGTCTGGCCCGGGAAAAAGTAGTTCGTCAGCCGGAATTCATGCCATTGGCGGGACTGCCCGTTGCGCATCGGCTCTCCGGCCAGTAGCGGGCGCGCGGTGAGCGCGGGCATCTTGAAGTCACCCGGACGTTCATAGATGGCGCGGGACGAGGCGTCGTGCCACACGGGAACGCCGAACTCCTCGGCGGCGGTCTGTATGAAGTCCGTGTGATCGTCGTGATAGTGCGTCAGGTAGATGGCTTCCAGTTTCCGGAAGCGTCCCTCGCGCTGCAGCCGCTTCACCTCGTCGATGGTTTCGCGATAGCCGCAGTCGATGAGGAGCGCGGCACCGGAGGAGGAGATCAGCAGACGCGAGGTACGGATCGGGATGTACCAGGACGGCTCGCCCTTGGCCATCCGCGGCGCCATCTCCATCCAGGGCGGCAGGCGTTCGCCGAGAATGCCTCGGGCGCGCGTCTTGAGGTTTTCCTCACCCCAGTACCAGCGCAAGGCATCGGTCTGGAAGTACGGGCGGAAGACGGCCTCCAGGCGGGCGGTCAACTTGTCGATGGCGGCAGCAGGCTGAGTGATCTCGGGTCCGCGCGCGGGAATCAGACGGGCGGGATTCCGTTGCCGGATCAGGCGCAGGCTGGCGATGACCTGCGCGGCGCGCGCGGCATAGCCGTGATACCCGCGGACATTGGTGCCGGGCACGGCGTACTGCAGGGAGTATAGGTCAAGGATCTGTCCGTCGCCGAAGATGAGATCGCCGACAGCGATCACCGGTTCGCCGTTGCGCGCGAAGGCGTAGCTGACGCCGCCGCCGGTCATGCCGGGCGTGTCCAGGACCTCCACCTCAGTGCCGTGCCAGCTCACGCGGTCCCCGCCCTTGACATAGCGCAGCGCGGTCAGCGGCTCAGTCAGCACGCGGGTGGACGTGGCCGCGTAGTCGTGAAAGCGCGCTTCGCGGTAGCGGTCCCAGAACGCGGTGACGTTCTCGAAACTGGCGCGTTCCGCTGCCGGTGCAAGGGCCGTGGCGCCGCGGCGCAGGCGGTCGAGCGCCGGGGAAACCAGGTCCCGGCGAGAGCTGGTCAACAGAACCAACGGATGCTCGGCGGGTCCGAGCACCACGGGCCGGACCTCCGCCGCCAACGCCGCCGTCAGAACCAACGCCACGCCAAGAAGAACTCGCATGGGCGAAATGTACCACCGATAAGATGAGTATTCCGATGGAGAACTCGCAAACGATTGTGATCCTCGCGGCCGGGCTCGGAACGCGAATGAAGTCGAAGAAGGCGAAGGTACTGCACCGCGCCGGCGGATTGACGCTGGTGGAGAACGTGGTGGAGTCCGCCTTGCGCCTGGCCGCGCCGGAGCGGATCTTTGTCGTCACCGGGCATCAGGCGGAGCAGGTGGAGGCCGTACTGCAGCCCTACGGCGTGGGATTCATCCGGCAGACGGAGCAGAAAGGTACCGGACACGCGTTGCTGGTCGGCCGCGAGAAACTGGAGTCGCTCGGGGGACAGCTGATCGTCCTGTACGGCGATACGCCGCTGTTGACGGAGGCCACGTTGATGGCCCTGCTGAAGCGGCATGAGGAGCAGCGCGTGGCGGCGACGGTGATCACCACGCTGCTGGACGATCCGCACGGGTATGGGCGAATCGTTGTCGATGAAGCGGGCAGCATCGCGGCGATTGTCGAACAGAAGGCGTGCACGCCGGACCAGGCGGCGATTCGGGAGATCAACTCCGGCCTTTACTGCTTCGATGCGGCGCTGCTGTGGAAGCACATTGGCGAAATCGGCACCAACAACCCGGCGGGCGAGTACTACCTGACGGACATGATCGAGATCCTGCGGCGCGCCGGGCACCGCTCCTGCACGCTGCGCGTCGCGGACCCGGGCGAACTGCTCGGCATCAACACCAGGGTGGAGTTGGCCGAGGCGGATCGCCTGCTGCGCACGCGCACGGTGCGGGACTGCATGCTTTCCGGCGTCACGATTGAGCGACCGGAGACGGTGACCATCGACCGGCATGCGCGGATCGGGCGCGACACGGTCGTCGGGCCGTTTTCGCAGATTCTCGGCCGCACGACGATCGGCGAGGACTGCACCGTCGGCGCCTGCTCGATCATCGCCGACTCGACAATTGCCGACGGCGTCGACATCCAGCCGTTCTCGATCATCGGCACCTCGACCATCGAGACCGGAGCGCACATTGGTCCGTTTGCGCGGCTGCGGCTGGACAACCATGTGGAGGCGGGGGCGCACATCGGCAACTTCGTTGAGCTGAAGAAGACACGGCTCGGCGCCGGCGCGAAGTCGATGCATCTGGCGTATCTCGGGGATTCCACCGTCGGCGCGAAGGCGAACATCGGCGCGGGTACGATCACCTGCAACTACGACGGCAAGCGCAAGTCGCCGACCAGGATCGGGCGCGGGGCCTTTGTCGGGTCGAACTCGACACTGGTGGCGCCGGTGGAGATCGGCGAAGAAGCCTACGTGGCAGCGGGCAGCGTGGTGACCGACAACGTGCCTGCCGACGCGCTGGCCATCGGACGCCAGCGGCAGGTGAATAAGGACGGCTACGCGAGCAAGCTGCGAAGCCGCTAGCCGCTACAGAAGCGGCCCGCCGTCGCCACCCAGCATCACCCGGCGCACAATCGGCAGCGGCACTCCGCCCTGCTTCAGGAACACGTCGTGGAACTTCTTCAGCGAATACGCGGCGCCAAGCTTCGCCTGATAGTCGGCGCGGAGCTTGTAGACCTGTAGCTTGCCGAGCGTGTAGTAAAGATACGTCGGGTTATAGGTGCCGCGCCGCGCCTCTTCAAAGGCGATCTGGCGCGGCTGAAAGCCCTTGTCAATAAACAACTGCGTCGCCTGCTCGACCGTCCAGCCTTGCGTGTGGAGCTTGATGCCGGCCACGTAGCGGCAATCCCGCAGCAGCGCTTCGCTCAGCTGCGCCAGACGGTATCGCGGGTCGTTGCCGCCGAAGCCTTCCTCGATCATCATCTGTTCCGTGTAGTGTGCCCACCCTTCGACGTTGGTGCCCGAAATGATCAGCTTGCGCGTCTTGGTCGGGAACTGCGGGGCGTAGAGGAACTGCACGAAGTGACCGGGGTAGGCCTCATGGATCGTGATGATGTCGATCACCCAGGGGTGAAACAGGCGGAGGTGCTGTTCCTTCTGCTCCTCAGTCCAGTTCGTCTCGACGGGCGTGATGTTGTAGTAGGCCTCGGTGGCGACAGTCTCAAAGGCTACGGGCGTATCCATGGAAGCGTAGCCGCCGGAGCGCTGATACGGCGGGGTCTCGACGATGCGGACGCGGGATTCACTGGGCAGCGTGACGATATCGCGTTCGACAAGGAACTGCCGGATGCCTTCGGCAGTGCGGCGGACGGCGGGCACCAGGTCATCCGCCTTGGGATGTGTGGCGGCGAGGCTGTCGACCACCTGTTCCGGCGTTTTGGTGGGATCGATCTTCCGCGCGGTGGCAACGAAGTCCTGATAGTCCTTCTCGAGATTGCGTTCCCCGATGGCCAGCAGCTGTGGGAGGGGCGTGTCGACCATCTCTTCCAGCAGAAGCTTGCGCGCAAAGGCATCGGCACCGATGGCGAAGGATCCGTTGGAGCGTTTTTGCAGATCCTCGCGCAGCCACTTCGCGGTCTGCTCCATTGCCGCGGCGGCGTTGGCGTTGGCGTCGGCAAACTGCTGCCGCAAGACGATGTCGCCGCCATCGGCGTCCTTGGCCCAGTCGGCGAGATCCTTGCGGAAGAAGCCGACGGAGCCCTCAGCCAGGCGGATGGCGAGGTCCGTAAACTCCTTGGGAGGCCGCGTGACGTTGGCCCGGAGCGCGGCAAGCATGGCGGGAACGCCCCGCAGCCGGTGCACCACCGAACGCAGGCGGCGCGGCTTCGGCGCGAAGCTTCGCTTCATCACCGGATCGACCGCGTTGCCCGGCATCGCAACATACAACAGCGGGCTGTGGCGCCAGGTGGCGAGAGTCTCCAATTCGTGCAGCTCCGCCAGGATTTGCGACTCCAGCACGCGGTGATCGAGTTGCTGCGCTTCCGCCAGACGATTGCGGTCAATGGCGGCGAGGGTCTTCTGCTGCGCCTTCAGTGCGGCAATGCGGTTTTGGAACGAAGCCGCCGAAAGGTCCTCGACCTCGTCATCGTACTGATGGGCGCCCGCCATGACGCCCGCCGTCGGCTGAAAACGCCAGTAGCCGTTGAAGTACTCGTCTTCGAACAGGAGGAAGTCGGCTTGATGGTCTCTCGGCTTTGTACAGGAGAAAAGTCCGAAAAGAAGGAACAACAGGACGGCGCGGCGGTGCATCTCACTATAGTAGGCATTGGTCGACTTTCACACCCACACGAACGAATCGGACGGAACGCTGTCGCCGGTCCAGTTGCTGGAAGAGGCCGCGCGGGCCGGTTTGCAGCGCTTGGCCATTACCGATCACGACACCTTCACGGGCTACGAGGCGGCGGTCACTGCCAACAGCTTCGGCATTGAGCTGGTGCAGGGGATCGAGATCAGCACACGGGACCAGGGCCGTTCCATTCACCTGCTGTCGTACTTTCCGGAGTCTCGCCCGTCGGCGGAGTTTCTCGCCTGGCTCAGCGCGTTCGCCGCACGACGCAAGGATCGCAACCGGCGGCTGGCGGCGCGGCTGAACGAACTCGGCCTTTCGATGGAGCTCGACGAGGTCTATGCGCTCGGACGGACGGTGACGGGACGCGTCCACTTTGCACGGGCGATGGTGGCACGCGGCTACGTGCGAACGGTGCAGCAGGCGTTTCGAGAGTATCTGGGCGAGGGCGCTCCGGCGTATGTCGAAATCGATGATCCGGACCTGACCGATGCCATCGCCCGCGTGCGGCAAACCGGTGGACTTCCGGTTGTGGCGCACCTGGGCCGCTACGGGTTCGACGAAGCGCGGGAGCACCGCTTTGTTGCTCGCGCGACTGAGGCCGGGCTGGCGGGTCTGGAAGTGGTACACACGGACCATTCGCTGGAGATGACGAAACGGTATGCGGACCTTGCGGCGCACTTTCAACTCCTGCCGACCGGCGGGTCTGATTATCACGGAGCCGTGACGCCGCACGCCCGGCTGGGGCACGGGGATTCCGGCACGATGCCGATTCCGAGGCAGTGGGGCGATGCTCTTTGCCGGGATTGACCTCGGCTGGCAGTCGCAGCCGAGCGGCGTGGCGCTGCTCGACGGTGAAGGTGACGTCATCGGTACGGATCGCCTGGCGACGCCCGCCGACGTCCTGACGTGGCTGGAGGGTCAGGTAGGCACAGCGCCGGCAATGGTCGCCGTCGACGCGCCGCTTCTCATTCGCAACGAAACCGGCATGCGCCCGGTGGATCGCCTGATGCACGTGCACTTCGGGCGGTACGATGCGGGCTGCTACCCGGCGAATCTTCGCTTGCCCTTCGCCGCAAGAGTCACCGCGTTGAGCGACGCGCTTGCCCAGCGGGGCTTTCAGCACGCACCCGCGATTGCGCCGCAGGTGGCCGGGCGGTTCCAGATTGAGGTGTATCCGCATGCCGCGCTGGTGAGCCTCTTCGCGCTCGACCGCATCCTGAAGTACAAGCGCGGTCTGGTGGCGGAACGTCGGCGCGAGTTGAACCGTCTGCGGCGGCTGCTGGCCACCAAGGTCAGGGGGCAGATGCCGAGCGTGCCGCGCATCGGCGCACTGAAGCCGGTGGAGGACAAGCTGGACGCCGTGCTGGCAGCGTACGTGGGCCTGCTCTGGTGGCAGCGCGGCACGGCTGCGTGTCACTGTTTCGGCGACGGGGAGACGGGATACATCGTGGTGCCGCATCGGGCATCCTGAAGAGTGATGGCGAATCTCGGCGAACTGCGCGAAAGCTACACATGGGGGGCGCTGGAGGAAGCGTCGACGCTGGATGACCCGTTGGCACAGTTCCACGTCTGGTTTTCGGAAGTGCTGTCGGCGGGCGTGCGAGAGCCGAATGCGATGACCCTCGCAACGGTGGGTACCGACGGGCTGCCGAACGCGCGCGTTGTCCTGCTGAAGCACCTGGACAGCGGCTTTGTCTTTTTCACGAACTACGACAGCGTGAAGGGCATGGAATTGGCGGGCGAGCCGCGTGCGGCGCTCTGCTTTCATTGGAAGGAACTCGAACGGCAGGTCCGTGCCCGGGGAACGGTTTCGCGCGTGAGTGCGGAAGAAAGCGATGCCTACTTCACGTCCCGCCCTCGCGAGAGCCAGCTGGGCGCATGGGCTTCGGCGCAGTCGACGATGCTGTCCAACCGGGAAGAGTTGGAGCAGCGATTCCGCGAAGCGGAGCGGCGCTTTCCGGACGCGGTTCCCCGCCCTCCGCACTGGGGAGGCTTTCGCCTCATTCCGAGCGAGATCGAGTTCTGGCAGGGACGCACCGGGCGGATGCATGACCGTTTGCTCTACACCCGTACCGAAGGCGCGTGGCTGCGGCGGAGGCTGGCGCCATGATGGTGCTGACACTGCTGCTGGCCATGGAGCCGGCATTGATCGAGCGCCATTACAACGAGGCGCGGACGCTGTCGGTGGACTTCACACAGCGCTACAGCGCCGGGGGCCGCACGCGCACCGAGTCCGGCACGCTGCTGCTGCGCAAGCCGGCACGGATGCGCTGGGCCTATACGCAGCCTTCCGGAAAACTGTTTGTGTCCGACGGGAAGACCTTGTGGTTCTACTCGCCCGACGCGAATCGGGTGGAGTACGGACCGCTGCGGGAAAGCGACGACCTGCGCACGCCCCTGGCATTCCTGTTGGGGCGCCTGGATTTCGGCAAGCAGTTTCGCGACGTCCGCCGGGAAGGGGCGGAACTGGTGGCGATTCCGAAATCCGCACAGGCGCCGTATCGCGAAGTGCGCTTCACCGCGCGCGAGGACGGAACGATCGAACGCCTGCGGGTGACCGGGCAGGACGCAACGGTGATGGAGTTTGTCTTCGCCAACGAGCGCCGTAACGTGGCCGCTGACGAGGCGCTGTTCCGCTTCACGCCGCCGGCCGGGGCAGAGATGGTGGAGTTGAAAGACGAAGGATCACCGGAATCGCAGCCATCTGCAGCACCGCCGAGGCCGTAGCCGCAGCGGCGGGAGACTGCTGATAGAGCCACGCCACCAGCATGGTGCCGCCAAAGCCCATCAGCCCATAGGCGGAATGGAACACGCCGAAGGCTGAGGCGCGCCCTTCCTCCGGCGTCACACTGGTGACCGCCGCTTTCAGAACCGCGCCGTGGACTCCTAACGCCAGGCCCCAAAGCACGGCGCCCCCTACCGCCGTCGCCGCTGTTGTCGAGAAGGCAAGCGCGGAAGCGATTGCCCCCAGTGCGGCACCCACTACCAGGGTGCGCGGGCCGAAGCGGTCGAACGCGCGGCCCAGCGTCAGCGCGCTCAACGCATCCCCGAACTGCGCGCACGCGTAGGTGAGCGCGATGCGGGAATCGGCAAGCAGGCCGGTGGTCTTCAAGTGAAACGCAATGAGCGTGAAGTCCGCAATGCCGGCGCCCATCAGTCCGCCCGCCACCAGCACGGCGCCGAACCGTGGGGTCCAACGGGTTGCCGCCGCCGTGGCTCCGCGGGCGCGTGCCGGCAACGGGGGCGTGACCCTCTTGGCCAGCATCAAGGCCACGATGGCGAGCGCGGCTGGAATCGCCAGCCAAAGCAGCGCCTCTCGCAGAGACCCACGCACGGACAGCAGCGCGATGGCCACCGGGCCCAGAATCGCACCGGTCTGGTCCAGGAGTTCATGCAGGCCGAAGGCCCAACCGGTGCCGATGGGCGACGCGGCCTGGGACAGAATGGCATCGCGCGCCGGGGCTCGCAGCGCTTTGCCGGCGCGCTCGGCAATCAGCAGCAGCACCACCGTTTCCCACCGCTCCGCAAACGCCAGCAACGGCACGGCCACCAGGTTCACCACATATCCGGCAAAGGTGAGCGTCCAGTAGGCCTGCGTGCGGTCCGCCAGCCAGCCGGAAAAAAGACGCAGGCTGTACGCCGTGAACTCGCCGAAGCCGGCCGCAAACCCGACGGCGGTGGCCGAAGCGCCCAGCGTGGCCAGCAAAGGACCGGAGATGGACCGCGCCCCTTCATACGTCATGTCGGCAAACAGGCTGACGATGCCGAACAGCAACACCAGACGGGTGGCGGCCCGGGCGGTCATGCCAGCGCCGATTGGCTCAGCTTTCGCCGCAGCCGGGCTTCACGGCGCTGCCACTCCGCGGCGCTTGAAAGCTCCCGCGCCTGCTGCGTGCAGAGCAAGGCGCGGGCATAGTCGCGAGTGACGCGCTCATGATGCTTGGCGAGCGTAAGCAGCAACTCCAGCTTGCGCGCCACCGGAAGACGGTCATACTCGACGCGCTGCATGGCGCGCTCAAACAGGCGTACTGCTTCCTCCGTGCGCCCCTCTCGCAGCAGCCATCGACCCAGCCCGACCATCTCCGCCCCGTGCGCGGCGGAGTCCGGGTCGCCAAACACGCGGGGCACAATCGCCGTGAGACAGGCCAGCGTCACGATGTCGAGGACGTTGTGGCGAAACACCGGCACCAGGCGATGCGGTTGGCGCGTGCGCAGGTACTCGAAGTACAAGTGCGGGATCAGCGAGCCGGCGACATCGCCCTGCCGCTCCAGCCCGAGGATCTGCGTTTCCAGTTCCACCAGCCGGCAGGAGTCAAACCGCAGCTTCCACAGCCGCCGCGAGCCGTACAGCAGATCGAGATGCGCCAGGCGCGAAAACGGCGGCCGCATGCGCGCCAGCGTGTAGCGCGAGTTCAACAGCGGTTCGTCGAACGCCTTGCCGTTATACGTGATCAGTGCTTCGCAGTCGGACAGGTCTTTGGCCAGCGTGTCGAGAACGCTCGACTCCTCGTCGAAATCGCGCTGGAAGTACTGCTTGACGGTGAAGCCGCGCGGCGTGATGCGGCCGACTCCGATAAGGAAGGCACAGGCCGCGGCTCCGCCCAGCCCGGTGGTCTCCGTGTCCAGGAACGCCCAACGCTCCGGCGGACAATCCGGCAGGGTGCCTTCGGTGAGCTGCGACAGCAGCGTCGAAGACAAGCCCGTCAGGTCGCCGATGTCGAAGGTGCCGTAGCGCCGCTCACGCGGGTAGTGCGTGAAGGCTTCCCAATGTCGCCCGGCAGGCGTCTCCACCTCTTCGCCAGGCAGCGGCTCTTCAATGAAGTCCTCAGCGGTGTCGCGTTCGCGCTGGCGGTGCAGCCGTTCGCGCAGCCGTTCCAGTTCTGCCCGTAAGTCCTCCACTACTGGCGCAGTCTAGCAGTGAATGGGCGCGCCAACGGCCTCGTCGGCATGGTAGCTGCTGCGCACCAGCGGACCGGCTTCCACGTGCTGGAATCCCAGTTCCATGCCGTAGCGCTTCAGTTCCGCGAACTCCTCCACCGGCACATAGCGAATGATCGGCAGATGCTTCGGCGACGGACGCAGATACTGGCCGAGCGTGACGATGTCGACCCCGTGCGCGCGCAGGTCCCGCAGCACGGCGCGGACCTCGTCGAGTGACTCACCCAGCCCCAGCATCAAGCCGGACTTCGTCGGGATCTCCGGGCGGCGGGACTTGGCATAGGCCAGCATCTCCAGCGACCGTTCAAACCGTGCGCCCAGCCGGACCTGCTTGTAGAGCCGCGGCACCGTCTCCGTGTTGTGATTCAGCACGTTCGGACGCGCCTCCAGGACGAGGTCCATGGCCTCGCGAGAGCCCTGAAAATCGGGCACGAGAACTTCGACGCCGCACCCGGGATTGCGCTCCCGGATGGCGCGGATGACCATTGCGAACAGGCTGGCGCCGCCGTCCTTCAAGTCGTCGCGGTTCACGCTGGTGACG
>CAYNDS010000007.1:4125-28869 GCA_964395885.1 uncultured Solibacteraceae bacterium | reverse complement strand
CGGCAGGGCTTCGCGCCGCCGCAGGCAAACGCGGCGCTGCAGACCCTGCCGCGGCGACAGGCGCAGTTCGATCTCGGTCGCCACCCCGAACAGTCCATAGCCGCCCACCGCATGCGCGAACAGGCTGGCGCCGCCGTCCTTCAAGTCGTCGCGGTTCACGCTGGTGACGACCGCAAAGCGCAGCCCCATCTGCGAAACGGCTTCCGCCACACGCCGCGGCTCATCCCAATCCACTTCCAACGGCACACCCTTCTGCACGGCACAGAAGCCGCAGCGGCGCGTGCAGAAGTTGCCGAGGATCATGAAGGTGGCCGTGCGGCGGTTCCAGCAGTCGCCGATGTTGGGGCAGGCGGCCGACTCGCACACGGTGTGCAGCTTCAGCTCCGTGACCAGACTCTTCAGATCGCGATAGTTTTCGCCGACTGGCGCGGGCGCCTTCAGCCACTCCGGGCGCTTCGCCGACGGCGTATCGATGGTGACAAGCACGACACTTCTATTTTAGCCCCCGCCCTTTCGCGGCGGTGGCGAACTTCGCAGCGCAGCGAGGCGGTTTTCCAGGATCATCGAATCGTCGAAGTTCTCCCAACGGACATCGATGCGCGGGACCGCGCGGCGCGGGATCAGGCCAATCAACTCACTGCCCAACACGCCGATGCCGCGGCGTTCCGCCTGCTGCGCGACAGCCGTGAAGGCATCGTCGACGGAGGTGACCTGGAAGTCCGTCAGGTTCATCGAGACTTGCGCGACGCCGCGCGACGGCAACGCCAGACCCAATGCCTTCAGGCAGGGCAGGCCGCCGGAGGAGGTCCGAATCGCGCGGGCAATCGCCTTTGCGGCGTCCACGTCGGCGGACGCCAGATTGACGTTATACGCAATCAGAAACGGACGGGCGCCGACGATGGTGGCGCCTGCCGTGGGGTGTATCGCACTGCCCAGGTCGGGCGGAAGTGCGGGCGCTTCAAAACCTCCCTTCCGGACCACCTCCAGACGGCGGCGGCTTTCGTCGCGTGCGGCGGCTTCGTAGAAGTACACCGGGACCTGACACTCGGTCCAGATCGCTTCTCCCGCTTGGTGCGCCAATGCGGCACAGTCCTTCAACGTCACGCCCTCCAGGGGAACGAAGGGCAGCACGTCCACCGCTCCCATACGCGGGTGGGCGCCGCGGTGACGGCGCAGGTCAATGTGCCGCGCCGCCTCCTTCACCAGACGCACGGACGCATCGCGAACGTCCACGGGCGAACCGGCATAAGTGAAGACAGTGCGGTTATGGTCCGCATCCGACGTCCGATCGAGAAGTACGACGCCAGGCGACTGCGAGAGGGTGGAGGCAAGCCGGTCGATGACGTCGCCGCGGCGCCCTTCCGAGATGTTCGGGACAGCCTCGATCAGGCGCTCCATTCCACCTCCCGGCGGCGGTACACGACACGTCCCCGCTTGACGACGGCCTTCACGAGATTGGTTCCCACGGCGTGGCACACGTCGCGATAGTCGCTGGTGGCAAACACCAGGATATCCGCCTGTTTTCCCACTTCCAGTGAGCCGACGCTGCTCCCGACGCCCAACAGGTGAGCGGCGTTGATCGTCGCCGCGGTCCAGGCTTCGGCGGGAGAGAGCTTCAGCATGGCGCAGGCCATTGCCATGACGGCTGTCATGCTGAAGCTTCGCGACGTCGAATCACTGAAGTCGGTGCCCAGCGCGACCGCGCCGCCCGCATCGATAAAGCCTCGTCCGGACACCGGCGGAATGCTCTGGTGAAACTCCGCGGCGGGTACCAGCGTGACCGTCGTCGCCGAACGCGCCAGGAGGTCCAGGTCTTCCTCAGAACAGGACGAGGCATGGTCGAAGGACCGGGCGCCACACCGCACCGCGACTGCCGCCTGACGTCCTCCGTGCACGCGCGCCGGCACGCCGCGTCTCCAGGAAGCAAGCAGCGCCTGCTCCAACTCGTCGGCGTCTTCATGCGTGCCGGTGGACAGAAACGACACGGGCAGCCCACAACTGCTCGACATCCAGTCGCGTGGCTTGGCGGTGATCCAGGAGACCACCTCGGCCGCGCAAAACAGGGACGCCGAGAGCCGCGCGTCTTTTTCGTCGCTCGAGTGGGCGCACAGCGTAGTGGTGCCGGCGCTGAGAATCTGGTCCAGACGGTCTCGCATTTCCGCTTCGACGCGTGCGGCAGACCAGGATTTCGCACCCCGGCGCACCGCCTCGACCAGATGCGTGTGGGCGTCCACCAACCCGGGAGCGACGACGCAGCCATCGGCATCCAACACGGAGGCCCCTTGCGCCTCTCGCAGGTTCGCCACGCGACGCGTCGGCCCCACCTCCGTGATCACCCCGTTGACGGCCAATACCGCGCCGTCCTCGATGATGCTGAGGTCTCGAAGATCAATCCCGCGGCGGGGAGGCGTGGGACCGCGCAACGTAAGCAATTGCCGGGCCCCGCGAATGAGAACGCGAGTTCCGCCAGCCAAAGGTCTACCTTAGCGGAACACCACCAGGTCCTCAATCCCGATCGTCGTGCCGCGAGAGCCCGGGAACGGTTCGCCGCGCACCACCAGCCGCAGTTCGTGCTTGCCCGGACGAAGCCGGAAGCGATGCCACACCGCATCGCTGTTCTTGGTGGCATCCTCGTCGGGATAGACATCCACGGTGCGGTCCAGCTTACCGTCGAGATAGACATCCGCTGTTCCACCATCCGGCAGATACGGACCGACGAGAATCGCGCCGGTTCCTTCAAAGCGCACCACCACCTCTGCACCCCTGGACGAAGCGGCCCGGTAGTTCTTCCCCTCTGACCATTCGCCGCGAAAAGCGAAGCGGGCATCGGCGCGCCCAATCCTCTCGACGGGGGACCCATAGTCGTCCCACACCTCCAGCTTTGGAGCGACAGGTGTCTCCTCGCGAATCAGGAGTGTGTCTCCCTGCAGGCGTCCGCCGTGACTCTCCGCGAGGCGAATCGCGCGCTTCACGGTGGAGTCCGTAATCGTCTCGAAGGTGAAATCGGTGTAGTTGAACTTGCGATCGGCAATCGCCGGAATACCGCGCCGCCACACCTCCGGAATGCCCCGGTAGCCCAGCACCACGCCCAGCACGCCCACCGCGCTCGCCGGGTTGCAGTCTGAGTCCTGACCGGCGCGCGTGGCAATGTCCATGGTGCGGAAGAAGTCCCCCTTCCCGAACAGCAGCCCCAGCGCGATGTAGGCTCCATTGAGCCGGGCATCGATGTTGAACGGGCGAAGGGCGCCCTCCGGACAGGGCTCGCGGTTGTTCCACTTTTTTTCGAGCAGCGCCCACACCTTCTTCCAGTCGTCCGGATACTCCGCCGCCCAGCGCAGCGTGTCGGCGATCGTCCGGGCGTAAGGACTGCCCGCCGGAATGGTGCGAAGTCCGGCTTCGACAATGCGGCGCGGATCGGTCTCGAAGAACGCCGCGGCGTACATGCCGGAAACAAACATCCCGCCGTAGATGCCGTCTCCGTAGTTCATGAGACGTCCGGCGCGGGAACAGATCGCATTCGAAGACCGCGGCATCGCCGGCGCCATCAAGCCGATGAAGTCCGCCTCGATCTGGAAGTCGATGTCGTTGGCGTGCACGTTGTATTCCGGAAGCCCCGCCTTCTCGGCCGGAACGCCCCGGCGGAGAGCGCGCCGTGCCGCCAGGTTTGCGTGCCAGAGCCGGTACTTCGCCTTCTGAAACACCTCACCGAAGTCGGCGGTGGACGCGTCCAGGCCCTTGTCGTCCAGCACCTTGGCCAGCGTCATGTCGACGTAGAGGTCGTCCTGATCCAAGGCATTCTCGACGCGACGGTCGTTCCATTCCGGCAGCGTGTCCTCGTTGATGCGCTCCCGGTAGCGGAACTCCGTGGGGGCGCCATAGCTGACGCCGATCATCTGGCCCGCCCAACCGCCGGCGATCTTGTCCCGCAGCCGCTCTAACGAGATTTCCCGCACCTTGCCGGAAGGAGGCGCCGCAGCCAGCAGTATGGCCGCGAAAGCGAGAATTGCCCGTGGCATGGAGCGATGATATAGGAATGCTGCGGCAATGGGCAGTGCTGTTGCTGAGCGTCGGCGCGCTGTCCCAACTGGTGCCTCCGGACGTGGCCGCGTATCGCAAGGCGCTGGCGGAGACCGATCCCGTTGCCCGCGGCGCGGCACTGGAACGCTTCCTCGCCGCCTACCCGCAGAGTCCTGGCGCGCAGAGCGCTCGCGATGCCGCGCTTGAGCTGATGCTGCAGCAACCTATCACGGATGCCGCGCAACTGACACTGCGGGTGCGTCGCCTGGCAGAGCTCGCCGGGCCGGCGCAACAGCAGCGGGCGCGGTCCGGAATCGCCGCCAAGCTTCTCGACCGCCGTCAACACATCCCGCTTGCCCGCGAGATGCTGGATGCCATCGGCGACGCTGCCGAGAATCCGGCCGCCACTCGCGCCTTGCGTGCCCGGCTGGCGATTGCGGAAGACGACCTGTCGTCGGCAGAGCGGCTTTTGGCGGGCACGCCCGAGAGTTCCGCTCTGCTTGCCTTTGCCGAGCTGCGGTTAGCGCAGCGGCGACCGGAAGAGGCGCTGCGGCTTCTTGTGGACGCTACCCTCAGCGGAGCCGCTTCGCCATTCGCGCGACGGCTGCTGGAGCAGGCGTGGCGGGCAACCGGTGGTGCTCCGGATGCGCTGCCCGCGAAGCTGGATGCCGCGTATCGGGAGCGCCACACGGACGCCATCCCGGCGGAGCCCTACCGGCGAGAGCGGCAGCCGTCCTCGCGCGTGGTGCTGGCAGAGTTGTTCACCAGCGCCTCCTGCGCGCCGTGTGCCGCCACGGATCTTGCCTTTGACGCAGCCCTCCGCCGCTACTCGCGCGAGGATCTGGCAGTGGTGGCCTATCACCGGCACATTCCGCGCCCGGACCCGCTGACTGTCCCGGAGAGCGAAACCCGGCAGCGTCGCTATGCGATTGCGGGCGTTCCGTTCTACGCCATCGACGGCACGCCGACGGTCGCCGGGGGGCTGCGCAAGGACGCGGCCAAGCTCTGGAATCCCCTTCGGGAGTCGATTGACGAACGGCTGCGCGTTGCGGCCCCAACCGTGATCGCGCTCCATGGGATTCGCGACGGAGGCGTGTTGCAGGTCTCCGCGACAGCATCGGGCGATGTGGGCAAGGCATCCTGGAACGTGCTGCTTGTCGAACGAGAAGTGACCTACTCCGGCGAAAATGGCATTCGCTTTCATCCCATGGTCGTCCGTGCCGCCCGCTTCGGGCTTGCCCATCCGCAGACGCAATTCGATCTGCAAGCCGTCCAGCGGGAGCAGCAGAAGACGCTCGACGAGTCCGAGAGTCTCGGCCATTTCGGCGTGCCGTTTCTGTTTCTGGAGAAGCCGGGAATGGACGACACGCGCCTGGCCATCGTGGCGTTTCTGCAGGCGGACACGGGCGCGGTCTTGCAGGCAGCCTACCGGGAGGTGCGCTGATGGGCGATGAAAAGCGCCCGCTGAAAACACTGGAGCGGGTGTTGTCGAAAGCCGGGTTAGGCTCCCGCACCGAAGCCCGAAGCTGGATCCACGCCCGCCGGGTGGAGGTCAACGGCAAGGTCATCGAGAATCCCGATTATTGGGTGGATCTCGAACGGGACAAGGTCCGCTTCGATGGCAAGCCGCTGGTGCGCGCGAATCGCCGCTACCTCTTGCTGAACAAGCCCGCCGGTTACCTGACGACGTATTCCGACCCCGACGGGCGTCCCACGGTCTATGCGCTGCTGCCGGATCTCGGCACGTTTCTGGGACCCGTCGGACGCCTGGACATGGACACGAGCGGGCTGCTTTTGTTCACCAACGACACGCAGCTTGCCGAGCGGCTGACCAACCCGGACTACCACGTGCCGAAGACTTACGTGGCCGCATGCGATCCACCTCTCTCTGACGACGCGGTGCAGCGGCTGCGGTCCGGCATCGTCCTGGACGATGGGCCGACGCGTCCGGCGCAGGCGAGACGGCTGGACGAAGCCACGATCGAGCTGACCATCCGCGAAGGCCGCAACCGGCAGGTCCGCCGCATGGTGGAGGCCGTGGGAAGCAGGGTGGTGACGCTCACCCGCGAGCGCCTTGGTCCCCTTTCGCTGGTGGGCTTGGCCGAGGGCGCGTGGCGGGAGTTGAACCCGGGCGAAGTGCATATGTTAAAACAGGAAACGCATGGCGGAACGGGAGCGCGACGCGCAGAACACCCTCAGCTTCGAAAAGAGCCTGGGCGAGCTGGAAAGCGTGGTGAAGGAACTGGAAAACGGTGACATTCCGCTGGAGCGCGCGTTGGCGCTCTTCGAGCAGGGCATGACCCTGTCCGACGCATGCCGCAAGCAGTTGGAAGAGGCCGAAACCCGCGTCGAGGCGCTGGTGCGGCGGAACAATCAGGTCGTGGCTGAACCATTCCCGGGATGAAGGCTCTGCTTGCCTCTGTGGAGGCCGCACTGGAACGATGTCTGCCGTCGGTGGAGGCGGACCCGACCACCATCCACCGCGCCATGCGCTATTCCGTCATGGCAGGCGGAAAGCGGATTCGCCCGCTGCTGGCGATCGCGTCGGCGGAGGCCGTGGGCGGACACACCCGCGGCATCGCGGAAGCCGCCTGCACGCTCGAACTGATCCACACTTACTCGCTGATCCATGACGATCTTCCGGACATGGACAACGACGATTACCGCCGCGGCCGGCTGACCTGCCACAAAGTCTTCGGGAACGCGATGGCGATCCTGGCGGGCGACGCTCTCTGCACACTGGCCTTCGAGACGTTGGGTTCACTGGAGCACGCCAGCGCCGAGGTGCGCGCCCGTCTGGTGGTGGAGTTGGCGCGGGCAGCCGGAACGGCACGCGGCATGATCGCCGGGCAGGTGCATGACATCGAGGGTGAAGGGCAGCCTCCGTCAGCGGAAAAGCTGGAGGCAATCCACAGCGCCAAAACGGGGGCGCTGTTGCGGGCCAGCGTACGGATGGGAGCCATCTACGCCGGCGCCGCGCAACACGACCTGGACAGCTTGACGGCGTTCGGTGAGCATATCGGCCTTGCCTTTCAGATTGTCGACGACATCCTGGACGTGGAGCAGTCCTCGGAAATGCTCGGCAAGACCGCGGGCAAGGATGCCGCGCAGCAAAAGATTACGTTCCCCGCGGTCTATGGCCTGGACCGATCCAAGGAGATGGCGCGAGCCGAGTTGGACGCCGCGTTGGCCGCTCTCGAACCCTTTGGGGAGCGCGCCGAGACGTTGCGGGAGTTGGCCAAGCTGATCGTGAACCGGCAGGCATGAAGCGGCGGCTCGACCAATGGTTGGTCGACCGTGGGCTGGCAAGCAGCCGCGAAAAAGCACAGGCGCTCATCCTGGCCGGGGAAGTCTTCGTCGACGGGCAGAAGGCGTCCAAGCCCGGCCACTCCTACCCTGCCGAGGCGGACATCCGCGTCAACGCCCCTTTGCCCTACGTCAGCCGCGGAGGCTACAAACTGGCGGCGGCACTCGATCACTGGCAGATTGCCGTTGCCGGACGCGTCTGTGCGGATGTGGGCGCCTCGACAGGCGGCTTCACGGATTGCCTTCTGCAACGTGGCGCGGTCAAGGTCTACGCCATCGACGTGGGCGATACGCAACTGGATTGGAAGCTGCGAACGGACGCCCGCGTGGTGGTCCGCGATCACACCAACGCGCGCGCGATGACCGCCGACACGCTGGGAGAGGCCGTCGGCTTCGTCGCGATGGACGTCAGCTTCATCTCCGCGACGTTGATCCTGCCCGCGATTGCCGCCATCCTCAGCCCGGATGGGGAAGCCGTTATCCTGGTCAAGCCGCAGTTTGAAGCCGGCCGGGATCAGGTGGGCAAGGGCGGCATCGTGCGAGACCCGGAGGTGCATCGCGCGGCCCTGAGCAAGGTACGGGACGCCCTGGAGGCGCAAGGCTTCCTGACAGACTGGACGGAGTCGCCCATCACGGGCGCGGAAGGGAACAAGGAATTCCTGCTTTATGGATCCCATCGCGACAGTCGCGATCGTGGCCAAGCCGGGGATCGCGCAAGCTGAGCGCCTGATTCCGGAGCTCGTCACGTGGCTGGAACGGCGCGGCATTGCCAGCCGGTTGGACCCGGTGGCCGCGGAGTATTGCCAGCGCGGCGATGCCATCTCGCGCGAGGAGGCACCGGACGGGGCGCAGTTGGTCATTGTTCTCGGCGGCGACGGCACGCTTCTGTCCGCCGCCCGTGCGGTGCGGGGCCGCGAAATCCCGATTCTTCCGGTCAACCTGGGCGGACTTGGCTTTCTCACCGCCATCACGGTCGATGAACTCACCACGGAACTGGAACACGTTCTGGCCGGTCAGGTTCGCATCGGAAGACGGCAGATGCTGCGCTGCGAGATCGTCCGCGGGGAACGGACGATCAACAGCTACGACGCGCTGAACGACGCGGTGATCACAAAAGGGTCCCTCGCGCGGATGATCGACCTGGACGCCCGCGTCGACGGCCGGTTTGTTTGCCGCTACAAGGCCGACGGGCTGATCGTCACGACGCCCACCGGTTCCACTGCCTATTCGTTGTCCGCCGGCGGACCGATCATTTATCCCAGCGTGGAGTGTCTGGCGCTGACACCGATCTGTCCGCATATGCTCACCAACCGTCCGGTGATCGTGCCACAATCAAGCCTTATCGATTTACTGAATTTCGCCGCCGACGACGACGCCTGGGTCACCATTGACGGACAGGTCGGCGAGCCGCTGAAGAAGGGCGACCACGTTCTCTGTCGCCGCTCGGACTTTGCCGTCCATCTCATCCGGCCGCCGCGTCTGCTGTTCTTCGACGTGCTGCGGGAAAAACTGAAGTGGGGAGAACGATGAAGAAGATTTCGCTGACCACCTGGATCATCATCGCCACGGTGCTGGGAATCGTACTGGGCGCCGTTGCGCCCGCCTTTTCGGTGCAACTGGCGCCGATCTCGAACGTGTTTATCCGCCTGATTAAGTCCGTCGTGGCGCCGCTCATCTTCACGTCGCTGGTGTACGGAATCGCGAAGTCCGGCGGAGCCAGCACCATGGGCCGCATCGGCGCCAAGTCGATGTCGTACTTTCTCTTTGCGACCTCGCTGGCGCTGGTGGTGGGTCTGGTGACGGTGAACGTTCTGCGGCCAGGCGACGGCATTCAATTGCAGTTGGGAACGGCGCAGCAGATGGCGGCGCCGAAAATGACCTTCGCCGAGACGATCGAGAAGATGTTCCCGCGCTCGATTATCGAAGCCATGTCGACGGGCGATGTTCTGCAGATCGTCGTGTTCAGTGTGCTGTTCGGTGTGGCCTGCGTCGGCATCGGCAAAAAGGCGGAACCGGTGGTCCACTGGGCCGAAGCGGTGATGGAGGCGATGTTCAAGTACACGATGTACGTCGTCTACATGGCGCCGCTGGCTGCCGGAGCGGCCATTGCCGTGACGGTGGGTAAGAACGGCCTGCAATCCCTGATTGGCCTGGCGAAACTGGTGGGGACACTCTATCTGGCCCTGATCATCTTCGTTGTCGTCGTCTTGGGCGGCGTGCTGCTGGTGGCGCGGATTCCGCTGCGGCGCTTTATCGACGCGGTGGGCAAGCCATTCATTCTGGCCTTTTCCACCGCCTCCAGCGAGGCGGCGCTTCCGGATGCCTTGGCGCGCATGGAGCGCTTTGGTGTTCCGAAACACATCGTCACCTTTGTGTTGCCGCTGGGTTATAGCTTCAATCTCGATGGCTCCACGCTGTATCTCGCCCTGGCCAGCATCTTCGTGGCACAGGCAGCGGGGATGGAATTGCCGCTCGGCACGCAGTTGTTCATGATGCTGACGCTGATGCTGACATCAAAGGGTGTGGCGGCGGTACCGCGCGCCAGCCTGGTCATCCTCACCGGAACGGTGGCCAACTTCGGGTTGCCGATGGAAGGCGTAGCCCTCATCCTGGGCGTCGATGCCTTCATGGACATGGCGCGCACCAGCGTGAACCTGCTCGGCAACTGCCTGGCCAGCGCGGTGGTGGCGCGTTGGGAAGGTGTCGATCTCGACCGCGTTCCGCAACCGGAAGCCGAGTCGGTCACCGCTTAGGGCTTCGGCGGGGCGGCGGATTCGCCCTTGCGGCGCAGGGTGGGCGGCTTCCGCGCGCCTTTCTTTTCGCTCTCCGGCGTGGACGCTTCCGCCGCTCGCTTTTCGGCGTCGGTCTTCACGTCCGCCTTGGCCTCACCCTCGACGGGCTTGCGAAGGTCTTCCAGTTCCTTGCGACGCTGCTGCTCCCGCGCGGCGGCGTCGGCGGCGCGGCTGGACAGGTCCTGTTCGGTCAGTTCCAGCGAGTCCCGGGTGGCATCCACGGCCTGCGTGAGCGCGAACTCGTAACGCTCGGCATCGCGCGGCTTAGCGTCGGCGATGGCGGTCAGCTTGTCCAACAATTCCTTCTCGCCCTTGGCGAGCGCCTTAATTCCCTCATCGATCACCACCTTGCGGCGCAGCGCGTCGTCGATGACAATGTCGATCGCCTCGATGATCTTGGTGTACTCGTCCAGGTAGCCGTGGATCAGGCCGGCGCGTCCCGCCTTTTCCTTCTTCAGTGCCTGCTCCACCAGATCCATACGCTGCCGGGCAAAGTGCAGATAGACCTGGATGCGGATGTTCGGATCCTGCGCCAGGCGGATCTGGTCCGCTTCATCGGCGGTGAGAAAGTCACGTTGCTGCGCAGCGGCAGACAACGCCGTCAGAACCAACAGCACCAGCCACTTCATCGTCTCTTCCCCAGAATGACCAGCAGGAGTTCATCGTGCGCCTTGATGATGCGCGCCTCGGCAGCTTCGGCCACCGGGCGATCTTCCACCGGAAGGTCACGCCGCAGTGCCTCGATCTTGCGCACCAGGTCCCGTGAGCGGACTTCCGTCTTCTTCATGTCGCCGAACTTCCCCTTCATGCTCCTGTACGTCGTCAGCGCCAGTTCGATGCCTTGCGCCGCGTGCTCCAACTCGTTCTTCAGCCGTTCCGGGTCTCCGGCATTGCCGGCTTCCCGGGCATGGCCGAGAGATTCATGCGCGAAGTCGACCGCCCGCAGCGCCCGGCGGTTCGGATCCGGCTCATTCTGGATGGCGGCCAGGTCGCTTGCCAGCAGGACAACCAGCACGGCGATCATCGCTTTGCCGCCTCCCTCTCCAGCACCTTCGCACGGTACTTTGCCTTGAACTCCTCATCCGGATACTTGCCCTGGCTGGCGGCGAGAAATGCCTGATAAGCCTGCAGCGCCGGCTTTACCTGATGCGTCTTGTCCAGCACGACGGCGCGGAAGAAGAGATGGCCTGGCGTCTCGGCATTCAGCGCCCGCAGACGGTCCAGGACGGCCAGTGCCCGCGGATAGTCTTCCAGCGAAATCAGCATGCCCGCAAGTTCATTCAACGGCGCCGGGTCTGACGGCTTCAGGCGTGCCGCGGCGGCGAACTGATTGGCGGCCGGCAGAAACTGCCGCTTGTCGCGCAACAGTCGGCCATAGGTGAGCCGCAGGTCGTAGTCCTCCGGCGCCAGTTGCAAAGCCTTCTCCACCACCTGTTGCGCCTGGTCAAACTGCTTCTGCTTGAGATAGCCGCCGGCCAGCCGCGTCAGGATGGCAAGATCCGGAGGGGCCTTCTCATAGATCGGACGGGCCTTATCGGGCTGCCCCGCGTCCTCGTATGTCTGCGCGAGTTCCAGCAAGCCGCCGGTCTTCTCAAACAGCGGTGCCGCCTCGTCCAGACGGCCCAACTGCACCAGGCATCGCGCCAGCCCGAGTTCGGCCGCCGCCAGCGTGGCGTCCAACTCCAGCGCCTTTCGAAAGCGCGGCTCCGCGGCCGCGCATTGCTTCAGTTCCCGCTGCGAATCGGCCAGGTGGAACAGCGCCCGCACGTCGTTGGCGCGCTGTGCGACCGCCGGCTCCAACTGTGCGACGGCTTCCGGAAATTTTCGGTAGCGGTGGTACAGCAGGCCGAGATTGATCTGCGCCTCAAACAGGCCCGGCTTCAGAGTCAGGGTCTTCTCGAAACCCTCCATCGCGGCCTGGTCCTTATTGAGGAAGGTGCGCGCCAGGGCCAGATGGAAATGCGCCGTGTAGTCCGCGGCGTCATCGGCTACGGCCTTGACGAACCACTGCTCGGCCTCTTCCCACTTGTTTGCCTCCAGCGCCTTGATGCCGTTGTCGAGGTTTGCCGTCTGCGACACCAGCAGCAGGGCGAAGATGGGAGAAAGCAACACGGCCACGCCTCCTCTCTCATCATGCCTTACTGGCGCGCGGGTGGGGCCGTCCTTCCGGAAAGCAGCGGCGCCAGGGCCGCACCGGTGTGACTGCCGCGCACGGTGGAGACGTGCTCCGGCGTCCCTTCGGCGACAATGCGTCCACCGCCGGCGCCGCCCTCCGGCCCGAGGTCGATCACCCAGTCCGCCGCCCGGATGACATCCAGGTTGTGCTCAATCAGAAGCACGGAGGCGCCCTGCTCAATCATCCGCTGAAAGCTGGCCAGCAGCTTTGCGATGTCGTCGAAGTGCAATCCCGTCGTCGGCTCATCGAAGATGAACAGCGTTCCCTTCAACGCATTCTGCGCCGCCTGGCTCTGCCCGATATAGGCCGCCAGCTTGACCCGCTGCGCCTCCCCGCCGGATAACGTGGTGGCGGACTGTCCTAACCGCAGATAGCCCAGACCGACGTCTTCGAGAACGCGCAGCTTGGTGGCCAGCCTCGGCGTCGCTGCGAAGAACTCTACCGCTTCGGTCACGGTCATCTGCAGAACGTCGTGAATCGACTTTCCGTTGCGCTGGATTTCGAGGGTCGAGGGTTTGTAGCGGGTCCCCTTGCAGTCCTCGCAGATCAACTCGACGTCGGCCAGAAACTGCATCTCCACCGTCACCGTCCCGTCGCCCTGACACGTTTCGCAGCGCCCGCCGGGAATGTTGAACGAGAAATGGCCACTCGCATAGCCACGCCGCTTCGCTTCCGGCGTGTCCGCAAACAGATCCCGAATCTGATCGAACGCCTTGACGTAGGTCACCGGATTCGAGCGCGGCGTGCGTCCAATGGGCGATTGATCCACCAGCACGGCTTCGGCCACCTGACGCAGGCCTTCCACGTCGCGGCAGGTCTGCTTTTCCGCCGCGCCGTCTTCATCGGCGCTGGTGAAGGCACGCTCCGGCTTGGACGAGTCCAGACGCTGCCGCAGGGTCCGATGGATGACGTCGTGCACCAGAGAGGACTTGCCGGACCCGCTGACCCCCGTAATCGCCGTCAGCACCCCCAGCGGAATCGTCACGTCGATGTTCTTCAGGTTGTTCGCGCGCGCACCGCGAAAGACCAGCACCCGCTTGGGATCGATCTTCCGTCGTTCGCGAACCGGGACAGCCGTCAGGTCGCCCAGCAGGTAACGCGAGGTCAGGGTCGAGTGCCCGTTGCGAGCATCCAGCAGAGCCTCGAACGGTCCCGCGTAGACCACGTTGCCGCCCCATTCGCCGGCGCCCGGACCAAGGTCGATCAGGTAATCGGAGGCGCGCATCACTTCCGGGTCGTGCTCGACGACGATGATCGTGTTACCGAGTTCCCGCAAGTCGTGCAGGATACGGATCAGGCGTCCCGTGTCGCGCGGATGCAGCCCGATCGACGGCTCATCCAGCACATAGCAGGCGCCCACCAGTTGCGAGCCCAGGCAGGTGGCGAGCGTGATGCGCTGCGACTCTCCACCGGACAGCGTCGCCGACAGGCGATCGAGCGTCAGATACTCCAGACCGACGTCCAGCAGGAACTTCAGGCGCTGCCGCACTTCGACGAGAACCTTGCCGGCAATCGCCTGCTGTTCCGGCGCCAGTTCGATGGCGCTGAAGAAGGCGTAGGACTCGGCAATGTTCAGCCGCGTCGCGTCGGAAATGGTCCGGCCGGCGATGCGCACGTTCCGGGCCGCCTCTCGCAACCGGGCGCCGCCGCATTCCGGACACTCCGCATAGCCGCGATACCGGCTGAGGAAGACCCGCACGTGGACCTTGTACTTCTTGGTTTCCACCTCGGCAAAGAAATCCCGAATCGCCTTCTTCACCAGAGTCTTCTCGTCCGCAGACAGATCCTGGTAGGGGACCTTGCAGCGCACGCGATTCCGAACGGTCTTCTTCCAGTCGTCGTAGAACCACTCGTAGTTCGGTTTGGTCCACGGATCGACGGCACCCTTGTCCAGCGACAGCGTCGGATCCGGAATCACCAGGTCCAGGTCGTAATCGACGGTGTTGCCGAAGCCCTGGCAGCGCGGACACGCACCCATCGGCGAGTTGAAGCTGAACAGCGACGGCTCCGGATCCGCAAAGGCGAGCCCGCACACCTTGCAGGCAAACGATTCCGCGAAGCGCAACCGTCGCGGCGGCGACGTGCCCGCCTCCTCGAAGAGGACTTCCCCGCCCTCGCGATAGCAGATTTCGACGGTGTCCACCAGGCGTTGGCGCAGCTCCGCACCGATCGCAAAGCGGTCCACCAGGGCGAACAGCGGCTGCTGAAAGTTGATTTCGAGCAGAGACTCGGGCGTCGAGAACTCGAACGTCCGCCCATCCTGATAGAGACGGTTAAAGCCCTTCGCCCGCAGTTCAAAGAGACGGTCCCGCAAGGTGGCGTTTGCCGCCGGAGCCGCCTTCTTGCCCCTGGCTGGCTTTGTCTCGACGGGCGGCGCCGCGTGCAGCTGAATCGGGAACAAGGCGTACCATCGGGAACCCTCCGCCTCGGCCAGCATCCGCGCGGCAACGTGGTCCACCGTGTCGCGTTCCACCGCGCCATGCCCGTTGGGGCAGAACGTGGTGCCGGCGCGCGCCCAGAGCAGACGCAGGAAGTCGTAAATCTCGGTGGAAGTGGCGACGGTGGAGCGGGGGTTGCGTGTCTGATTCTTCTGCTTGATCGCGATGGGCGGCGCGATGCCCTCAATTTCGTCGAGATCCGGCTTCTCCATCCGCTCCAGAAACTGCCGCGCGTAGGCCGAGAGCGACTCAACGTAGCGGCGCTGCCCCTCGGCATAAATGGTGTCGAACACAAGCGACGACTTTCCCGAACCCGACACTCCCGTGACGACGGTGAGCTGATGGTGCGGGATAGAGACAGAAACGTTCTTCAGGTTGTGGACCCGCGCGCCGCGGATCACGATGGCCGAATTCACAGGGGAACCCCTTCAGTGTAGCGTGCCGTGTTTCGAGGTTTATTCGCCACCCGCGATTAGCGGACGCGTTCCGCGATGCCGGGAATGGTGACGGGCAGCTTCCCGGCAAACCCGATCTCGCCGATCAGTGCGCGCGCCAGTGCCGCCTCCGACGTGGGAGCAGTGGAGAATGCCGCCACGTAAGCGGCAACCTTGGGGAAGTAGCGGATGAGATAGGGATTGCCGAAGCTCGCCAGAGCCACGGGCGCAGGACCCGCCAGCAGCCGTTCGACAAAGCCCGTCAGGGCGGGCGACATCGCGGCATCCGGGTTGCCCTGCCAGGCCGTCGCGGTGGTAGTGGTGGCGATGACCACGGCTGCGCAGTCCCGCGCCTTCGCGATCACGGCGTCGAGTGCTTCGGCATCCATCGTGGCGTCGATCGGACGCGCCAGCATCCGCGGCGCCTTCTCCTTCAGGGTGTCCAGCAATTGGCGTCCCTGCGGGGAATACCGGCTTTCGTTCAACACGAAGAGGCAGCTTCGGTCGCGTTCCCGCAACGGCAGAATCTCACCCTCATTCCGCACCAGCGTCAGGGCACGCTCGGCCACCGATTGCGCCAACTGCTGCGCGTCGGGATCGTCCAGCACGTCTGCCAACTCTTCGGTATCCACCAGGCGCTTGGACGCAAGACCGAGCTTCAGCTTCGCCGCCAGCAGTTTCTCCACGCTCTGCCGAATCCGCTGCCGCGAGAGACGCCCGCTCTCCACCGCCTTCACAACGCCGTTGATGACGGCATCCGCGTTGGAGGGCACCAGCAGGACGTCAACACCCGCCTCCAACGAGCGGACAGCGGCTTCTCCGGCAGGAAACTGCTGCGTCAACCCGGCCATGTCCATCGCATCGGTGCTGAGCAATCCCTGGAAGCCCAACTCCCGCCGGAGCACACCGGTCAGCACCTTGCTGGAAACCGTCGCCGGGATGGGGTCCGATTCCAGGGCCGGGACAAACAGGTGACCGGTCATCACTCCGTCGATTCCCGCGGCGATGGCCGTCCGGAACGGCTTCCATTCCAAGCTCTGCAGGCGTTCGCGATCCGCGGTGACCGTGGCCAGACCGAAGTGCGTGTCCACTGCCGTGTCGCCGTGTCCGGGGAAGTGCTTGACGCAGAGCAGGACGGGAGAGCCCGCTTCCGAGCGCGCCCCTTCGATGTAGGCCGCCACGTGGCGCGATACGGTATCGGCTGCCTCGCCGAACGAACGCAACCCGATTACGGGGTTGGCGGGGTTATTGTTCACATCCGCCACCGGAGCAAACACCCAATGCACCCCGAGAGCGCGCGCCTCCCTCGCCGAGTACCGGCCGAACGCCGTGGTCGCCGCCAGATCGCCCGCCGCGCCGAACGCCATCGCATGCGGAAACTTCACCGTCGAGGAGACGCGCATCGAAGCGCCGCGCTCAAAGTCGCCGCCCACCAGCAGCGGGATCCTGGCCGCGCGCTGCATCCGGTTCAGAAAGGCAGCCATGGCGTGAGGCTCCGCGTTCTGGACCAGGCCGCCCCGCACGCGATTCAGAATGATCAAGCCGCCCAGCCCGCTCTGTACCAGGCGCTGATACTCGCGCGATGCCTTTGAGCGCGCGGAAAGCACCTCTCCGTAGAACGGTGCGATCACCAGTTGCGCCACTTCCTGGCGCAGTGTCATGCCCGAGAGCCACGCGCGGACCTGCCGGTTCGGGGCGCCCCCCGCCTTTGCGGAAGAAGCAGACCGCTTCTGCGGCGGTGGCGCCGCAAGGAGGGAAACGGTGAGAAGAAGAAGCGAAAGCCGCCTCATGCCCCGGCAGAGTTCTTGCGGCGCGGTTTCGCTTCGCCCCGGGCGGCAGGTTTCTTCGGAGCAGGACGATGGAGAAGCCGGTTCACGGCGCGCACCAGTTGGGGCACCTCGTTGGCGCTCTTGTTCAGGACCACATCCGCTCCCGTCGTTCCGCTGTCCAGACCCATCACGTCCACCCAGCCGGAAATCAGCACAATCGGCAAATCCGCCTTCGCGCTGCGCCGCACATGCTGAATCAGTTCAATGCCGTTCATGTCGGGCATCTTGTAATCGGTCACCAGGAGATCGACCGGGTTTTTGCTCAGGAGGTCCAGTCCCGCTTTTCCTGAGGTAGCAGTCAGGGCGCGGAATCCTAGTTCCTCTAGTACGTGCTTGCGGGCGGAGAGACCATGCTTGTTGTCATCGACCAGTAAGATCGTTGCCGCTGCCGCTGCTTTGGATGAGGTCATCGCGGAGAAGAGAACTTGGCGAAGGTAGCAGTCGGGTTGCAGTTGTGTCAAACAGCTTCGTACCTGCTACCAGAGTCGAGAGTTTTAGCTCTTGACTTTTTCGCCGGATCTACTCGACGGCGCGGGGCGCCGTGTAGCCTGCCTTTGCGACGATCGAGTACTTGATCGGCTTGCTCTTCTCGTCGACGATCCGAAGGGGGTCTCCGGTGGCGGGATTGATCAGTTCCACCTTCAGCTTCCGGTAGCCGCCGTCGCGCGCGGTGTTGGTCGGCTGATAGCCGATCGAGTACTGGTTCCGCAACGCTTCATGAATCATGCGGAAGATGTTGGGGTACTCGCCGAAGAATCGCGGGAAGAAGCTCTGCCCGCCCGTTTCTTTGGCGAACGTGCGCATCTGATTGTCCGCCTGCAGGAAGTCCATGCGTTCGATGCCGCCCATCATGCCGCGCGCGTCGTACCATTCGCGCAAGGCTTGCAGCGTTCCGATCGCGTAGATCGGCACACCCGCTGCTTGCAATTGTTTGCGGGTCTTGTCGAATGTCAGCTTGCTGAACGTGTCGATGCCGGAGGCGATCACCACGATTGCCTTGCGTCCCTCGATCTCCGACATGCGATCCGCCGTATCCGTCAGAGCGTCATAGAGGTTGGATTCCGAGTAGGCTGCGATGCGCAGACGCTGCATCGCCTCGTATGCCTTGCGCTTGTCCGTCGAGAAGTCCGAAAGAATCTCCGGGCGCAGATCGTAGGCGACGACGGCGACGTAGTCTTCCGGCTTCAGCGTTTGCAGAAAACCGTAGGACGCCTGCAAGGTCTCCATCCAGCCGTAGGACCAGAACTGCTGGAACAGATTGGAAAACTCGATCACCATGCACACCGTCATCGGCGCCTCGCCCATGGCGAAGTTGGCGATCTGCTGCGGCACGCCGTCTTCGAGGATCCGGAAGTTGCCGCGCGGAATGTTGGGGATGAACCGGCCTTTGTTGTCCAGCACCGCCACGTCGACGGTCACAGTGGTCACGTCGCTGCGGAACGTGGGCAGTTCGGCGGGCAGGTCCTTCTTTTGCAACTTCGAAGGAATCTTTTCCTGCTCCGGCTCCGGAGGTGCGTCTTTGCCCCGCCGGGGCTTGGCGACGGTCTCGGAAGACTCCTTTTTCGGTCCGGACTGCGCCCAACTCGCCTCCGGCATCAGAGCCACCAAACCGGCGGCCACCATGGAACCAGCGGTTAAAATCAGGGCAAAACGGGGGACCTTCATTGCAAATCTCGCCTCAACTATAACAGACGCTTCTGTTTGCGCCCGGTTTCGCTACACTCGTCACAACCATGCCCGCTTGGTCGAATGATGAAGAGCTTTTCGCGCTCATGCGCGGTGAGTTGTACACCCCCGTGGTGGGGGACGTGCTGGACCGCCTGGGCTTCCAGCGCCAGTTTCTGCCCCAACCGATACAGCCCATGCGTGAATCGATGAAACTGGCCGGAAGGGCGATGCCGGTGCTGGTCGCCGACGTCTTCTTGGAGGCTGAGCCGGCGTTCGGCAAGCTGACGCTGGCACTCGACGACCTGCGCCCGGGCGAGATCTACATGGCCACCGGGACACTGCGCTCCGCCTGTTGGGGGGAAATCATGACCGCCGCGGCCCGCACCCGAGGCGCCGTCGGAGCGGTCATCGACGGATGGCATCGCGATACGCCCCAAGTGCTGGCGCAGGACTGGCCGGTCTTCAGCCGCGGACGGTGGGCCGTCGATGGCGGCGCCCGTTCGAGCGTGATCGATTTCCGCTGCCCGATTGAAATCGGCGACGTCCGCATTGAACCGGGCGATCTTGTCTTCGGAGATCTGGACGGCATCCTGATCGTCCCGGTCGCGGTGGAAGAGCAAGCCATCGAGGCGGCCTTGGACAAGGCGCGCGCCGAGAAAGGTGTCCGGGGCGACATCGAACGGGGCATGTCGGCCACGGAGGCCTTCCGGAAGTACGGGATCCTCTGACCGCGCGCCCGTCCGGGCGTCTGCCGAAGCGACGCTAGTGCGCGGCCAGCTTCACCGGAATGCCGCCCTGCTCTTTACTGCGCTGGGCGGCGTCCATGAACGCGAACATCTCTAACGTTTCCGACTCCGGCACCGGCGGCTGCCCGGTCTGGAAGAACTTCACCACTTCCTTCAACAGATCCACGTAGCTGTACTTTGCCTTCGGCGGACTTTGCAGGATCTCCTTGGGGCGAAACGCGACGGCGCCGAAGTCGGAGTAGGGCCGAATCACGCGCACCGTGCCCAGCTTGCCGCCCTTCCAGCGGCAGGTCGTTTCGTCGCTTGCCTCGGTCACGGTGCGTGTCAGCACCTCGCAGCCCGGCCCGAGAATCGCATAGAGCGCCTCGAGCGCATGGATCCCGTACCAGCTCAGGTCCAGCTGATGCGTGGGGTCGGTGGGTCCGGGGCCCCAGGAAATGGCGCCCGTCAGGTCATCGTGGCGCAAGTCCTTCGCATAGCCTGCATAGCGCAGGCTGGAGGAGGTGAACCATTTCACGTTGGCCGCCTTGGCCACGCGCGCAATCTCCCGCGCATCGGCCAGTGTCGAGGCCAGCGGCTTGTCGATGAATACCGGCTTGGCGCACTTCACCACTTCCCGCATCTGCGGCAGATGCTTTCGTCCGTCGACGCTCTCGAGCAGGATGGCGTCCACCTGCCCGCACAGGTCGGCAATCGAAGGCACGATCTTCACGCCGAATTTCTCGGACAGCTCCTTGGCGTAGCCCTCCACGCGATCCGCGCTCGACTTCAGGTCCGGACTGCCACCCTTATACGCCGCCACGATGCGCGCGCCGGGAACATGGTCCGGGTTGGAGGCATCGTTCAGCACCTTGGCGAAGGCCGTGACGTGCGACGTATCGGTGCCGACAATCCCCAAACGCAGGTCCGCGGCGGGCAAGGCATACGCCGCCGCCGCGACGAACAGAAATCGAAACATGCGTGCAGTGTACCCTACGGGTTGTTGGATTTATCGACGCCGCTGAAGTACCTGAAAGGCGTGGGACCCGCGCGGGCCGCGCAACTGGAAGCCAAGGGCCTGGTCACGGTCGAAGACCTGCTGCTCTACCCGCCGTTCCGATACGAAGACCGCAGCAACCTGAAGACGATCGCGCAACTGGCTCCGGGCGAAATGGCGACCGTTCTCGGCGAGGTGCGGCAGGCGCGCACGGCAGGCTTTCGCAAGCGCAATCTCGGCCTGTTTGAAATGCATCTGGGCGACAGCTCCAAGGTGGGGCTCATCGCCAAGTGGTTCCACGGGGCGTACCTGGAAAGCGTCTTCGCGCCAGGCCAGCGCGTGGCGCTGTTCGGGAAGGTCGAACTCGACACCTACGCCGGCAGCCTGTCGATGCTGCACCCGGAGTACGAGATTCTGTCCGCGGACGAGGAAGAGGGGGACGCGGGGCTCCACACGGGCCGCATCGTTCCTATTTATGAGGCGGCAGGCAAGGTGAACACGCGCCTGTTCCGCCAGTTGGTGCGGCGCGCGCTGGATGCCGTGGAGCCGCTGGCGGACGCTCTGCCGTCGTCGCTGGTGGAGCGCCTGGGACTGCCGTCGCGCTGGGCGGCCATCCAGGCACTGCACTTCCCCGCCCCCGATGCCGATCTCCGCCTGCTGAACAGCTTCCGTTCACCGGAGCAGCAGCGGCTGATCTTCGAGGAGTTCTTCTGGCTGGAAGCGGGGCTTCTGCTGCGGCGGGCCAACAGCCGTCAGGTGACCGGCGTCGCCTTCGGCCTCAACGAACGCGTGCGGGAGCAGATCAAGACGATGCTGCCCTTCAAGCCGACCAACGCACAGAAGCGGACCCTGGGCGAGATTGCGCAGGACATGGCGCGGCCGCATCCGATGCATCGCCTGCTGCAGGGCGATGTCGGCAGCGGCAAGACGCTGGTGGCGGCCCAGGCTGCCGTCATTGCCATTGAGAACGGTTACCAGGTGGCCGTGCTGGCCCCCACCGAGATCCTGGCGACGCAGCATTACTTCTCCTTCAAGACGCTGTTTGCGCCGCTCGGCTACCACGTCTCGATCCTGGTGGGCTCGCAGGCGGCGAAGGAAAAGAACGCCGTCAAGGGCCTGATCGCCAGCGGAATGACGCCCATCGTGGTGGGCACGCACGCGCTGCTGGAGGCCGATGTCGACTTTCAGCGGCTGGGCCTGGCGATTGTCGACGAGCAGCATCGCTTCGGCGTGCTGCAGCGCTTGCGCCTGGTCCGGAAGGGCATCACACCGGATCTGCTGGTGATGACGGCGACGCCGATCCCCCGCACCCTGGCACTGACGCTGTACGGCGACCTGGACACGTCGGTGATCGACGAACTGCCGCCCGGCCGCAAGCCCATCGTCACGCGGCACGTCACGGAGGCGAAGATCGAGGAGGTCTGGAGCTTTCTCGCCAAGCAACTGGCACTCGGGCGCCAGGCGTATGTCGTCTACCCGCTCATCGACGAATCGGAGACGGCGTCGATGAAGGCCGCCGCCTCGATGCATGAGCACCTGTCCAAGCAGGTGTTCCCGGACCGCAAAGTGGGCCTGCTGCACGGCAAGCTGCCGTCCGAGGAGAAGGAAAGCGTGATGCGCCGCTTCAAGGAGGGCGAACTCCACATCCTGGTGTCGACCACGGTCATCGAGGTCGGCGTCGACGTTCCGAACGCGACCGTCATGGTCATCGAGCAGGCGGAACGCTTCGGTCTGGCGCAACTGCATCAGCTCCGGGGGCGTGTCGGGCGCGGCGGCGAGCAGAGCTACTGCATTCTGGTCACCGGCAAGTTGAACGACACCGGGCGGGAGCGCATCCGCACCATGGTCGATTCCGGCGACGGCTTCGTGATTGCGGAGATGGATCTGCGGCTGCGCGGTCCCGGCGAGTTTTTCGGCACCAAGCAATCCGGCATGCCGGGGCTCCGGTTCGCTAATCTGATGCGCGATCAGGAACTGCTGGAGCAGGCGCGCGTGGAGGCGACACGCCTTCTGCAGGCGCCTGCCGGTGAAGCCGACTTCGAACATGTCGTTGCCTGGGTGAACACCAACTGGCAGCGCCGTTACGGTCTGCTGGAGGCCGGATGAGGGTCATTGCCGGCGAGTTTCGCAGCCGCCGCCTGCAGACGCTGCCGGGGCTGACCACGCGCCCGACACCAGACCGCTTGCGGGAAAGCCTGTTCAGCATCCTGCAGCCGGAGCTGGAAGGCGCGACGTTTCTCGACCTCTACGCCGGCTCTGGCGCCGTCGGGATTGAAGCGTTGAGCCGCGGCGCCTCGGCCGTCGCGCTGGTGGAAAGCAACCGCGCCGCGCTGGCGGTTCTGCGGGAGAACCTGCGCTCGCTCGGCATCGAAGCGCGTGTCGAAGTCTTCGCCGGAAAGGCCACACGGGTGCTGTCCTGGAAGCGTGCCGACGTGGTGTTTCTCGACCCGCCTTATGAAAAGGAGCGCGAGTATGCCGAGTGTCTGTCCTTGCTGGGCGCCGCACCGCCGGTGCTTGCCGCCGTCCAGCACAGTGTCCGATTCGACCCGGGCGAGCAATACGGCACGCTGCGCCGGGCGCGCGTCCTCCGGCAGGGCGATAATGCAGTGACGTTTTACCGGCCTGTGGATTGATCGGCGGGATGTCATTGCCACAGGGGTCAGCGATCTTGTACAACGAGAATTCATGTCCAATCACGGGAGCACGCGATGAACTGTCCCAACTGCGATGTCGAACTCGAGTTTGAAGAAGACGAACTCGACGAAGGTGACGAATTCACCTGTGAGGAGTGCGGCGCGTCGATTCGCGTAACCAGCACCGGCCCGGTGGAACTGGAGGCTACCGATGAGGACCTCGCCGGAGAAGACGGCTTCGATGACGAGGACGAGGAGGACGAGGACGACATCGATGAGGACGAGGAGGATGAGGACGAAGAAGAGGACGATTGGAAGTAGGCTGCTGGCCGCGCTTGTGGCCTGCGCCGCCCTCGCCTGTGCCGACGATTCCTACGCGCTGATCTTCGGCACCGTGTTTCAGCCTTCCGGCCACGCCATGCCCGGTGCCGATGTGGAGCTTCGTCCGGAGGCGTCCGGCAAGTCCCAGCGCACCCGGACCAGCCCGCGCGGCGAGTTCACGTTTCGCGTGGCCGCCAAACCCGCGCGATATACTGTCACCGTAAAGGCAAAGGGCTTGAAGTCGGAGTCTAAGCCGGTTCAGATCCAGGGCGATGAGCGCGCCGATCTATCGTTCTTAATGGAGCCCGAAAAGTGAAGTTTCCACTCTTGACCGGTCTCGCCGTCGCGCTGCTGTTCCGCGCTCCCGCGGCGTGGGCTCAGACACCGCAGGCGCCACCTTCCACGCCTCCGCCGCTGTTTAAGGGCGACAAGAAGGGCAAGGAAGATCCGATGGCCCGCACCGTGGAGGGCACGGTGAAGGACGAGCAGGATAACCCGATCGAAGGCGCCGTGGTGAAGCTCAAAGATCTGAAGAGCCTCAACGTCCGCTCCTTCATCACCAAGAGTGATGGAAAGTTCTTCTTTGCCGGACTGCGCCGGGATATCGACTACCAGCTGAAGGCCGATCACCTGAAACTGTCCAGCCCGACAAAGACCGTCAGTGTGTTCGATTCCCGCAAGCAAGTCGTGCTCAATCTGAAGGTTGAGCCGGTAAAGCCCGAAGAAAAGTGAGCAACCTGCCGCCCGGCGGCAGCATCTGTCTCAGGAAAAGGAGTTCGCGCATGAATCGCTTCTTCAGCCTTGGCGCGGCCGCCGTCGCGCTGGTCGTCCCCGCACTCAGTCAGGAGTTCACCTTGGGTTCCAAAGTGGGCGGCTTTTCCGTCCAGAACCTGCAGGGCGGCTCCGTCAGCTACGACCAACTCAAGGGCGACGTCACCGTCGTCGGCTTTATCTCCGTGCAATGCCCGATCTCGAACGACTACAACGAGCGGATGATCGCACTGCAGAACGACTACGGCAAGCGCGGCGTCAAGTTCGTCTTCTTGAACGCGAACGCGACCGAGACGGCCGACGCTGTCGGTGAGCATGCGCGGAAAGCCGGATTCAACTTCGCCGTCTACAAGGACGCCAACAACACAGTCGCCGACAAGTTTGGCGCCACTGTCACGCCGGAGATGTTCGTCATCGACAAGTCCGGCAAGCTGGTTTATCACGGCTACATCGACGAGGCGCGGAATGCGGCGCGCGCCACCAACCCGGGGTTGCGGAACGCGCTGGATGCGCTGCTCGCCGGAAAGTCTGTCTCGCAGGCGGAAACGAAAGCCTTCGGCTGCACGATCAAGCGGGCGAAGAAGGCATCCTAGTGACGCGGCGCTCTCTGCTGGCGGCGGCATCAGTCTTCCCGGCC
>CAYNDS010000007.1:0-4115 GCA_964395885.1 uncultured Solibacteraceae bacterium | reverse complement strand
GCCTTCGAAACTTGCGCCCGTCGATGAGGCTTCGTATGCGAAGCTCATCGCCTCTTACAAGGGCAAGGTGCTGCTCGTCGACTTCTGGGCCACGTGGTGCGAGCCGTGCCGCAAGGAGATGCCGGCGCTGGCAAAGCTGGCCGCCCGCTTGGGACCCAAGGGCCTCGCCTTCGTCACCGTCTCGGCCGACGAACCGGAAGATGAAGCCCGCGCCCGGGAGTTTCTCTCGCGCGCCGGCATCGTCTCGCCTTCGTACCTCAAGCAGGCGAAGAACGACGAGAAATTCATCAACTCCATTGATCCGAAGTGGAGCGGTGCCCTGCCGGCGAACTTCGTCTACGACAAGACCGGCAAGCGCGTGCAGAGCTTCTTTGGCGAAGCGGACCTGAAGGCCTTGGAAACCGCCATCGGAAAGCTGCTTTAGGCTGGCCAATCCACTGCCGGCACGTTTACAATAAAGGATTGTGCCGACGCCCGAACAAAAGAAGAAAGCCGCCCGCCAGCGGCTTTGGCGCGAACTGAAACTCGTCGGCAAAGGCCTCCGCTCCACGGACCATGTGGTGCAGGCGCACATCGTTCCCATCCGCCGCTGCAACCTCGATTGCGGCTATTGCAACGAGTACGATGACTTTTCCCCGCCCGTCCCGCTGGACCGAATGCAGTCGCGAGTTTCCGCGCTGGGGCGGCTTGGCGCCACGCTGATCACCATCTCGGGCGGGGAGCCGCTGCTCCATCCGGATATCGAGCGCATCATCGCCCACATCCGTTCCGTTGGTGCGATGGCGGGCATGATCACCAACGGCTTCCTGCTTTCGAAAGAGAAGATCGAGGCGTTGAACCAGGCGGGACTGGATCACCTGCAGATTTCCATCGACAACGTGCAGCCGGACGATGTTTCGAAAAAGAGCCTGAAGACACTCGATCTGCGCCTGCAGTGGCTGGCTGAGCATGCGCTGTTCCATGTCAACATCAACTCCGTTGTCGGCGCGGGCGTGCGCAATCCGCAGGATGCCTGGAACATCGCCCAGCGCGCGATGGAGCTCGGCCTCAGCTCCACCGTCGGCATCATCCACGACGGCCAGGGGCAGTTGAAGGCTTTGGATTCCGAGTCGCTCGACGTCTTCTACAAGATCCGGAACCTGTCGAAGAAGAGCTACGCCCGCTTCAACCAGTTTCAGGCGGCGATCGCCGAAGGCCGCGAGAACGATTGGAAGTGCCGCGCCGGCGCCCGCTACCTGTACGTTTGCGAGGACGGCCTGGTCCACTACTGCAGCCAGCAGCGCGGCTATCCGGCGATCCCCGTCGAAGAGTACACCCTCGCCGACATTCGCCGCGAGTACCTGACCAAGAAGGGATGCGCTCCGAATTGCACGGTGAGTTGCGTGCACCAGACTTCGTTGATCGACTTCTGGCGCGACCCGCAAACGCTGGAACCGGTCCCCGCGGCCGCGCGCGAAGCGGAACTCGTCCAAATCCGCCGCGCCAACTCCTAAGCGGGCCGCCGCAGCCCGTCCGGCATCGCAAACCAGATCAACGCGCGCGTCCGCCCGGGCCACGATCTCACCCCTGCCGCTGACGTTGCATCCGGCCGCTCGGCTGTGCTCCCCGGCCCGAACCGGTCATCGGACATCGCGAACAAGCCACGAACTACAATCGAGGGAGTGACCGGCACCGTTTACACCGAATCGATCGTCCACGCCGCCCCGGAGGCCTTGGTTTCCGAAGCGCCCTATCAGATCGCCATCGTGATTCGCGAGGACGGCACGCGCGTCACCGCCCGGATTCAGGGCGAGCGCGTCTCCATCGGCGATCCGGTCCAACTGGTCGAGGAACGCGGCGAAGTGGCCTTCTTCCGCAAGGCCTGATTCCGCCCCGTCGCGTACAATCTTTTTTTGCCCCCCGACACACAGCTTCTGCCGGAAGCCGTCATCGCCATCGCCGCCCTGGTTGCCCTCGGCACCGCGATTTTCTTTGTGAAGTCCCGGATGCAGTACCGCGCTCTTCCGGAACTGCCGGAGCTCGCGCCGGAGGAGCCAAAGCAGGACGTCATCGTCGTCGTCCCGGCGCGGA
Source organism: uncultured Solibacteraceae bacterium (assembly GCA_964395885.1). Classification (GTDB taxonomy): domain Bacteria; phylum Acidobacteriota; class Terriglobia; order Bryobacterales; family Bryobacteraceae; genus JAPKYZ01. Next base: position 2,045 of record CAYNDS010000007.1, on the reverse strand, counting down.
ACGAAGAGGCCAATATCGCGCGCGTCGTCTCCAGTTTCCCCCCCGGCTGGGTGCTGGTGGTCGACGATGAATCCACAGACCGGACCGCCGAAATCGCCCGCGCCAACACCGCCGAAGTGATCGAGGCGCCGCGGCTCCATCCCGGCCACCTCGGCAAGCCGAACGCCTGCGCCGCCGCCGCCAAAGCCACGGTTTCCGACTGGCTGCTCTTTGTCGACGCCGACACGTGGTACGCCCCGAACTTCCTCCATTCCCTGCTGGCCTACGCCGATGGCGAGCGCCTGGACATGGTCAGCGTCTTTCCCAGGCAGGTCCGCAAGACGTTCGTCGAGAAGATGCTGCTTCCCTACGCCTTCGCGCTCTACTTCTGCGGCGTCCACACGCGGGCCGTCAATAGTCCGCAGTCGCCGGAAGCGTTGGCCAACGGGCAATGCCTCCTCGTCCGGCGTTCCTTTTACGACTTCATCGGGGGCCATCAGGCGGTGATTGCCAGCGTGATCGAAGATGTGGCCCTGGCCGCACTGGCCAAGCGCCATCGCGGCCGCACGCGCGTCGTCCGCGCCGAATCGATGGCCTTTGTCCGCATGTACTCCAACTTCACGGAGATCTGGCGCGGCTTTTCGAAGAACTCGTTCCGGTTCCTGCAGACCAACCCGGTGACCGCCGTGCAGGTGGTGATGGCCTCCACGCTGGCCGCTTCGTGGCTGCCGGTCCTCGTCCTGCTGGCGGCGCGGGAATGGTGGTGGGCCGTGGCCGCCTTTTCCGTCCTGCCTTCCGTGCTGCTGTGGCCCTGGTACGGCAGTGTTCTGGGCTCTCTCACGGCTCCGCTTGCGATCTACCTGTTTCAAGCCATCGCCCTGAATGGCATGCTGGTGGCGCTGTTCGGACGCCGAACATTGTGGAAGGGCCGCGCCGTTTGATCTCCTACCCCGTACCCTGGGATCTCGTCTTCGGACTCACGCCGCACATCGTCCACCAGACCCGGCGCGACGTCGACGACTTCTCCGCCCAGGTGGTGGCGCGCATGACGCCGCCGCCGCGCTACGACGGGCTGGACCTGCTGCCGTCCTCTCCGCAGTACGTGCTCGTCGCCAATCATTACCAGCGGAAAGGGCTCTGGATTCTGCACTCGGCCAGCGCCGTCACACAGGCCGTGCGCCGCGCCGTCGGCCCGGGCAATCCGCCGGTGCATTGGATCGTGACGGCGAACTGGCCGCCATTGCGGGTCGGACCCTGGGCCATCCCCTCGCCGGGTGACGCCATCCTGCCGCGCGTCGCGCACGCGCTGCACTGCTTTCCCGTCTCGTTCGCCAAACACAACCCAGGGTTCACCGCCACTTCGATTCGCCGCCTGTTGAAGGCAGCCCCCACCCTGCAGCGCCCCATCGGCGTCTTTCCGGAGGGCGTGGCGGGTGTTGCCGGTCAGGTGACGGACCCTCTGCCGGGCGTTGAGCGCCTTCTGGCTCACTTCGCCAAGCTGGGACTGCCGCATGTGCCGGTCGCCATCAGCGAATCGGACCGGTTGATCATCCGATTCGGCAACCCCGTGACGCCGGCAGAGGTGCTTGCCGCGCCGGACAGTGCGCGCCTGCTGCTGGACCGCGTTCGAGACCTACTCGGATCCGTTTGATCGCCCTTGCGCGTCTTTTCGGAACGCAGTAAGCTTGCCAACCGATGACCCTCCGAACGGTCCTGACTCTTCTCGCCCCGGCTGCCCTGCTGGCTCAGCCCATGCCGGAACAGGTCAAGCGCGGCGAAGCTCTGTTTTCCACCCCGGGGGCTTCCGGAGCCTCCTGCGCCACCTGCCATGCCCTCGCCGGTAAAGGTGTCGCCGTCGGACCGAACCTCGCCGAGATCTCCCGCCTGCACCCGCGCGCCATCGTGACCGCGATCCTCGCCACGCGAACGCAGTACGTCCGCGACATCACGATCCTTGAAAACGGCAAGAAGCGGGAGTTCCCCGCCATGAAGTCCGGCGAGAATGAGTTCTGGGATCTCAGCGCTATTCCTCCCGTCAAGCGCACCCTCGCGGCGAAGGACATCAC
>CAYNDS010000006.1:47130-48035 GCA_964395885.1 uncultured Solibacteraceae bacterium | reverse complement strand
GTGTAAGACCGGTCGTTGCGGAACAGCGGAATCCAGGTCGCCGTCTGGCCGAAGGAGCTGTAGCCGGCAAACGTGAACGCCGGCAGTCCGCTCTGTCGCGGGTCCGGACCGTTCGTCCCGGGAATGCCGAACACCTCGCTGCCGAAGTTGCGGCCGAAATCGACGCCCTGCACAGTCTGATTCGTGATCGATGCACCGAAGGTGGCATCCATCAGGAAGGTCGGCGAGAAGGTGTAGTTGGTGCCGATGGACGGCACGTAGACTTTCGTGTCTCCCGTACCCGGGTCCTGCACCACGGCAGGTCCCACCAGCTGACCGAATGCGCCCACGCCGGTGACATTCGCCTTTAACGCGGAGAACTTGCCGAAAATCGTATGACGTTGATTGCGGTTCCAGTTGATCTTCGCGTCCCAGTTGTCGCGATCAAAGATGCCGGTCGCGCCGGTGGCGAAGTTGTTCTGCGCGCCGGAAAGGTTCGGATTCGGCACCAGCTGCAGGACACGCTGCGCCTGCGGGCTCAGCCGTTCCGGGGGAATCACGTTGCCGGGGAAGGGTGTCCGCTGGCTCGGAACCGGTGAGGAGAGCGGGTCGTAGATGATCGTTCCGGTGTCCGAGAAGTTGCCGCTGCGAATGTCGCTCGTCGGCAAGCTGAAGATGCCGTTGCGTCCGACGCGCTGGCGGGTCGCCTCCCAATGGCCGAAGAAGAACAGCTTGTCCTTCACGATCGGCCCGCCCAGCTTCGCCCCGAAGATGTTCAGCGTGTCGCGCGGCTTCTGCGCGGCCGGCGCCAGGAAGAAGTTGCGAGAGCGCAGGTGTTGGTTCGTGTGATACTCCCAAGCCGCGCCGCGAAACTGATTCGTGCCGCTTAAGGTCACCACGGTCACCGCCGCGCCACCCGCCAGGCC
>CAYNDS010000006.1:32414-47120 GCA_964395885.1 uncultured Solibacteraceae bacterium | reverse complement strand
CCGGTGGAGATGGACACCGTTTCGATCGTTTCCGACGTCGCCGTATACGACGTATGGTGCGGCAGCCAGACATTGATGGACGCCGCTCCGTCGATACGCGTGTTGTTCGAATTGCGCGGCGTCCCGTTCACGTTGGTCGTCAGCGCGCGACCGGGCGTATCCGTCGCCGAGTTCTGAAAGGCCGCCGGTGTGGTACCGGGCACAAGGTTGAGGAGCTGCTTGTAGTTTCGATATTGATTCATGGGCAGATTCTGGACCGCCCGCTGCGCAATCTCGGACTTTACGTCCGAAGTCTCGGTCTGCAGCGACGTCACGGGCGCCTCGACATTGATCGTTTCCGCCACCGCGCCCACTTCCAGCCGCACGTCCTGACGGTTAATGACGTTCGGCGAAACCTCGACATTCGCCAGCGCCACCGCCCGGAAGCCCGCCGCCGTCACGCGCACTTCATAGGTGCCGGGTGGCAGACTGGTCAGTGAGTATCCACCGGCATCGTCCGTGGTGGCTGTACGCTTTAGCTGCGTGTTGGTCTCCGTGGCATCCACTTGCGCGCCCGGAACGGCTGCGCCAGCCGGATCCAGCACCGTGCCCACCACGGAACCATACAATACCTGTGCGGAAGCGCGATGCGGCATCAGCGCAAACACAAAGAGGAGAAGGAAGACGAATCGAGACATGAACCCTCCGAAGGTAGAACCTGAGGGCACCGAGGCAGCACGCGCCACACCAAACCAGTGGACCGGTCCGTTGTTGGACGTGCATCAGCACACGGACTACTACCACCGGCCGGATTCCGCACTGCTGTCGCATTCGCGGCTGTTCGGCGTTGCCCGTACGGTGCTGTTGCCGGGCGCTGGTTGGATGATCGCCGGCGCGCCCTGCGGCGGCAATGACTGGTGCCGGCGACTACAAGAGCAGCATCCGGGGCACTTCCTGCGCTTCACCACAGCGGACCCCGTGGAGCCTGATGCCATCCGCGTCATGGAAGCGGATCTCAAGTCGGGGGCGATCGGCATCGGCGAGCAGAAGTTCGGTGTCGCCGTCGACGGTCGGGAAATGCGGGCAGTCTATGATCTGGCGCGCGCCTTTCGCGTACCCGTCCTCATCCACTTCGAACATGAGCGCTACAACCTCGGCATCGGCGCATTTGAGAAGGTCCTGCGCGCCTACCCGGACGTCACCTTCATCGGGCACGCGCAGACCTGGTGGTCAAACATCTCGGCCGCAGGCGACCCGAAAGATCTCTACCCGATCGGCCGTGTGACGCCGGGAGGGCTGACAGACCGCCTGCTGGCCGACTACCCGAACCTGTACGCGGACCTTTCGGCGGGTTCCGGCCTGAATGCGCTGCGCCGGGACCGGGGTTTCGCCCAAGGCTTTGTCGCGCGGCACCGCTCCAAACTGCTCTGGGGAAGCGACTGCCCGTGCCACGATACGCTCGGCAATGGATGGCGTGGGAAGAACTGCTGCGGCCGGGCTTCTCTTGAAGAGCTCACCCAGCTCACCGAGGGTCCGTTGCACTTCCGGCAAATTGTGTGGGACAACGCCGTGCGGGTTCTGGGGCTGTAGGGGGGAGATGCGCCGGGGCCGCCGCCGCGGCGAAACGAAGGCGGGCACGCTGACGCAGCGATGCGAGAGCGTGCCCTTCCGGTGGGCCTAACGGGCCTGGCGACCCTTACGCTTCGCCCAGAACGGCTCGCGCTTGGCCTGCTTGGCCTGACGCGACGCCGGCATTTCGATCACCCGTCGCGACGACTCCGGTGCGCGGCGTTCCTCACGGGCCATGTCGGGTGAGCGGCGCCCTTCCCGCATCGGTTCCGGTCCGCGTCGATCATCGCGGCCCATCTCCGGCGAACGGCGCTCCTCACGCTCCAGCGGCACGCTGACCGCGCGGCGTTCCAGCTTCAGTTTGAGGGTCCGCTCAATGCGGCGCACCTCATTGCGGTCACCAGAAGTTGCGAATGTCGATGCGACGCCCCGGGCACCGGCGCGGCCCGTACGGCCCACGCGGTGAATGAAGTCTTCCGGCGCCTGCGGCAGGTCGTAGTTGATCACATGCGAAATGCCGTCCACATGGATGCCGCGGGCGGCCACGTCCGGTGCCACCAGCACGCGATAGTAGCCGTCCTGAAAGCCGCGCAGCGCCTGGTTCCGCTGATTCTGAGAACGGTCGCCATGAATGGCCGCCGTCTTGTGGCCCCGCGCCGTCAGCTTCTTCGCCAGACGGTCCGCGCCGTGCTTTGTGCGGGAGAAGACCAGGAATGAACCCTTCTCTTCTTCCAGCAGATGGCCCAGCAACGAGAGCTTGCGGTCCTGCTCCACCTCATAGACATGCAGGTCGATCTTGTCGGCCGGACGCGTGGCGGAGCCGATGGCAATGCGCGCCGGATCGTCCAGAAACTCTTCCACCAAACGGCCCGTCCGGTCATCGATCGTTGCCGAGAAGAACAGCGTCTGGCGCGCGGCCGGCAGCACCTCCAGAATCTTCTGGATTGCCGGCAGGAAGCCCATGTCCAGCATTCGGTCTGCTTCGTCCAGAACCAGAATGCGGACCCCGGACAGTTTCACCAGCCGACGGTCCAGGTAGTCCTGCAACCGGCCGGGCGTGGCGATGATGACTTGCGCGCCGCGCTGAATCGCATTCAACTGTGGCCGTTCGCTCAGACCCCCCACAACGACCGCCGCGCGCAGGCCGGTCTTGTCGGCCAGCTTCACGAACGTCTCGTGGATCTGTTGCGCCAGTTCCCGCGTCGGGCTCAGGATCAGGGCCTGCGCGCCCGGCTTCACCGGCGAAGCCAGCAGTTGTTCCAGCATCGGCAGCACAAAGGCGAGCGTCTTGCCGGTACCCGTCTGGGCCGTCGCCACCACGTCACGGCCCTCCAGCGCGGGCGGGATCGCCGCCTCCTGCACCGGGGTGGCCGTTTCAAAACCGTGCGCCTTCAGGTTGCCGTGCAACACCGGGCGGACGGAGACTTCAGAAAAAGAAAGCATGTTGTTCTTTCGTGTACAGACAGCGCGATGCCAGGGCGGCCCGCCACACTCGCGCTGAAGGACGCACGGCGGCCGCTTGAGTTTCACCCGGGGTCAGCGAACTGTCTGTTGCAAGCCTTCGCGCAGCGGCGAAAAGAATGGAGGGAGAGAGGACGCGGAAAATCCGGCTACCTTGTCAGGATAGCATCATCCGGCACGCCGCAGGGCCTGCTCGATCGCGTACTCCAGTTCCGGCTGCGTCAGCGTCGTTGAAATGAACAGCTCCTGGCGCGCCCCGGCGGCAAGCGCGATCGCCTTCCACCCGTTTTGCACCGGCACGGTGACGCGCACCTTTACCTCGCCGCGGGCGTCGCGCACCGGGCTGATGCGGCCCGGGATCACGCTCCGGATCGCGTCGTCATTCTCCTCGAGCAGCCGTTCCAGAAACGGCCGGACGCCGTCAATGATCGAATGCTCGATCTTCAGCTTCCCTTGCGCCTTGCGCAGCCGCATGTTCCTCAGCATAGACGGAAGCGACCGGGCGGGCTCGCACCGTTCTCCGGGTGCCCGGGATAGCATGTGGGCATGCGGCGCACGGTGGTGATTGGAACCGGCCCCCTCGGGCTTGCGATCCTCGACGAACTTCTCGCTGCCGGTGAAGTTCCGCTGATGGTCAATCGGAGCGGGCGCGCCTCCCTCCCGCCTGGTGTTCCGATGGAAGCCGCCGATGTGACCGATCCCGCCCGTGTGGAGGCTGTCACGCAAGGTGCCGAGATCGTCTTCAACACCAGTAGCCCGCCGTACTCTCGCTGGCCGGAGCAGTTTCCCCCGCTCGTCCGGGGTGCGATCGAAGGCTTGCGGCGCTCCGGCGCGGCGATGGTCTTCGCCGACAACCTGTACCTGTACGGGGATCGCAACGGAGAGCCGCTGCGCGAAGACATGCCCTATTCGGCCCGCACCGTCAAAGGCCGTGTCCGGGCCCAGATGGCGACGGAGATTCTGGACGCGGCGCAATCGGGAAAGATCCGCGCGGTCATCGGCCGCGCGAGCGACTTTTACGGCCCTCGCGCGCGCTCCAGCGCCCTCGGAGAGCAGGTCTGGATCCCCATCCTGAACGGGAAGCCCGCCAACCTGCTCGGTTCCCCGTCGCAGCCGCATGCCTTCACCTTCATCCGCGACTTCGCCCGCGGTCTGGTCCGGCTCGCCGGTGCGCCGGATACCTGGGGGCAGGCCTGGCACATTCCGAATGCACCCGCCGTGAGCCTCGCCGAGCTTCTCGAACGGGTCGAACAGGAGGTGGGCCATCCGGTGAAGAGCCGGTTCGCCGGGACCTGGCTGGTCCGGGTGCTCGGCTGGTTCAACCCGCTTCTCAGGGAAATGAACGAGATGATGTACGAGTGGGAGAAGCCTTTCCTCGTCGATCATTCCAAGTTCGCCGCGCGATTTGATGCAAGCCACACACCCCTGCAGGACGGCTTGCGCGAGACGCTGGGCTGGTTTCGCGACAACCGGATGAACGCCGCGCCCTAGAAGAAGAAGCTGACGCCGCCGCGCATCATCCGAGGCGTGTGGATCAGAAGCAAGCGCTGTCCATCGGCGCTCGCCAGCGGCAGATATCCCTGGGCCAGCAGGTTGCGGACTTCAGCGGTCAACTCCAGCCGTCCCGCCATGAACGGAGGCGCCTTCAGCGGCTGACGAATCGAAAAGTTCAAGCCCGGGTCCGATGACAGCGCATTCGTCAGGAACATGTGGCCTGGTGTGAGCGCCCGATAGTCCGTCCACTGGTAGGTGGCTGCATACCGTGTCCCGAGCACCGGCGCCACCCCGTGCAGCCGCAGCGTCGCCGCATTCTGCTGGCTGGTCCGAACGGTCTGTCGAATCAGGTTCGGGTCCAGGGACGGCAGTTCGCGATGATCGGTCCGGAGTACCCCCCCGCGCCCCACGACCAGCGACACGGTCATCCAGTCGCCCAGATACTGCGAAATCGACGCGCTATAGCCGAAACGCGAAAAGCGTCCGACGTTAAACACGGCGCTGGTGGAGTTGAAGTCCGGCGTCACGTTGCCCACCATCGCGAACGCTCCCTCGCCGGCCAATGTCAGTGCCGCGTCGCTCATGCGCTCCTGAAAGACGCCGGCGGTGACCGTGCGGGACCCAAACTGGCGGCGATAGGTCGCTTCGTACGACGTCGTCCGCTGCAAACGCAACCCGCCATCCCGCAATGTCACGCGCGGCATCAGGCTCAGGCCCGCCAGGTTCCGCTGAATGTCGCTGACGGACTCCGCCCGCGCCTCATCGCGCCGCGCCCGATATACCTCGGACGGCGGCAGACCGCTCGAATAGCCGATCTCGATCATGCCCAGCTTGCCGAGGTCGTAGCTGGCGATTCCGTACGGGCTGAAGTAGACCACGCGCGAAAGGAAGTTGACCGAATCCAGTGACGCGCCCATTTCCAGCCGCAACCGGTCGCTGACGCGCATCACGTCCGACACCCCCGCCGACATCGTCCGCAGGCTGGGCAGACCGCCGGGCGCCGGACCACTCACCCGCTCGGCGCCAGACATCGGAAGGAAGACCTGCTGCACCGTCAACTTGTATTCCGGATTGAAAAACGAATCCTCGCCCGAAGCCCGGAAACTGGTGCGAAATCCCGCCGCCGGAACGCCACTCGCGGGCGAATAGCCGATGTTGCCCAGCAGCATCACCCGCCCCGCGCCCAGCAGCGAAGTGGCCAGGGCGAACGACGTTCCCATATCGGCCAGGCTGGCCGCGTGCGCGGTGCTTGCCTCCCCAGCCGACAGGCGGAGAATCCCCTGCGTATCTGAGAACAGCTGCGCGGTCCGCTGCCTGGGTCGGGGAGCCTCAATCTTGTGTTTCCACCGCAGCACCGGCCGTGTGCCCGGCGAAGAACGCAGCACCCACTTCCAGTCGTCGGTCATCAGCGACGTTCCCACCATGGGAGAGCCGATCACCTGGATCGAACTCACCAGCGTCGACAGCTGGATGGAGAGGAAATTCCGCGCCCCAGGTTCCACTCGGACTCCCGGCTTGCTGGCCGGTGCAAAGCTGGTCTGCGAAACGCGGACCGAGTACACCTCCGGCAGCAGACGGTCAAAGCCGAACGCGCCCTTCTCGTTGGTGAGGGTGCGGTGCATCAGCTGCCCGTAGCGGTTGAGCAGCAGAACCGTGGCGCCCATTTGCGCCAAGCCATTCGGACCCGTCACGAAGCCGACGATGGAGCCATGCAGGCGTACCTTCATCTCGCCCGCGCCGGCGTGCAGGTCTCCTGCGGCTGCGTGCACGGGTTGCGACATGCTCAAAATGAGCATGGCCACGCTCCCAACGGCAATGGCACGCCGCAATGTCACCAATTGGCCTCGATTATGTCACGGTAAAGGAGGCGGACGGCGTCAGCGTCTGATTTCGCTTCCGGTCCGTCACCTTCATCTTCAGCAGATACTTGCCAGGCTCCAGGCTCTTGAGCGGCAACAGCTTCTCGATCGTCACCTGGTTGGCGGAGGCATTGTCCAACTTTGCCACTTCTTCGCTGAACTTGAAGATTTCCTGGTTGTTGTCGGCCCGTACCACTTCGTACTCCACCAACCCATCCGGTTTCTGCGTCTTCTCGTCCGGTTCGAAGTTGTACAGCGACAGATAGATCCCCATCCGCTCATCCCGCCGGAACGTCTCTCCCAGCCGCGGCCGGACCTTCGACGAGCCGATCACGAACATGCCGGTTCCGATGCTCTTCGTCGGAACCTTCTCCAACTGGTCAGCCAGAATCACACTGGACATGCCCAGCTTCTCATCGTCGTATCGGGGCACGTTCAGGGCCAGTTCGTAGTTGTTCGTGTTGCCGCCGATCACGTCCTTGGCCACTACATTTAGCCGGTAGTTGCCGGGCGGCAGCGGAACCGCGTTCTGGTAGATCGCCTTGCCTTTGGACGCCTCGGCCAGCATCTCCGCGGGCGCTTCAATCACGACAGGGTGCTCAAAGACGTTCACCACGCGGCGCGACATCGAGGTGATGCGCGCGTAGATGTTCACCATCCCCTTGGCAATGGAATCCGTCGTCTTGAACTGCAGATCCTTCCGCTCCATCTGAATGGTGATGTAGGTCATCACGGAAGAGTTCGTCAGCCGGACGAAGTCGGCGCGCACCTGAATCGGGAGGATGTTGTAGGTGACCTTGGAGTTCACCTGCGCCTCCAGGTCCTTGAACTTGATCGAAGGCGCCTTCTGCAGCGCGGCAAAGCGTTGCAAACGTTCGAACTGATTCATGCGCATCGGCAGCGGCATGTTGCCCGTGCCGAGGCGCGTGCCGTCGGTACGGGAGAAGCGGTCCACCTTGGAAGCCATGCCCATCTGCTCATACAGCGTCAGACCCGCGCCGGGGACCATCATCAGGGCGTCTTTTTCCGACGGGTCCATCGTCATGCGGTATTCGCCCGTCATCGTCGGATCGACGAACTCGATCACGATGTCATTGCCCAGTCCGACGCCTTCCAGGTAGCGATAGCGCCACTTCTCAAACGGGAAGGTGGATGTCGTACCGCCGCCTTCCTCGATCGGACGCTCATAGGTGCCGCCCGACGGGTGCGACTCGATTTCATCCGGCGGTCCAAATGTGATGTAGATCCGCCCGCGATCCGTCTTCCAGCCCGGAATACCCGACGCAAACCGCTCATTCGTATAGGCAATACGGCGGTAGTGCTCTTCCTTGTACTCGTTTTCCTGGGTGTCGGGCGTCGGATCGCGCCGCAACCAGAATTGCTCAATGAACTGCTCGCGCTCTTCGTCCGTCGAAAGACGGCGGAAGGACGTCCGCTCCTCATCCGTGATGATGTAGGTCACGTCCTCGTTCAGCCATTTGCGGAACGGGCCTTCCAACTCTTTGCGCAGTTTCTCCTCGCGGCGCTTGCGCTCTTTCTCGGACAGCGGCTTGGCGATTGTCTCGCGGGGGCCTTCGTTCGCTTGTTTCTTGTCAGCGGCCGGAGCGACTAGGCTGGCGGCGCAAAGCAAAGCGGCGAGCTTCTTTGTTTCCATTGCTCAAAACCTGCCCGAAACGGTACTCTTCGAGCTATCCCGATTGTATGCCCGGGGCTCGGAGGCGTCAACGCATTCGTGACGCGCCCGGTGCGGCGCCGGTTCCGTCCGCCCTTCCGGTTTGCCAACCCAATCGCAACAATGGTACTCTTGAGGGGTTGTGCGAGTTCTCGCCCAACGCCCCGGAGTTTCAAGCCATGGCGAAAGTTTGCCCCGTCACCGAAAAGCGCCCGATGTCGGGCAACCGCGTTTCGCACGCGAACAACAAGACCAAGCGCCGGTTCGAGCCGAACCTGCAGGAGAAGCGCATTTGGGTGCCGAGCGAGAACCGCTTCGTCCGGATGCGGATCTCTGCCAAGGGGTTGCGGATCATCGACAAGAAGGGCGCCGATGCCGTGTTCGCCGAAATGCGCGCCCGTGGCGTGAAGTTTTAGAGAAGGACCCCCATGCCCCGCGTTCTCATCAAACTCGTCTCCTCTGCCGGTACCGGTCACTACTACACCACCAGCAAGAACCCGAAGGCGAAGTCCGACAAGATCACCAAGAAGAAGTTTGACCCGGTGGTCCGCAAGCACGTCGACTACAAAGAAGCCAAAATTTCCTAGCCTCCTCCGCTCAGCGGAACAGGTCGCTCACATTCAATTGAAAGAACAGCGCTCCCGCCCGGTCTCCGGGCTGTCGGCGCGTATTGGCACCGTACCCGATGGTGAAGTGGACATTCACCATCGAAAACCGGATTCCCGGCCCGACTCCCACCCGCACCGGTCCCGATTGTCCCGCCGGTCCCCATAGCTTCGTCACGTCGAGCAACGCCACCGGCGAGATCGCGAACAGGTTCACCTGGTGCTCCAGCCGGTCGACTAAGCGTTCCGCGAACGCCAGATCTCGTCCCGCCCCCAGCAGGGCGTCCGCATCGATTTTCTCCAATAGAGCGCTTCCACTGCTTAGGACTCGAAGGAACTCCGCCTTCTCGCGCCCCAGAGCCGCCTTCTCATCCGCTGTGAGCTCCGTGCGGGCCACCAATTCGTCGATTCCGCCCGTGATGACCGCAAGCGTCGCAGGCGTCGTTCCGCCGAACCCCAGCAGGATCGTCCGGAATGGCACCGTCGGAGCGTTGCCCGGAGGCTCCTTCAAGTCCTCCAGGGTACCGACCAGTTCCGCCAATGCGTCGGCAACTTTTGTCACCGCTTCCGAGAGTTCGTCGCCACCCCGTGCGGCCAGGGCGTCCAACTGGGCCTGCAGGCGACCCGCGACCGGTTCGAGAGCCAGCGTCTGGGCCCGAAGAACCTGCAGCTGTGGATCTCGTCTCACGTAGTCATCGGAAACAGAGGTGACAGCGGAGGCGAGCTGACCCCGCAGCGCCTTCATCACCCCGGCCTCCGCAACTTCCTTCGGCAGAAGCGGCTTTGCCCAGACCGTGACAGCGGCGGTGGTGGCAAGACTCACAAACCGCGTCGCCCCGAGTGTCTGGCCGGTCTGCAGACTCAACTGCGGCGCCGCCCGGAAGTACGGATCGTTTCGAATCTCCCATGGATCGTTCTCGACGAAGGGCCGCACGAAGCCGCCGCCAAAGAATGCTTCCCCCGCCGGGATCCCTCGCCTGGACGGAAGCCAACCCGCCCCGGCATCCAGGCTGATGACCAGCGGACGGTGGTCCCGCAGCGGGAACTGAAACTCCTGCCGCGTGTCGATCACGTGCTTGAAGAAGCCGTCGCCGAACGCCCGCCCCTGCTGCGTGCGCTGCACTCCGTAGCTGAACCGGCCGGTGTAGGGACCCTGGAACGCCGTCAGGCCGGCATACGCCTTCGCGTTCGCGAACGAGATGTCCCGCAGCGACAGCGGCCGGCTGGACTGAAGCGAACTGCTGCCGCCCGACACGGAGCCGCCGAATCGCAGCACCAGTGCTCCGCCGGCCAGCGGCTTCGTCGACGACCCGAAACGGGCGCCGAACGTTCGCTGCCCGAGTGCCGGAGCCTCGCCGCCGGCCGTCTTTGCAGGCTGATCCAGGTAGCGATAGAACACCGACCAGTCCTGGTCCCGGAACAGCCCCTTCTCGCGGCTGCGCGCCCCCCGCAAATCGAGCCCGGCATCCAGGCTGTTGCCGGAGACCAGCGCCCGCGCCTGCACCGCGTCGAACAGCCCGCCCGGCGCTGCCTGCTGCTCCACCTGCCCGCCTCCGAAGAAGCCCCGTGCGGGGTCAAAGCCGACAGCCGGCATCGGAAACGTCTTGCCCAGGACTTTCTGCAGCCCTGCCGCCCCCAATGCGCGCGCAACCAGCGCGGTGTCGGCCGGTCCGCTAAACCGGATCGCCGCGGGAATCTGGAACGCTAGGACCGTGTACGTCGCCGTCAGCGTCTTTTCCTGTTCGTCGCAGGCTTCCAGGCCCGCGACAACGCCGGCAAACGCGACGCGAAACACTCCCGGGCTCCCACGAAAGCGATTGCTGATTGCGAGCGTGCCCAGGCTCCACGCCTGCGTGTCGAAGGTGCCTGCTTCCGACACGGCACCGTCGCGGCCCTTCGTCCGCACCTTCTGCGGAATGGCATCCATCACGGTCGCGCGGATGGCGCCGAAGTGCGCCAGCGGTCCGATCAGGCGCACGGCGGTGACAGCGTACTTCTCTCGTTCGTAGAAGCCGGGCGATTCTGAACATGGCCCCGGGCTGGCGGCGCAACCGCTGCCGACGACAGCGATCAGCACCATCCGCAACCGGGGCCTCGGATTCATTGCGGCTTGGTCATCTCGACGATCTGCTGCACTCTCGCCGCGGTCTTCTCGTCCGACGTCGTACCCGCCGGAAGCCGCTTCGCCGCGTTCGTGATCGGACCTTGCAGAAAGTCGAGCTGCGTCCGGTTGATCCCTTCCGTCGCCAGTTTCTCGGCCAGCGGATTGTTCTGTGCGTTCACGCGGACATCCAGGACGACACGATCCTGGAAGCCGCCTTCCACCTTGTCCCGCAGCACGAAGTGCAGAAGCCAGAACGCCGTGTCATCGGCGTTGCAGCCCTTCGTGATCGCAAAGGACACTTGTCGCTTGTTGTCCGGCGCGAGTACCGCCAGGCTGACTGTGAATGGGACGCATTTCTTGGGAACTGCTTGGGCTGGTGCCGCCATGATGAGATCTCCTTGAACAGGTCGTGACCAACAGGGCCTGAACGTATCACGGCTTGGTTCTGAGCGAAAGAAAAACTAAGCGGTGCGCAGCGGCAGACTGGCCTTTGCCTTCAGGTCAAAGCCCGCATACTCGCCGCGCGCGATCTTGGGAAACGCCGCTGCGGCGATCATGACGGCGTTATCCGTTGACAGCGCGGCCTGTGGGAAGAAGACAGGGAACGGGAATCGTTTCCCTTGCGCGGCGGCCCGCAATCCGGAATTGCATGCCACGCCGCCGCTGATGATCAGCGCCTCTGCCCCCTGCTGGAGTGCCGCGGCCTCCGCACGGCGCAGCAGATCCTCGACCACGAAGCGCTGAAAGGACGCCAGCAGATCCAGCGTCGCCTGCGGCGTAACGCCCAGCCACTGTTCCGTCGTCGGCCGTGGAGTCTCGCGCAGCAGCGCGCGCCGCCGCTCAATCTCGGCGCTCATGTCGCGCGCCTCCACCCAATAGCGGATCGCGGTCTTGATGCCGCTGAAAGAGAAGTCCAGCGCGTTGCCCTTCATGTTCGGCGCGGTGAACCGCTCGCGCGTCGCGTCGCCATAAGGCGCCAGACGGTCCACCACCGGACCGCCCGGGTAGCCGAACCCCAGCAGCTTCGCCACCTTGTCAAACGCCTCGCCCGCCGCATCGTCGCGCGTGCGCCCCAGCAGGCGATAGGTCCAGTCCTCCGAGACTTGGAACAGATGCGTGTGGCCGCCGCTCACCACCAGCGCCAGGGCGGGGAAGCGCAGCAGGTCGCGATGCTCCATCACCACCGCATGGATATGCCCTTCGACGTGATTCACCGCCACCAGCGGCTTACGGTGCACCAACGCCAGCGCCTTGGCATAGGTGATGCCGACCAGCAGAGACCCCACCAGCCCAGGCCCCTCCGTGACCGCGATGGCGTCGAGGTCCGCATAGCCCAGCCCGGCCTGCTCCATCGCCTCCCGCACCGTCGGCACGATGGCGCGCAAGTGCTCCCGGGAGGCAAGCTCCGGCACTACGCCGCCGTACCGGCCATGCACCTCCAATTGGCTGGCCACCACGCTTGCGCGGATGCGCGTGGCATCCTCCACCACCGCTGCCGCCGTCTCGTCACAACTGCTTTCAATCGCCAGGACGTTCAAATCGCTATTCTGGCAGTTTGACGCTGAGTGAATTCTCCTACCGCCTTCCCGACGAACTGATCGCCCGGACGCCGCTCGAAGATCGGGCCGCGTCCCGTATGCTGATCGTCGACCGGAAGGCGGGCAAGTGGACCGACTCCCGGTTTCGCGATCTTCCCTCGCAACTGCGTCCCGGCGACGCGCTGATTCTGAATGACACCCGCGTCATGCCCGCCCGCATCTTTGCGTCTCGCGCGGGCGGCTCCGCCCCGGTCGAGGTCCTCTTTCTGAAGCCCGTCAACGAACAGCGGCGGGAGTGGCAGGTGCTCGTCCGCCCGGGCAGGCGCCTCCACGAAGGCTCCGTCCTGACCTTTGACGACACGCTGGGGGCCATGGTCATCGCGGAAGGAGAGCGTGGCGAGCGCACGATCCGGCTGATGGGCGGCGGGCAGTTGGACGACGTGCTGGAACGGCTGGGCCACATGCCGTTGCCTCCCTATCTGAAGCGGGAGGACACGCCGGCGGACCGCGAGCGATATCAGACGGTCTATGCCAAGGAGACCGGATCCGCCGCCGCCCCCACCGCGGGCCTTCACTTCACGCCGGAGGTGCTGGAACAGTGCCGCGCGGCGGGCGCTGCGATGGAAACCGTCACGCTCCATGTCGGCCTGGGAACGTTTGCGCCTTTGAACTCCGATGTCGTCGAGCAGGTGCGGCTGCACGCCGAGCGATACCGCATCGCGCCTGAAACAGCCGAGCGGATCAATGCCGCGCGCCGTCGCCTGGCCGTCGGCACCACCAGCGTCCGAACGCTGGAAACCTGGGCCTCACGCGGCGAACTCAGCGGCGAAACCGACTTGTACATCTATCCGGGCTTCGTCTTCCAAAAGGTCGACGCGATGCTGACCAACTTCCACCTGCCGGAATCGAGCCTGCTGCTGCTTGTTGCCGCCTTTGCCGGCAAGGAACTGATCCTGGATGCCTATCGTCACGCCGTCCGGGAAAAGTACCGGTTCTTCAGCTACGGCGACTGTATGTTGATTCTCTAGCTACTCGCCGAGGGGACGCGCGCCCAACGGCGCGATCACAAACGGAGTGGTCGTCGGCGCGGTGGACCCGCTGGCCGGCTCATTGCTGACGGCGATGGCCGCCACCTCATCCAGGTTCAAGGGCCCGCCGTTGACGTGCAGCGCACTGCCCGCGGTCGAAGTCTGGAACAATCCCGCCGGACGCGGCCCGCCCTGCTTCGGCACGATCCACATCTCATACGTCCGCCCTGTCGCCGCCGGAGGCAGATCGTTCACCAGCAGCAGCACGCCGCGCGTGGGGCTGACCAGGACGCGTCCACGTGGCGGACGCGGCTGTGCCTGCCCGAACGTCGTTACCCGCAATTGCGGTTCATTCAGAAAGTCACGTACTTGTGCGACGCTCTCATACTGCGCATTGACCGATGCCAGCTCGGCCCGAAGCTGCGCCACTTCGATCTCACGCCGCGCCTTGTCGGTTCCGAGCGAAGTAATCGCCACCACCAGCGCCGCCGTTGCCGCCGCCCACAGCCACAGCCAGGGCGCCCACCGATTGCGGCGCTGCGGTTCCGCGCCGGCAGAAGCGAGAATGCGGTCTCGCAATGACGCGGGCGGTTCCGCAAGGTCCGCCGACAGAGCCAGCGCCGAGACCACTTGCGTCGCCGCCGCCAGCCGCCGCTGCGCCTCGGCATCGCCGGACGCCACGAGCGCACGGATCTCCTCGGCCGCCTCGGCATCCGCCAAGCCGAGCACGAAGAGTTCGTATTGTTCCTGCCGCTCTTCGTTACTCATCACAGGATCTCCACGCCGATCGACTCCCGCAGGGTCTTCAGCGCCATGCGCGTCCAGGTCTTGATCGTCCCGAGCGGCTGGTTCAACTTCTCCGCCATCTCCGTCTGCGACAAGCCCTCGTAATACGCTAGTTCAATCACCAGACGGTGATTCTCGTTCAAATGCTCGAACGCGGCCTTCAGCTTGCGGCCCCGTTCGGAATTCAACAGGTCCTCCTCCATAGTGACGAACAACGATGGATGTTCGGATGCGTGAATCTCGACCGAAGTGAGCGAGGCGCGTCCCTGGACCGATCGCAGATAATCGATGGCTCGGTTGCGCGCGATCGCCATCACCCAGGGGCCCAACTGTCCGCGCTCGTCCTGAAACGCCGCCACACGGTTCCAGATGCGCAGGAACGTCTCCTGCGTGAGATCTTCCGCCGTTCCCGCGTCCCGAACGATCCGCAGGATCAGCGAATAGACCAGCCGGCCATACGCCGTGTAGAGTTCGTCGAGCGCCGACGTGTCACGGCGCTTCAGGCGGACGACCAGCGCGGCGGAGTTGCCAGGCTCCAGAGCCGCAAACAATAGGGCGAGAACGCTCAGGCGAACAACTCCGGCATCAGCTTTCCATCCGTCATGGTTGGA
>CAYNDS010000006.1:31661-32404 GCA_964395885.1 uncultured Solibacteraceae bacterium | reverse complement strand
TAGGTGACCCGCAGGTGATCCAGACCGAGCAGATGCAGGATGGTCGCGTGGACATCGTGAACATGGTACAACTTATCGACCGCACGTAGTCCGATTTCGTCCGTCTCGCCAATCGTCTGGCCGCCCTTGACGCCGCCTCCCGCAAACCACATCGTGAATCCCCACGGGTTGTGATCGCGGCCATTGCCCTTTTCATTGAACGGAGTCCGGCCGAACTCGCCGCCCCAGACCACCAGGGTGTCCTTCAACAAGCCGCGCTGCTTGAGGTCCGCCAGCAGTCCCGCGATCGGCTTATCCGACACGCGGCACCACTTGCCGTGATTGCCTTCGATGTTCGAATGTGCGTCCCAGCCGGAGCCGGAACCGCAATACAACTCGACGAAGCGAACGCCGCGCTCCACCAGCCGTCGCGCCAGCAGACAGTTGCGGCCGAAGTCCTGTGTCGCCGCCTGATCCATGCCGTACATCGCCTTGGTCGCCGCCGTTTCCTTCGAAAGGTCGACAGCCTCCGGTGCGGCCGCCTGCATCTGGTAGGCGAGTTCGTAGCTGCGCACGCGCGCATCCAGTTCCGTGTCGTCGGACTTGTCGGCGCCCCAGCGCTCGTTCAAAGCCTTGAGAAACTCCAGGCGGCTGCGCTGCCGGTCCGGCGTCACGCCTGCCGGCGGCTTCAGGTTCAGGATCGGCGTCTCGCCCTGCCGGAACAGACTGCCCTGATACGACGCCGGCAGAAAGCCGGAGGACCA